>VFZY01000034.1 GCA_016870915.1 Acidobacteriota bacterium | reverse complement strand
TCCCACGTACAGTATAGTTTTCATAGACCAACTCCTTGTCCTTTGCGGCTCTGCGCCGCGTTTGGTTTTCCTGACCCCAGCGTAACCCGCGTCCCAGGTCAGGGGTTGGTCGTTTCATTGTGACTGACTAATCGGCACCGGCTGTGTGGGCCTTCCCGTTGAAGGCATTCAGGTACGTGTGGAGCTCACGCAGACGCTCCTCGGTGGTGGCCGCCATCCAGTCTTCGGGCTCGGCGGCGGGCTCGGCGGTCTCGATCACCCGGCGCCCGGCGTCTTCGTCGCCCAGGCCCACCAGGGCCTCGGCGAGGGAGGCGTGCACCCAGTAGCTGGCGCCGTCGTCGGAGTCTACCATGAGGCGGCAAAGATCGCGGACTTCGGTGCGGATTTTGCGTGCCGTGTGATAGTCGGTGATTGCTTCCTCGGGCGTTCTGCCTGGCAGGACGGCACGGGCATTGTAGAGGAGTGCGGCGTTGATGCCGCTGCGGTGATCATTGCGTACGCGGAAGCCGCGCTCGTAGGCCAGGATAGCTTGATCAAGATGAGCCTGGTCTTTTTGCAGGAGCCAGAGGCGGCGATGCACGGCGCCCCAGAGGGCGAGGGTCTGCGGGTCGCGGGATTGCAGAGGGTCGATGGTTTGGAGGACGCCGCGGGCTTCGAGCAGAGCCTCTTCCGTTGAGGGTTGTTTGTGGCGGTAGGTGGCCAGAGCGAGTTGCTGCACGACGCTGACGTTGCCGGGCAGCAGGTCCCTGGCTTTCAGCAGAGATTCGCGCGCTTCGCCGAAGTTCAGCTCGCGAATTTGCTGCCGGGCTGCCCGCAGTAGCGCAAGGCCTCCGGGCAGCGGGGCGGCGGCTTCACCCAGATCCTCCGCACGTCCACGGCGAACCACCGGCGCGCGCTTCGGCTGCCGGAGGTTCTGAACGTAGGTGTAGACGGGGCTGTCGACTGCTTCGGAACTCAGGACGGCCTGGATCTTCCCCGCCAGCAGTTGCTTGAACCGCACCACTTCCTTATGCAGAATGCCTTCGCCGCTGTGTTTGTACGATTCAATCAGGATGTGGTTCAGGTCGAAGGGATAGCGAAGTTCTTGTTCGGCGATGACGATGGTGGTTCTGGGTCTCAAGGCGTGGCGGACGCCCAGCTCATAGAGCGCGTTCGCATTCAGAGTGGAGATGTCCGCGATGACGAGGTCGGCCTGCAGGAGCTCCTCGTACATCCGGGCGTCGATGGACCCGGAATGCTGAATCTCGTCGGCCCGTTTGCATTCAAGCCCGGCCTGCTCAACGGCGGGCTTGATCAGTTCATCGTAGGTGGAATCGAGGTCGAGAGTCCGTCCGGTAGAGGGATCGGTTTTCTGGCCGAATCCCATGATCACGAAACAGCGTTTTCGGGTATCGTTGGAGGGAGTCATGGCAGCAGCTATCCTACTAACTGCCCGTAACTGGCGTCAAATGGCGGTCAAAATCAGCGGTCAGCCTCCGAAGCTGGCGACGCCTTCCTGTTCCGACGCGTGGACCTCGAAGGTCGGCCACAGGTTGGTGACTTCGAGCAGAGCGCGAACCTTCAGGCTGGGGGTGACCAGTTTCAACTCACCGCCACGGTTCATGCATGAGGCCAGCATGCCGGTGATGACACCCAAGCCGGCGCTATCCATGTAGCTGACCCCGCCCAGCGCGAGGAGAAAGCGGGTTTGGCCTTCGCCCAGCCTGCCGTTCATGGCCTTGTTCAGGGCGTCGGACCCGCCGCCGATTGTGATTCGCCCCTCAGCCGTCACCACCGTTACCGCGCCAGCCTCTTTCACCGTCACCGAAAAGCTCATGGTCGTTTACGTTCACTCCTGCCCGAGCCTCCACTTTAGCATTACGGGTCCGTCACCACCCAAGCGCCGCGTGGCGCGTCTATACTCAATGAAAATGCTCCTCCCCGCGATTTTAGCCGTCCTGGCCCAGGTTCCCGCCGCCGATTATGCCCAGCGGCGCGAAGCGCTTCGCAAGGCGCTTCCGGACGGTATTGTTGTGGCCGCGGCGGCCGCCGAATTGCCCGACAACAGTCGTTCCATCTATCTTCAGGACACCAATTACCTTTACCTGACGGGCCAGAGCGATCCGGGCGGGATGGTGGCCATTGGCGCCAGCCTGCCCGGCGGCGAGATCCTGTTCCTGCCGCGCCGCGACAAGAACTACGAGAAGTGGCACGGCCGCCGCCTTGCCCCCGAGGACGCCGACGCCCCGGCACGGACGGGTTTCGCGGCCGTTGAGCCCATCGAGACGTTCGAATCGCGGCTGCCCAAGTTGATTGAGGGCGCGCCGCGCATCTACACGATTTCCGCCACGCCGTTGGACCAGAAGCTTCGCGCGCTGCTTCCCGTGCGCACGTTTGGTGACGCCCGCAACGCCATCGCCCGGCTGCGGATGGTGAAGTCGGCGGCCGAGCAGGAGGCGATCACACGTGCGCTGGAAGCTTCCGTGGAAGCGCACCGCGCGGCCTGGCGAGCCATCGCGCCGGGACTGTTCGAGTATCAGGTTGCCGGCCTCATGCGAAAGACGTACAACGATCGCGGGTGCGAGATGGACGCCTATCCGCCGATTGTGGGTGCGGGCCCGAACTCGGTGGCGCTCCACTACTTCCACAACTCGCGGCGGATGGATTCGGGTGAGGTGCTGTTGATGGACGTGGGCGCGCAGTGCGGCGGTTACGCAGCCGATATCACGCGCACGGTGCCGGTGAATGGCCGGTTCACGCAGCGTCAGCGCGAGGTCTATCAACTGGTGCTGGATGCCCAACAGGTGGCCATTGATGCCGTGAAGCCGGGTGTGACCCTGGGCCGCGGCATGGCCAACTCGCTGCACACGCTGGTGAAGGATTTCTTCGATAGCCAGGGCAAGGCTCGTTTAGGCAAGCCGATGGGCGAGTATTTTAACCACGGATTGGGCCACCATGTGGGTCTGGACGTCCATGACGCTTTCGATGCCACGCTACCGCTGGCTGAGGGCATGATCGTAACGATTGAGCCCGGCCTCTACATCCCCGAAGAGAATCTGGGTGTGCGTCTGGAAGACATGGTGCTGGTCACAGCCACCGGCGGCAAACTGCTCACCGGGCATCTGCCCCGCGCGCCGTCGGCGGTGGAACAGGTGATGAGCCGAAAGCCCAGGTGATGCCGCGCCGGCTTGACATTCCGGTTCCTTATCTCGCCGTGCTGGCGGCCGCGGCGATGGTGGCTCTTGCCGTCTCGTTCACGCCGCTGGCCGAAAGCATTGATCGCTACGCCTACGACTGGCTTTTCCGGCTTCATCCGGAAGCGGCCGGGCCCACGCAATCCGTGGTGCTGGCCGTGGACGAACAGACGCTCGCCTTGACGGGGGGCATGCCGCGGATCCGGGCCACGCTGGCCGACGCACTGGAGAAGGCGGCGCTGGCGCATCCCGCGGCCGTGGCCATCGACATCACGCTTCCCGATGCCCAGGACAAAGATATCGATGCCAGGCTGGAACGCGTGTTCTCACGGACGCCGAACCTGATTCTTCCAATCGAACTGATGCCGGCGGGCGACGGCTGGCAGGAGCCATTGCCGCGCTTTGCGAAACATGCCCGCGCCACGGGGCACGTCTATGCCGACCCGGACCCGGTGAACCGGCGGGTTCCGATGGAGAAGGCGGCAAAGCAGAAACGATTCTGGGCCCTTTCCTTTGAGGCCTGGAGGATTGCCGCCGGGGGGCCCAAGGTGGTGGAGCTTCCCGATGCCCTTGAGGTGGTGATGGAGGGCGGGCAGTCCCGGCTGATTCCCGCCGCCCGTGAAACGGCGCGGGCCGTGCGAGTGCGCTACCAGCGGCCGCCGGGGGCGCCGCCGGTGATCCCGCTGATCGAGGTGACGCGGGACCCGAACATTCACTTGAAGCTGGCGGGCAAGATTCTGTTCGTGGGGGTGACGGCGCAGTCGGCTGCCCGCGATCGTCTGATGACGCCGTTGGATTCGATGATGATGGGCGTGGAGATTCACGCCCAGACGTTTGAAACCCTGGCCCGAGGCGTCTTCCTCCGCGATGCCCCGCCGTGGACCGTGGCCGCCGTTTGTCTTGTTCTTGCGGTGCTGAACGGAGTGATTTTCCACTTTCTGGCTGGCTGGAGGGCCTACGTGGCGGCGGGTGTGCTGCTTGCCGCGGCGCACGCCACGCCTCATGCCGCCTTCCTGAATGACGTGGTGTTTCCGTACTTCGCCACGGTGTCAGCGGCCTGGCTGAGCGCGGCGGGCGCGGCGGCGTACCAGTACTTCACGGTGCGGGCGGAACTGGGCCGCACGCGGCGCGACAAGGACCGGTACCGGCAGGCGATCCACTTTGTGACGCACGAAATGCGCACACCTTTGACCGCGATTCAGGGTTCAAGCGAATTGATGGGCCGCTACAACCTGAACGAGGAGAAGCGCCGGGAGATGGCTCGCATGATCAACGCCGAATCGAAGAGGCTGGCGGGCATGATCCAGACATTTCTTGATGTGGAGCGGCTTTCCGAGGGCCAGATCGACCTGAAACGGGAGCCGTTTTCATCCACCGCCGTGATCGAGGCTTGCGCGGCGCGGGCGCTGCCGCTGGCGGAGCAGAAGAAAATCCGGCTGAGTTACGGGACAATGGAAGAAGCCGTTCTGCTGGGAGACCGCGAATTGATGGAGTACGCCGTGTACAACCTGCTGACCAATGCCGTGAAGTACTCCCCCGCCGAAACCGAGGTGACGGTGGCGGCGAAACGCGACAACGGCGGCTTGCGTCTTTCAGTTACCGATCAAGGGATCGGAATGGACGAAAAGGAGTTGAAGAGCATCTTCACCAAGTTCTATCGCACGTCCAAGGCCGAGGCCTCCGGCGTGGCCGGCACCGGCATCGGGCTTTCCATCGTCGAGCAGATTGTCCAGGTCCACCGGGGGAGCATCACGGTGGCCAGCACGCCTGGCGCCGGTTCGTGCTTCACGGTGGTTCTTCCGGTTCACGAGGCGGCGGCATGAGCCCTACGAGACTTCTGGTGGTTGAGGACGACTCTTCGGTCCGCGCCACCATCACGGCGTTCCTCGATTGCGAGGGGTATAGCGTCGATGCGGTGGCTTCGACGCGTGAGGCGATGGCGCGCCTGACCGGCGAATGCTATCCCATCGTTCTGTCGGATATCTACATTGACGAGAAGACCGGGCTGGATGTACTGGAAGCGGCCCGGCGGTCGAACCCCTCCTGCGCCGTGATTCTGATGACGGCCCGGGCGTCGATGGAAACGGTGATGGCGGCGACGCGCGGCGGCGCTTTTGACTACGTTGCCAAGCCGTTCGATTTCGACGACATGCTGGAGAAGATCCGGCGGGCCGAGTCGGCTTTGGCCGCCTCCGAGGGCGATGAAGAAACGGATGTCGACAACATTCCCGATTCCGAGGTGATCGCCAGTTCCGCGCCGATGGTGGAGGTCTACAAGGTGATCTCCCGGGTGGCGCCCACCGATGCCACGGTGCTGATCGAAGGCGAAACGGGCACCGGCAAGGAACTGATCGCGCGCATGATTCACCGGCACAGCCGCCGGTTTGACAGTCCGTTCGTTCCGGTGGATTGCGGGGCCATTGCGCCTTCACTGCTGGAGAGCGAACTGTTCGGCGCGATGCGAGGCGCCTACACGGGCGCCGACCGGGACCGTACGGGTGTGTTCGAGTCGGCCAACCGGGGCACTGTATTCCTGGACGAGATCGGCGAGATTGATTTCAACTTCCAGCTTTCGCTGCTGCGGTTCCTGCAGGAACATGAAGTGCGTCCGGTGGGCGCGGCGCGATCGCGCAAAGTGGATGTGCGTGTGGTCTGCGCCACCAATCGCGATCTGCAGAAGATGGTGGACGAGGGCAGGTTCCGGCAGGATCTCTGGTTCCGCATCAATACGTTCCGTTTGCGGCTGCCGCCGCTTCGCGAGCGCGCGGGCGACGTCAACCTGCTGGCGCACGCTTTCCTGCGCAAGTACAACGAGCGCTACAATCTGGCGGCGCGTCTCACCGAGAGCGGACTTAAGGCTCTTGAAGAGTACACATGGCCGGGCAACGTCCGGCAGCTTCAACACATGATGGAGCGGCTGGCGATTCTTTCCGCCGGGGGCCGCATTGACATGGATTCGGTGCTGCAGGCGATTGAGGACATGAACCCGCGGGAGGGCGTGACCGAGTCGCTTGCGGATACCGAGGCGGAGCAGATCCGGAAGGTGATGGCCGCGGTGAACAACAACAAGAGCCGGGCCGCGAAGATTCTGGGTATCGAGCGAAAGACGCTGTACCGCAAGCTGGAACGAATGGGCCTGTAGCGGGGCTGCCTACAGGACTCCGGCGCGGCGCATCACGGTTTCCGACTTGCTGCGAATCTCTTGGGCCACAGCCAGGGGATCGCCATTCTGGAGCCTTGGGTAGAACAGTTCGACGGAGAGGGGCCCCTGATACACTTTCGCGACGCGGCGAAGCATCTCTTCCACGGGCGCTCCGCCATCCCCGGGGATGTCGCGGGTCGAGTTGTCGAGCAGTTCCCGGGGCATGCGGGGCACGTCCTGGTAGTGGACATGGTGAATCTCGCCGGGGCGGATGAGCGCCAGATCATCGAGCTTACTGAGGCCCGCCCAGAAGTGGTAGAAATCGAGCATCGGCTTCAGGTTGGGGTGGTTGGCCTTGCGTGTCATTTCGAGCGCCGTCGGCAGGGAGCCGATGAAGGTTGAACCGCGCATGAATTCGAGCATGGCGACCACGCCGGACCCCTTGGCGATCTCGCCCACTTCGCGCAGGTTCTCGACACCCCGTTCGTAATCGTCCGGGGTGTATTTGGCGGTTGCGCCGCAAGGGCACACCATACGATCCACGCCCAGTTCAGCCACACGGTTGGCACGGAACTTGAGTTCTTCGATGGCTTTGGGGCGGCCGGGGCCGGGCTCCGCAAGGCCCCGGACACCACCACTGGAGACGGCCTTGATCCCCAGGTCGCCCAGCAGGCGGCGGGCGGCGGCGACGCCCTCTTTCGCGATGAATTCGTCGGTGTGAGCGGGAATCACCTCGACTGACCGGATGCCCGCCTTGGCGCAGGCTTCCAGAGACCGGCGGAACCCGGCCCCGGCCATTGTGGTCTGATGCATGGCCAGGTGGACACGGCCTTTGGCGGCGATGGCCGGTGCGGCCAGTATCATTCCCAGAAAATCGCGGCGGCTGGACATGCCATACCATACCACTTGGGGGGCGCGTACTACAATAAATGCAATGAAACTCAGCGCTGTTTGGCTGCTCTTGTGCGCAGCGTGGCCCATGGCCGCCGCCTCGCTTGAAGAGGAGGCGGCACGGGTTCTCAAGGATAACTGCACGGCTTGCCACGGGGCCGCTTCCAAGCTTTCGAAACTCGATTTGAGGACCCGTGAGTCCGTGCTTACAGGGGGCGAAAAAGGCCCCGCGGTCACGCCTGGGAATCATGCGGCGTCCCGGCTGTACCGCTTCGCGGCGGGGCTGGATCAGCCGTCCATGCCGCCCGGGAAAAAGCTGGCAGCGGCCGATCTGGACGTTCTGAAACGCTGGATCGATGCCGGAGCAAACCTGCCGGTTCAAGGCGTTCAGGACGATAAGGCGGCGGCTCTGGCAAAGCTGGAAGAGCGCCCCATCACGGCGGCGGAGCGCGATTGGTGGGCGTTCCGGAAGCCGGTTCGAGCGGCCGTGCCCTCAGGCAATCGTCCCGGTGGCAACGCGGTGGATGCGTTCTTGGCGGCCGCCCACCGGGCCAATGGGTTGACGCCTTCGCGGGAGGCGGACCGCCGCACGCTGATCCGGCGTGCTTCGCTGAACCTGCTGGGACTTCCTCCCACCCCCAAGGAGGTGGAGGCATTCGTTCAAGACCGCTCGCCCAAGGCGTGGGAAAACCTGGTGGAGCGGCTGCTCGCTTCCAGGCACTACGGTGAGCGGTGGGGCCGGCATTGGCTTGACCTGGTGCGCTACGCCGATTCCGGCGGTTACGAATATGACCGCGATCGCAGCCATGCCTTCCGGTACCGGGACTGGGTGGTGAAGGCGCACAACGAAGACATGCCGTTCGACAAGTTCGTGCGGCTGCAACTTGCGGGCGACGAGTACGACGCATCGCCGGATTCCCTGGTGGCGACCACCTACCTCCGGCTGGGCGCTGAGAACAACGTGAAGAGCGAGCAGACGCGCCTGGACGAACTGGACGACGTGGTGGCGACGACGGTGCAGGGCCTGCTGGGCATGACCGTGCAGTGCGCGCGCTGCCACAACCACAAGTTCGATCCGATTCCGCAGAAAGACTATTACCGTATTCAGGCGGTGTTCTTCCCGTTCAAAGGCAAGGATGTGCCGATTGTTCCGGCCGAAGAGCAAGCCCGTTGGAAGGCCGCGGTGGAGGCGGTGGAGGAGCGCGTCAAGCCCGTGCGGAAGCAGATCATGGCGATTGAGAAGCCTTACCGCGACCGGATCATGGATGCGAAGAAGGACCGGCTGGCGCCCTATGTGAAACTGGCTCTGGCGACCCCGCCCGAGAAGCGCACCGAGGGGCAGCGTTTGAACGCGCTGCAGGTGGAAAAGACTCTGAACGTTCTGCCGGACGAGTTGGATGCGGCGCTCTCGGCCGGGGATACGGCCCGCCGCAAGGAACTGCTGGACCAGATCAAGGGGATTGAACAGGACCGCCCGGCCGAACTGGCCCACGCGATGACGGTGGAGGAGCCTGGTTCCGTGGCTCCCCCATCGCACTTCCTGATTCGCGGCGCCACTGGACAGCATGGCAGCCTGATGAAGCCGGGGATTCTTTCGGTGACGCGTACGGAAGACTGGCGGTACCCGGAGCCTCCGGCCGGCGCAACGTCGAGCCACCGGCGGCGCGGTTTCGCCGAGTGGGTGGTGTCGGCGGATAATCCGTTGACCTCGCGTGTGGCCGTGAACCGGATCTGGTCGCAGCATTTCGGCGAGGGCCTGGTCCGGACGCCGTCGAACTTCGGGAAGATGGGCGAACGGCCGACGCATCCGGAACTGCTCGACTGGCTGGCGGTCGAGTTTGTGCAGAGCGGTTGGAGCGTGAAGCACATCCAGCGGCTCATCCTGAACTCGCAGGCTTACCGGATGGCGAGTGACGATATCGAAGCCAATCTGGCGAAGGACCCCGGGAACCGCTTCCTGTGGCGCATGCCCCGCAAGCGGCTGGAGGCGGAGATCATCCGCGACGGCATTCTGGCCGTGGCCGGGTCACTGGACCGCACCGTGGGCGGGCCCGCCGTGCATCCCTACATTGACCCGGATCTGTTCCAGTCCTCGTCCAAGCGAACCTGGCCAGGCAAGCCGGACACGGATCCCTCCACGTGGCGCCGCAGCCTGTACGTATTCAACAAACGGACCATCGGCTATCCGATGTTCGAGGTGTTCGACAAGCCGGACGGCATGGCGCACTGCGCACGGCGCAACCGCAGCATCATCGCGCCGCAGGCTTTGATCCTGATGAACAATGCGTCGGTGCTTTTGCACGCCGGCCGGTTCGCGGAGCGTTTGCGGAAGGAAGCCGGGCCGGGTCTGAACGATCAGATCCGGTTGGGCTACGAGTTGGCGCTGGGGCGTCCGCCGGGAGCGAGCGAACTGGCCCGCGCCGCCTCGTTTGCGGACGCGGGACCAAACGGGCTGGTGGATTTTTGCCAGGCGCTGGTGAACAGCAACGAGTTCGTGTTCGTTCCTTGAGGCAAACATGGGAGACCATACGATGAGCCAACGTTTCTATTCGCGGCGCGAACTGTTGTGGCGCGCCGGGGGCGGCATCGCGGGGCTGGGGTTCGCGGATCTGTTGAGTGCGGCGCCCGCGGTCACGGCGGGACAGGTGTTGTCACCTCTGGCGCCGCGCCAGCCTCATTTCACTGCCAAGGCGAAAAGCGTCATTTCGATCTTCTGCTACGGCGGCGTGAGCCACATGGACACGTTCGATCCGAAGCCTCTGCTGGCCCAGCGGGCCGGTGAGGCGTTGACGGGCAAGGGGCCGGTGGTGCCCAGCCAGGGCCATCCCGGCGGCCTGATGCCGTCGCCCTGGAAGTTCAAGAAGCATGGCCAGTGCGGCATGGACGTCTCGGAGTTGTTTCCGCACATCGCCGGCCACGTGGATGACCTGGCCTTCATCCGGTCCATGGTGTCGAAGAGCAATGACCATGGCCCGGCGCTGTTCCAGATGAACACCGGATTCGTCACCGCGGGCTATCCCAGCATGGGGAGCTGGCTCACCTACGGCCTGGGCAGCGAGAACCAGAATCTGCCGGGTTTTGTGGTGTTCACTGATTGGCGCGGGGGCCCGATTGGCGGGGCGCCCAACTGGTCGAATGGGTTCATGCCGGCTGCCTATCAGGGCACGCCGTTCCGGTCGCAAGGGGATCCGATTGTGGACCTGAAGCCGCCATCGGACCGGTCGCCGGAGCGCCAGCGGCGCTGGCTGGACTTCGTGCAGCAGTTGAATGAGGATCACCGGCGGCGCAACCCGGCCGATACGGAGCTTTCGGCCCGTGTGGCGAGCTACGAACTGGCCTTCCGGATGCAGACGCACGCCACGGAAGCCGTCGGGTTGGGCGCCGAATCCGAGGCGACCCGGAAGTTGTATGGCGTTGGCGGGAAGCAGACGGACTACGTGGGACGGCAGTTGCTGATGGCCCGGCGGCTGGTGGAGCGCGGCGTCCGGTTCGTGCAGGTGTATTCCGGCGGCGGGAACTTTCAGGAGAGCTGGGACGCGCACTGGGACCTGAAGGAAAATCATGAGATGCACTGCGCGGAGACCGATCTGCCCATCGCCGGCCTGCTGACGGACTTAAAGGGCCGGGGCATGCTGGATGACACGCTGGTGATCTGGCATGGTGAGTTCGGGCGCCTTCCCATCTCGCAGAGGATGAACGGACGCGATCACAATCCGTATGGCTTCACCATCTGGCTGGCCGGCGGCGGTATCAAAGGCGGGCAGATTGTGGGCACGACGGACGAATACGGCTACGCGGCTGAGGAGAACAAGAAGTCGATCAACGATGTGCATGCCACGATGCTGCATTGCATGGGCATGGATCATGAGAAGCTTACCTATTTCCACAACGGCAGGAACATGCGGCTGACGGATGTGGAAGGCCAGGTGATTAAGGAGATTGTCGACTGATGTTAACTCAGCCTCCGAGCGCACAGTTCGATCAGGACGGCGTGCTGGCCCAGCTTACCGCCCTGGAACAGGAGTTGGACCGGCTGCTTGACGGTTTGACCGAGGAGCAGTTTCACACGCCCGCCTCCAACGGAGGCTGGTCGATCGCCAAGTGTCTGGAGCACCTTGACCTGACGGGGCAGGGCATGATCAAGGAATGGGATGCGGCTCTGGCCGTGGCCCGGCCGGGCGCGGCGGCGGTAAAGCACCCCTGGTGGGTGCGAAAGTTCATCGCGTTTCTTGAACCACCCTACAGCCGGGGGAAGGGGAAGACACCCCCGGCATTCGAACCGGCTGCGCTGCGAACGCGGCAGGAGGCCCGGGCGCGGTTTCAGGCGATGCACGATGGGACGCGGGAGCGCCTGGAACGCAGCCGCGTTGTGGATGCGAACGCCCGGGTACAATCGCCGTTCGCCAGTTGGATTAAGTACCCGCTGGGTTCGGCTTTCGAGTTGTTCACGGCCCACGAGCGGCGCCACCTGTTTCAGGCGGAAAACGTGAAACGCGACATTGGCGCTTCCCGGGCCGCCGCACGCTGAGGCTTCATGGATCATCTGCGATATCCGATTGGAGGGCACCAGACGCCGGCGGCGATTTCGGCCGAAGATCGCGAACGCTGGATTGGCCACCTGGAGCAGTTGCCCGGGCGTTTGCGGGAGCTGACCGCGGGGTTGAATGATGCGGCCCTCGACACGCCCTACCGCCCGGGTGGGTGGACTGTGCGGCAAGTGGTGCACCATCTGGCCGATAGCCACATGAACGCCTACCTGAGGTCAAAGTTTGCCTTGACCGAGGATAACCCCACGATCATGCCGTACGACGAAGTGGCGTGGGCGGAGATGGCCGACGGGCGGGCGTTGCCGGTGGAGGTTTCGCTGGGGCTGCTCGAAGGTCTGCATCGGCGCTGGGTGACGATGTTCCGGTCCCTTACGCCGGAGCAGTTCACGCGGACGTTCTTTCATCCGGCCAATGGAGTGACGTCTCTTGAACAGCAGCTTGCCCTGTATTGCTGGCATTCGCGGCACCACACGGCCCATATCGAGCGCGCTCCGCTGCCGGGCTAGACTTGCCGCTGTTGGCCCGGTGCCCTGGCGGCCGGTGGTTCAAACCTTGACCGCGGCGCGAAACCCTCTGGCGGCATAGTAGGATTCGGCGCCGTTGTGATAGACGAAGACGGCGTCATAGCGCCGGTCGCAGAAGAGCGCGCCGCCCAGGTTCCGGACCGGCTCAGGCGTTTTGATCCAGCTTGAGGTCTTCGTGTCGAACGCGCCGAGTTTCTGCAATTCGCGATAGCGGGCTTCGGTCAGGATGTCGACACCCATTGCGGCGGCCATGCCGAGCGCGCTGCCTGCCGGCTTGTTCTGGCGTCTCGCCTCCAAAGCCGCCTCATCGTAGCAGAGACTCCGGCGGCCGGCCGGGCTTTCCGCCGCGCAATCGATGAACAGGAAAGCGCCGCTATCGTCCGGGGGGCCAACGACGTCTGGCTCGCCCCCGGTCTGCTCCATTTCGTGCAGGCAGCGGAGCTTCTCCGGATGAGCCCGGAGCCTGGTTTCGACGTGCTCCCACGGGATACCAGGGTGCCGTTTCGTGTTCTTCTCGAAACGGGCCCTGAGGATTTCCAGCAACTGCCCGTGCTCGGTGGTTGTTTTCATCGCAAGGCCGCCAGTTCTGGTTCAGGGATTCGCCGGGGCTGCCTCGAACGTGGTCCAGGGGCTGGCGGGGAGGTCGCGCAGGATATCCTTTTGCCAACGGAAGCGGCGGTACTTGGCGAGGTGATCGGCCGCGTCGAAGTTGCGGCCGCAGGCGTGGCCCATGGCCGCGTCGAGGGCGAGACGGCCGGCCATGGCGGCGTCGGCCACCTTGTTCTGAACGGCGCCGGCGGGCCCGTGCCGGTACTGCCAGCCGCGAAGGCCGCGCGGTGAGAGGTCGATGTGGCCGCAGAGGGTGCGTTCGTTGGGTTGTTCGCGGCGGTCGTGGGTGTCGAAGTGGTCGGCGAGGAACTGCCGGGCGAGCATGGTGTCGATGCTGCCCTTGTGCTTGGCCATCAGCTGATCCCAGCGGGCGCGGCGCGCGTTGGCGCTGTTGCCGGTGTTATTGGGGTCAAAGTCCGTCTCTTCGGCGCGGAGCTTTTCATCCACCGGGAAGTTGGCGCCGGCGAAGTAGCCGTCGCGGGTGCGCTTCAGGATCACGTTCCTCAGGCCGAGTTCGAGCGAGGCGATTTCGCCGGTCTTGCTGTCGGCGACAAGCCAGTTGTTGGCATAGCCGCCGTTGTTCCCCTGGCGCATGATGCGGTCGAAGTCGTCGATGGAGGACGAGTACTGCATGGCTTTCCGGGCGCGGACGAACTCGGCGATGCCGTTGGGGTCAAAACCGCGGAAGGCACTGATGGTGGTTTCGGTGATCATGATGCCGGCGGCATTGATTCCGAAGTCATCACCGGAGTGAATCACGCCCGGAAGGCCATCCATGATAAAGCGGTGGCCGCGGGCCGGCGCGACGTCAAAGATGATGTTCCAGCGGGAGCCGACGTGATAGTCGGTCCAGGCGTTGTGGGCGATGACGGGGCGGCCGTCGCGGGTGTAGGAACCGGTGGCGACAAAAGCGCTGCAGCGTTCGGGCAACGGGATGAAGGCGTTCCGGCGGCCCTTGTTCCGTTGATACCAGGGCGTGTAATAGGGCACCAGTTCGAGGAAAGCGTTGAGGGCGACGACATCCCAGAGGTCCAGGCGGGCGCCGCGGGCGGCGAGGCCGTCGACAATACCCTGGAGTTCCTCCCGGTACTCGGCTTCGATGCGTGGCCAGAGGATGTGCTGCGCGGCAGTGCGGTAGAAGGCCCATTTCTTCCGGGCGTCGTGTTGGGTGGACTTGACCACGGTGCGGAACAGGTCCTCGGTCTCTTCGGCAAGGAGGTAGCCGTTCTGGAACCCGAGCTGCGCGGGCGGGCCCTCCAGATGGACCGGGATCCAGCCGTTGCGGATTTCTCCGCGCCAGCCTTTGCCGAGGCGCGGGTGCGAGGCGAGGTCGCGCACGGGCCCGGCGGCCCAGAGGGCCGTGGCGGCGGTGGCGAGAATCAGAGTTCGGACAAGAGTTCCTTCCATGTTCCTCTATCGTCTGTTTCGCGCTACCACAGGATTTTTGCGGCGACGCTGGCTTTGCGCTGCTCGCTCCAGATGGTGGCGGTGACCTGGCCGAACAGCGTGTTGGTGGGGGCCGTGTTCGGGGCGGCGAACATGGCGTGGTTGAGAGCGTCCTGAGCTTCGACGCGGAGCTGGAGCGTGGCCCTTTCGCGGAAGCGGAAGTTCTTGAAGAAGGAGAGATCCCAGTTGTTCCAGCCGTCGGCGCGGAGTCCGGAGAAACGGAGAGGCAGGGTTCGGACGTTCGAGCCGAGCTGGCGCTGGGGGTTCTGTTCAAAGCCGGCGGTGTTGAACCAGCGCTCGACGGTGCGATCGGCGTAAGGGAGCGTGATGTTGGACCAGTCGCCGCGGTAGATGGCGTTGCCAAAGCCGATGGGGGGTCCGGACTGCCACTGGTAAATGGCCTGGGTGGACCAGCCGCCGAACCAGCGGTTCCTGGCCCAGGGAAGTTCGGCCTGGAAGTGGACGACGAGGTGGTGAGGACGGTCCTGGGGGCTGATGACGCGGTGGGGCATGGGGTCAGCCGCGTTGAGCAGTTCCACCGCCTCCATGAACTTGGACCAGGTGTATGAGGCGCCCACCAGATAGCCGGAGCCAAAGCGGCGGTCAAAGCGGAGGTGGCCCGCATGATACCAGGAGTAGCCCTGGCCGGTGGTGGTGTTGATGGAAGCGAAGTGGGGATACGGAACGACGAGTTGGTTGCGGGAAACCAGGCGTCCCTGCAGGCCGGTGCCATTGAATTCGGGGAGGCCGAAGAACGGGTTCTGGAGGTTGGCGCGAGTGAGCAGGTCAATCGCCGCCTGATCGCGTTCGCGTGAAGTGGAGAGATGGGAATTCGGGACGGCGTTGAGATTGCGGCCTAGGCCGAGGCCGGCGCCGCGGCTGGCGGCGTAGCCGATTTCGACCATCATGCGTCCGGGGAGTTCCTGCTGGAGGTTGGCGCTCCAGCGCTGGAGATAGCCCATCCGGCGATCCACATCGAAGTACGAGGGCGCGCGGCCGAGGAACGTGTTGAGCCCGCCGGCGGCTCCCTGGGCAGCGAGGAGGCCGCCGGGGAAGGGGTTGCGAAGGCCGGCGGCGAAGGATTGGCCGTTATCGAATGAGGGCACCAGAGAAGTGCGCTGGTCGAAGCCGACCTGGCCGGCGTCGACGCGGTCCGTTCCGAAGGTTTCGTAGAAGATGCCGTAGCCGGCCCGGAAGACGGTCTTCGGGCGCAGCAGGTAAGCGAAGCCGATGCGGGGGGAGTAGTTATTGCGATCGGGGCGCCAGATGCCGCGCGGGGCTCCGTTGACGCCGGCGAAGCCGATGCCGCCGAGGGTTCGGAAAGCGGAAGGGGGCAGATCGGGTATCGGGGAGCGGGCGTAATTGGCGAGCGCGGCGGCGGAGATGGGGCTGGGCGTGTTGAAATCCCAGCCGCGGTTGGCGCGGTTGAAGCGTTCGGTGATGGGGAGTTCGTATTCCCAGCGGAGGCCCAGATTGAGCGTGAGCTTGCGGGAGACCTTGAAGTCGTCGTGGATAAAGAGAGCGGCATAGGAGGACTGTTGAGAGAGGGCGGCGTTGCGGTCAATGCCGCCGCCGGTCGGGATGCCCAGGAGGAAACTGGCGAGGCCCTGGCCGATGGGGGCCACGGGCGAGGTGTCGAGGGGGCCGCGGGTCCAGTTGGAAGAGAAGCCGAGGTTGCCGACGTAGTTGCCCGGATTGTAGCCGTGTTCCTGGAGGATCCGGTAATCGAAGCCGAAACGCACGGAGTGCTTGCCGCGAACGGCAGTGGCGGTGGAGGAGAAGAAGTGATAGAGCGTGGCGGTGTTGCTGGGCAGATTGGAGCCAATGGTGGCGTAGGAATCGATGTCGATTTGGGGCAGGTGCCAGGCGGCGCGCTCGGTCTGGCTGAGAAGGGCCTGGTTCCAGCCAAGGGTGGCGAGATCGAAGCCCATGGTGGGCGGGCGGGACGCGTTGACGATGCGGGAGACGCCGTAGCGGGTGTTGAGCACCAGGGTGGGTGAGAACATGTAGACGTCGTCGAGAACGGCGGAGCGGGTCTGGCCGTCGCTGAGGTTGCCGTTGGCGTCGTTGTTCAGGTTGCGGCCCTGATCGCCCTGGACTGACACGCCGTTGCCGGAGAGATAGAGACGGTGTTTTTCGCCGAGGACGTGATCGATGCGGGCCATGTGGGCCTGGTAATCGATGCGCGAGAAGTTGGCTCCGATGAGGTTGTTGCGGAAATCGGCGGTGCCGGGGGTGTTGGGTTGCGGGTAGAACTGGAGCAGGCGCTGGGCGGCGGGATCCAGGCGGCTGGCGGGGATGCGGTTGCCGGGGATGGGCTGGCGCGAGAAGCCGCCAGGAGTGGCCCGGATGGTGGCGGGATCGTAGATCTGGTAGGGGGCCCCGAGGGCGAGGAGGCGCGAGAAGTCGCCGGTGCGTTGTTCGGCGGTGGGCACGGTCTGGTTGATCTGGCCGGCAAAGGTTCGGAGCATGAAGTCATTGCCGTAGGAAAAGAAGGTGCGGTTGCGGCCGTGGTAGAGGCGGGGGATCTCAACGGGTCCCGTGACGGAGATGCGGTAGCGATTGGTCTTGGTGGCGGGCCAGAGGCGGCTGCGTTTTTCGCGTGTCGGAGGTCCGGTGGCGGTGTCGTAGAGTTGGCGATTGATGAAGAAGGGGTGGGTCATCAGGGGGCGGCTGAGGTGTGAGAACCAGAGGGTGCCGTGGAAGTCATTGGCGCCAGCCTTGGGCACCATGTTGACCTGGGCTCCGGTGAAGCGGCCCACGGTGGCGTCGTAGGCGTTGGTCTGGATGCGGAACTCCTGGATCATCTCGGGGGGCGGGCTGAAGCCGAGGTTGCCGCCCTGGCCCATGTTGGGCATGCCGTCGAGCTGGAATTCGCTGGATTTGGCGCGGGAACCGCCCACGGCGAGGTTGGCGATGGAGTCGCGGGCTTGGGGGAGCCAGCCGTGTGTGGGCGCGTTGAGGGACACCACGCCCGGGGAGAGTTGCATGAGGTAAGTGACGGCACCGCCGGGGAGGGGCATTTCGTTGATAAGTTTCTGATCGATGACCTGGCCGGTGGAGGCGGTGGCGGTGTCGATGAGCGGGGCTTCGTCGCGGACTTCGACGCTTTCGGTGACGGCGCCCACCTGGAGCGCGAAATCGATGGTGACAATATCGCCGACGCGGACATCGATGGGACCGCGTTCGGTGCGCTTGAACCCGGCGGTCTGCGCGGTGAGGCGGTAGACCCCAGGGAGAAGATTCAGCAGTTCGTAAACGCCTTCGTGATTGGACGCGGCGGTGGTTGTGATGTTGGTGGAGAGTTGAACGGCCTGGATGGCGGCTCCGGCGATGACGGCGCCGGAGTCATCGGCGACGCGGCCGGTGACACGGCCGTAGGAGTTCTGCGCCGGAAGCGAGGAGGCGGCGAGAAGGAGCGCGAACCAGATCCTGATCATTGGCCCTGAGTTTAGCACCAGAACGGGAGACTTGGCGGGTGGAACGGATTACTGTGCGGCGCGGCGGGCGGTGAAGATGATAGGGCCATCGTGGACCGTGAGGGAAGCTCCATCCGCGGTGAAACGGACACGGGCGTCGCGGGCGCCGGCAGGGTGGAATTCGCCGCCGCCGAGGGGCAACAGGCGGTGGCCGGCCTTGCCGGGGCGTGCGAGTAGCAGGAATCCGTTCTGCAGCGAGACTTCGAGACGGCCGGCGTCGCCGCTGAGTATGTAGGCGCCGGAAAAGGCCTTGGTCTCTTCCGGTGTGAGCGCGGCCGTGGGCGGTGCGCCGGCGTCCCCGAGGGACTCGAGGTAACGCAGAACGGGCTCGGCCGGTTTGCCGCCGAAGCGGGCGTGGGCGAGGAGCGGAATGCTGTGGGGTCCGGGAATGCGCTGGACGCCGGGTTGGGCGGCGACGAAGGCTTTGACGACATCGAGCTGGCCGAGCATCGCGGCCGAGAATAGGGTGGGACGGGCCCCGCGGGAGATGAGGAATTCGGCGATTTCGCGATTGCCGACATGGCTGGCGGCGCCCAGGGCGTCTTCCCAGTCGCCGAAGCCGTGGTCAACGGCGGCGCGGGCGAGCGCGGGGTGTTGATCGGCCAGTTCGCGGACGCGTTTGAAATTGCCGTGGGAGACCCCGACCATCTCACGGGCGAGTTCGGGGGCGTGGGAAGGAAAGTGTGCCGGGAGCGAGGCGGTTTCGGCGAAGGCAGGCGACAATGTGATGGGGAGGCCCCAGAGATCGCGGCGGCGGACGAACATGTGAACTTACGCCTTAACCAGTTGCGGGATGAGTTCCCCGTGGACGTCGGTGAGACGCATGTGGCGGCCGTTGAAGTAGTAGGTGAGGCGTTTGTGGTCCATGCCAAGCAGGTGGAGAAGGGTGGCGTGGACATCGTGGTTCCAGACGATCTGGTCCGCGGCTTTGTAGCCGACCTCGTCGCTTGCGCCGATGTGCTGGCCGCCCTGGATTCCGGCACCGCACATCCAGAGGGTCTGGCAGCCGGGGTTGTGATCGCGGCCCAGGGCGCGCTGGGAGATGGGCATGCGGCCGAACTCGGATTGCCAGAGGACGGCGGTTTCATCGAGCAGGCCACGGCGTTTGAGGTCCGTGATCAGTCCCGTGATGGGCTTGTCGACCTCGGCGGCGTGCATGGTGTGGTTGTCCTTGATACTGGAGTGAGCATCCCAGGTATCGATGTTCTGGTTGACGATGGAGCCCGAGTAGAGCTGGACGAAGCGGACCCCGCGTTCGATCATGCGCCGGGCCAGGATGCACTGGCGGCCGAAGGGTTCGGTGACCGGGTTATCAAGGCCGTAGAGGGCCTTGGTCTCATCGCTTTCGCTTGACAGGTCGACTGCTTCGGGCGCGCAGGACTGCATGCGGTAGGCGAGTTCGTAGGAGGCGATGCGGGCCGACAGGTCAGAGACGCCGGGGTGCTGTTCGGCGTGGTTCTGATTCATCCAGTTGAGCTGGTCGAGACGGCGGCGCTCCTCGGCGGCGGACATGTGCTGGGGCGGGGCGGAGAGGTCGAGGATGGGGTCGCCGACAGAGCGGAAAACGGTGCCCTGGTAGGAGGCGGGGAGGAAGCCGGCGTGCCAGTTGGTGGGGCCGCTGAAGGGGCCTCCACGGCGGTCGTAGATGACGACGTAGGAGGGGAGGTTGCCGTTTTCACTGCCGAGACCGTAGGTGACCCAGGCGCCGACGCTGGGGAAGCCCATGAGGATGGAGCCGGTGTTCCACTCATAGTGCGAAAGCACGTGATCGTTGGACTTGCCGACGGCTGAGTGGATGAAGGCGAGATCGTCAACGATCGTGGCGAGGTTGGGGAAGAGGCTGGACACCCAGGAGCCGGACTGGCCGTACTGCTTGAACTCGAAGGGGCTCTTCATGAGGGGGCCGGGATAGCCCTGGCGCACGCGGATTTCGCCTTTTCCTTCCAGGGCGACGCCGTGGTACTTCCAGAGATCCGGCTTGTAGTCGAAGGTATCCACCTGGCTGACGCCGCCGCTCATGAACAGGTGAATCACCTGCTTGGCGCGGGGCTTGAAGTGCGGCTTCTTGGCGAGGTAGGGCGAATCCTGAATGGGCTGTCCGCCGCAGGCGGGCTGGCCGGCTGTGGTGGGCGGCGGGGCGGCGAGAAGATTGTCACGGCTCAGGAGATCGACGAGGGCGAGGCCGCCCAGGCCCATGCCGGCGTTGAACCAGAAGTCGCGGCGGGATATGAAGCGGCGGCCGCCCTGGCGGTGGCCTTCCAGCCGGTTCGATTCGCGATTGTCGCAGAGCGGTGTCATGGTAAATCCCCTGGGTGCGGTCAGTTGATGTAGACGAACTCGTTGGCGTTCAGCATGACGTGCGCGAGGTCCGTGAGGGCCGCGAGGGCCGGGTCAGGGCGGGATTGCGTGGCCTGGAAGCCGCGCTGGGCGGCCAGAAAAGCCGCCTGGCGTTCGAGTTCACGCGGGTTCGGATCGCGGCTCAGCGCGATGCGGTAGAGGGCCCGGATGCGGTCCTCATCCGTGGCGCCGGCCGAATCGCGGACGACGCGCTCGGCCAGGTGTCTGGCCTGGATCAGCACGAACTCATTGTTGAGCAGCGTGAGCGCCTGCGTGGGGACGGTGGTGATGTTACGCTTTTCGGCGGTGACGTTCTGGTCCGGCTGATCATGCACCTCAAACATGGGGTACTTCATGCCGCGCTTCCAATACGAATAGATGCCGCGGCGCCAGGTGGCGGGCTCTTCCTTGGTGAGCAGCCACTTGCCCTGGCGGTAACCTTCGCGCACGCTGGGCGGGATGGAGGGGAAGAACGGGGGGCCGCCCGCTTCAAGGTTGAGCTTGCCGCTGGCCGAGAGGATAACGTCGCGGATGGCCTCGGCTTCAAGGCGCCGCACCGGGAATCGCCAGAGGTGAATGTTGTCCGGGTCCTTGTTGGCGCTTTCGGAATCGTAGTGGGCGGAGGCCTGCTGGTAGGTCTCCGAGTTCATGATCAGGCGATGGATCTGCTTGATGCTCCAGCCCTGGCGGATGAACTCCGTGGCCAGCCAATCGAGAAGTTCGGGGTGGGACGGCGCCGTGCCCATCTTGCCGAGGTTGCCCGGTGTGGCGACAATGCCGCGGCCGAAGTGCCAATACCAGACACGGTTGACGATAACCCGCGATGTGAGCGGGTTGTCCGGGGAGGCGATGAATTCAGCGAGCGCCCAGCGGCGGCCGCCGCTCGTGTAATCAGGCCGCAATGGCTTGGCAAGCATGAGTTGCCGGTCCTTGGTGAGCACGCGGAGGTAACCGGCGGGGACCACGGGAGCTTTGTTGTCGTCTTCGACAACCAGACCGTTGGCGCCGAAACGGACCCACGGCACCTCGTACTTCGAGCCTGGTTCGGGGAGATAGGCTTTGCCGAGGTCCGGGTAATCGGGGCGGTAAGTCTTGCCGGGCGAGGGCTCGTCGCCGGGACCGTCCGGGGCCAGACGGTAATCGCCATCGCGCACGCCTTCCACGGCGTGTGGCGTGGGTGGCATCTGCTTTTCGATCTCGGCGATGCGGGCAAGAAGAGCAGCGCGACGGGCGTGGTCGGCTTCGTTCACCTTGACGAGTTCGGGGCCGCGCCGCATAGCGCCGCCAGTACGCGGCCCTTCAATGAGGTTGGGGGCGCGCTGGCCGGCGGTGGTGATCTGGGCAAGGACGGGGTCGTCGCCCATGAAGTTGGGGTCGCCGTCACCGGTGGCGGGACGCTCGAACTGCGCGGCAAGGAGCTTTTGGCCGGGCGTGCGCATCTCGGCGGGCACTCGGATGGCCGCCTGAACCTCATCGGGAAGCTTGGCGAGACCGGCGTCGAACAGGGCCTTGCGGTATGGGGCTTCAATCTTCGCCACTTCCTGCTTCAACGGGAGAGCGGCCCGCATCACTTCGGAGGTCTTGCGTTCCCATTCACGAACTTTGTCTTCAGGCATCAATGGGTGGTCATAGTTGACGAAGCCGAAGAACATGCCCATGGAACGGTAGTAGTCGGCCCGGGTGATGGGGTCGAATTTGTGATCGTGGCAGCGTGCGCAGTGGACTGAGATGCCCATGAAACCCTGGAAGGTGGTGCGGATGATGTCGTCCAGGTACTCGTAGCGGTAGAACGGGTTGTCCTTCTCGCGGAAGCGCACGCGGGGGCCAATGCGGTAGAAGGCGGTGGCGATCTTGGCATCCAGGTCGTCGCCGGGAAGTTCATCGCCGGCCAGGTGTTCGACGAGGAAGCGGTTGAAGGGCTTGTCGTTGTTGAAGGAGCGAATGACGTAGTCGCGGAAGCGCCAGGCGGTAGCGAGATCGCGATCATGCTCAAAACCGGAGCTGTCGGCGTAGCGGACAACATCCAGCCAGTTGCGGCCCCAACGCTCGCCATAGTGGGAGGAGCCGAGGAGACGTTCGATGAGGTTGCGGTAAGCGTCGGGCGATTGATCGCTGACGAAAGCCTGAACTTCGGCAGGCGTAGGGAGCAGGCCCGTGAGGTCGAGTGTGGCGCGGCGGATGAGGGTGGAGCGGTCGGCCTTGGGCGCGGGCCTCAGTCCCTTGGCGTCGAGGGAGGCTTTGATGAACTGATCGATGGGGTTGTGCGCCCAACGTTCCTCGCGCATGGCGGGCGGAGTGCGGCGCACGGGCGGCTGGAAAGCCCACCACTTGGTCTCCGTTTCGGTGAAGGCGCGTTCCCTGAGTTCGTTCGAGTAGCCGGCCGGGGTGGGGGCGGTCTTGGCTTGGGGAGCGGCTGACGCGGCGGGGTCCCAGTGGGCACCGGCGTTGATCCATTCGGTGAGAGCGGCTACTTCGGCATCGGTGAGAGGCGGCAGCGGCGCCATGGGCATCTTGGGTGCGACACGGCCGGTGACGCGGTGGATCAGGGTGCTGGCGCCGGCGTTACCCGGGGCGATGGCCGGGCCCTTGGCGCCGCCCTTGAGCATCGCTTCGCGGGTGCTGAGATCCAGGCCTCCCATCTGCAGGGCCTGGCTATGGCATTGAGAGCATTTCTTTTCAAGAATGGCGCGGACTTCGGCGCCGGTGGCGGGGGCCTTCTGCGCGGTAAGAACAGTGGTGAGCAGGGCGGCTCCGCCGAGTCCCACGGCGATTGCGGGGGCCGCGCGCCTGATCCAGGTGAAGAGCCCGGTCCGCCAAACGAGGTGTACTGCCATAGTCCATCGCCTTTCGGGATACACGAATTTCCTGGGACGCCACTATCCCATTATCTGAACGATAGTTTATCCCGATCCGGGGCGGTGTTCAAGGGGGCCCATTCTGCCCTGGCGGTTTCGGGTGAGCCTGGTGCCCTTGCGCCGGGCCCTCCCCAAAAGGCAATCGCCGCGTGGAGCCCGGGGTGGGCAACCAACGCGGCGATTTGCGATAACCTTGAGGTCTCGCGAACGGGAAAAGCTTAGTGCTTTTGGTCCTTCTTCTTCTTGCCCTTCTTCTCTTCCTTCTTGTCGTCGGCCTTGTTGTCGCCGGCGAAGGAAACGGTGGCGGTGCCGAGCACAAATGACAGGCCCAGCAGAACGGTCATGAACTTCTTCATTCTCTGAAATCTCCTAATGGGATTGAGTGGCGTAGCGCCACCTTCACTAGAATAGTGCCACGCCAACATGAACATTCTCTTAAACACCAATTAAAATTGTTCAATTTCACTGCCCGAGCTTTCGGCGGATCATACCCGCATTCTTGGCATCCGGCGCCAGTTCCAGGTACTTGGCGTAGGCTTCCTTCGACCCCTTGGTATCCTTCAATTTTTCAAGCACTTCGCCCAGCTTCAGGTACGCCTCCGCCAGACTGGGATTCCACCGAGTCGCCTCGATGTAGCGCTGGCTGGCGGCGCGCAAACTACCCTTTTTCAGGTAGTAGCCTGCGATCTTGAACTCCTTTTCCGCCTGGAGTGGGTTGAAAGAGTACTCTTTCTCGCGAAGACCTTCGTCTTCTTCCGGCGGTTCGGGCGGCTCGGGGGGCTTCTGGCCCTGCTGAGCGGCAAGCGTCACCGCGGCGGCACAGGCGAGCAGAAACGACCTGAGTGCGGTACTCATGGTTGCCTTCAGAATACCTCAGCGGGGAGGGGTCTCCCAGCCCTCCTCGACGGTGCCGGACAGGCTGCGCAGAAACAGCGCCAGATCGGTCTTTTCGGTGGCGGTGAGGCGAAGAGGAAGCATCTCGGGGTCCAGGCGTGGATTGGAGTTGCCGCCTTTGTCGTAGAAGTCGATCACCGCTTCAACGGTGGCCAGACTCCCATCGTGCATGAAGGGCGGGTGGAGGGCTGCGTTGCGCAGCGTGGGTGTCTTGAACGCACCCCGGTCGGACTCGCGCCCGGTCACGGCAAAGCGGCCTTCCGCGGAGCCGATGCCGGTGTTGTGGAAGCGCTCATCGGTAAGGTTCGGGCCGATGTGGCAGGCAGAGCAGCCAGCTCTGCCGCGAAACAGCGCCAAGCCGCGGCGTTCGGCGGGATTGAGGGCGTTCGCATCGCCGGCAATGTATTTGTCATACGGGGAGCCGCCGGAACGAATGGTGCGGACATAGGCCGCCAGGGCCTCGGCCAATTGCTCCCGGGAGACGCCAGTGCGCCGGGCGGCCTCATTCACATCGAGATCCATCTCCTTGGGATTGTCGATGGGCATGAGCACCTGCTGTTCGAGCGTGGCGGCGCGGCCGTCCCAGAAGAACGACAGGCCGTAGCCGCGATTGAGAAGCGACGGAGTACGGCGGTCACCCGTGCGGCCTTCGATCCCTCGGGCGGTGGGGTGGCGGTCCGTGAACTGAAAAGCCGGGTCGTGACAGGTGGAGCACGCAATTGAGTTGTCGCGGGACAGGCGTTGATCGAAGAAAAGCTTGCGCCCCAGGGTGACCTTTTCGCGCGTGAGCGGGTGCAGGTGGAGCCCGGGCATGAAGGCGTCAAGACCCAACGGCGGCGCCGGCTGGGCGGCCAGGGTCATGGCGCCGGCGAGGGCGCTAAAGAGTAGCGCTGAGTTCACCCTTGCGGTAGGCGCGAAGGAAGTTCTTGCAGCCACGGTCCCTTCCCAGAAGCATCTCTTCGGCCAACTGTTGCGGGCGGGCGGAACGGTCCGCCTGGAAGACCGCATGGAGGTCATTGGCCACAGGATCCACGATACCGGAATCGGCGCCGGCTTCGACGGCTAGGCGGATGAACACCTCGTTGATGAGCTTGCGGGCAGGCAAGCCAAAGGAGACATTGCTGAGGCCGCCGGAGATGTGGATGGCCGGTCCGTAGCGGGCGCGCAACTCCCGGATGGCGTCCAGGCAGTGATTGCCGAATTCGCTGTCGACGGAGATTGGGAACATGAGAGGGTCGACGAAGATGGAGGCGGCGTCGAGCCCGCGGGCGAGCGCGGCGTCGATCATTTGCGAGGCGTTGTTCACCCGGTCGGCGGCATTGGATGGCATGCCGCTGGCTCCGGCCGCGGTGACCATCACCGGAATGCCGCGGCGGGCGGCGGCGTCGAGCGCGTCGCTGCGTTCCAGCGAGGCGGAGTTGAGCAGCGGCCGGCCGGCGCGCCCCTGGCAGGCATCAAGCCCGGCAAGGATGATGTCCACATTCGATGAGTCGATGGCGAGCGGCACGCTGGAGAACTCCTCAATGGTGCGCACCAGCCACTGGATGGCGGCGATCTGTTCGGGCAGGCGGTGGGAGATCTCATCGACGTTGAGATCGAGATACCCGGCGCCGCGGGCGATCTGGCGCGCGGCCATGACGCGCAGATAATCGAGCGACAGCGGGTCGCCGCGCATGCCTCCGAGCACCGCGATCATGACGTGCTTGACGCGGCCCTCCTCGTAGTCCTGGCGCCTCTTCAACTCCTCCGGAATGGGAAGGTAACCGGTCTCCCCGGCGCTGTTTTCGAAGAGGACGCTTTCGACACCATCGGGCGAGGGGGCCACACGGCGGCCATTGCGCAGCAGCACGCGCGTGGTATGGATGTTCTCGCCGATCAGGATGAAATCGCGGTTGAGGCCGGCTGGGCGCATGCAACAAACTCCTTGGGAAATGGTTTGAACTGGCAGCCCTCGACGAAGAGCTCGAAAAAGTCCGGCGTGGTTTCCAGTTCGACGTGGCGGATGCGGGGAACGAATGCTTCCAGGCGGCGCCGCAGCGCGTGAGAAAGCAGCAGGCAGCGGGCTCCGGCCAGCGCGGCATTGCCCAGCTTCACGACGCGTTCCAGGGGAACGGGCGCGAGGAAACCGATCTCGACGGCGTTGGCGGTATCGATGTGATGCGCGAAGCCGCCCGCCAGATAGAGCGTGGAGACATCTTCCGGGGCGATGCCCGCGGTGCGCAGGACAATGAACTGGCCGCAATAGTTGGCGGCCTTGGCCTGGGCCAGGTTGCTGGCGTCCTCGCGCGAAAGGCCGATGCCGGAGGCGGCATGGATGACCACTTCGCGGGCCCGATTGGGGAAGACGCCCTTCGGGGTCATCAGGTGGTGGCGGCTCAGTTCGGCGAGCAGGTCGATGAGACCGGAGCCGCAGATACCTTCCGGCGAGACATTGCCGATGGTATCGATGGCCCAGCCTTCGCCCACGCGGCGAATGCGTTCGATGGCGCCATCCGCCCCGGGCATGCCATAGCGGACCAGACCGCCTTCAAAGGCCGGACCGGCCGGGCAGGAGGCGCAGATCCACTCATCGCCGTACCCTGCGATGACCTCCGTGTTGGTGCCGATATCGACGAGCATCACGGGCTGAGCGTGATCCCAGCCGATGGCGGCAAGGCAGGCCGCGGCATCGCCCCCGACATGACTGGCAATGAGGGGGACGCCATACACCAGCGCTTGCGGATGGATGAGCACGCCAAGCGCGTGCGCGCGGTCTTCCAGCGCCGTGGTGGCCCGGCGCCCGGCGAGCATCTCGTGTTCAGTGACCGACTTGTAGGGGCGCTGGCCAATGGACTGAACGTCGAGCCCGAAGAACAGATCGCGCATGGTGGAGTTACCGGCAACCACCATTTCGCGGATCTGTTGGCGATCGATGTTCAGAGTCGCGCAGGCCTCCTTGAGGCGCTGGTTCAGCGCGGCGCGGAAGGCACGGGCCAGTTCACCGGGCTGGCGCGCGTCGTAGGAGATGCGATGCATGACATCGCTGCCCCCGAAGCGTTGTGGATTCTCGAACGACGCGGCGAGGCGCGGTGCGCCAGTGCTCAGTTCGATCAGTTCGAAGACAACGGTGGTGGTGCCCAGATCGAGAGCCAGGCCGAGACCTTCGCGTCCGGGGGGATCGATTGCCGTGGGTACGGCGGGCGAAGAGGTGAGAATGCGCGGGCGGCGGACAAGGGGCGCGAACGCTACCGCCGTGTTCTCATCACGAAGACGGGCCTGGCAAGCCAGGCGGTACTCGCCGCGAAGAAAGGCCTCGGCGGATGTGCGGGGTTCAAGATTGTCCGCGCCGCCGGTGACCTCGACAATGCATTCGTGGCAGAGGCCGCTCCGCCCGCAGCTTGTGGGGACGCGAAGGTTGCGGGCATCGGCCTGATCGAAAAGCGTGGACATGGCACACTAGGCTTGCCAGGCGGGGCGGTAGTCGATGCGGTCATCGCCGGCGCAGACGGGCAGTTCGCCCGGGGCCTCCGGTTTCCGCTTGTTGCGGCAGCCGAACTGGGCCGTGCAGCAGTTGTGGCGGTTCTTGTAAGGGCAGCGGGAGGCGGTTTGGCGGGCCGAATGGGAGATGATGCCGCCCAGGATCTCCATCAGCCGGTCGACCCGCTCCTGATAGTCAGCCTGAGTGATGGGCGGTTGATCCGGCACCGGTCTACGCCTTTCCAGCGAACTGCTTGGCCAGCGAGACACAGGCCAGAGCGTCCTTGCCATAGCCGTCGGCGCCCATCTCGTCGGCGAAATCCTGGGTCACCGGCGCTCCGCCCACCATGATGCGGATATCGTCGCGGAGTCCGGCGTCGATGAACGCTTCAATCGTCTTGCCCATGTTGGGCATGGTGGTGGTCAGCAGCGCGGACATGCCCAGAATGTTGGCGCCGTGTTCCTCGATGGCGTCAATGAAGCGGTCCTGCGAGGTGTCAACGCCGAGATCGATCACTTCAAAGCCGGCGCCGCGGAGCATCATGATGCAAAGGTTCTTGCCGATATCGTGGAGGTCGCCTTTGACGGTCCCCATGATCACCTTGCCCAGCTTCTCGATTCCGGCGGCGGAAAGGATGGGCTCGATGTGAACCATGCCGGCCTTCATGGCGCGGGCGCAGGAGAGAACCTCGGGGACGAAGATGAAGTTCTGCCGGAACTTGATGCCCACAATGGCCATGCCCGCGATGAGGCCGTCATCCATCACTTCCATCGCGTGCACACCGGCGGCAATGGCCTCGGCGGTGAGCCGGTCGACGGTTTCGTGATCGCCATCGATGAGCGCGGCGGCGATGGCCTGCATTTGTTCCGATGCCTTGGCGAAGAGGCCGATGATGCGGGCACGCTCATCGGGGCGTTCAATGAACTCGTCGATTTCCTGGCGGATGAACTCGTTTGCGATGTCGTGCAGTTCGGGCATGCTAGTTAATCCGCGCGCGATCGTTGTGCCAGTCACGCACGGCGCGCGGAATCTCCTTCAGGTTTTCAATCGCCGTCTGCAGCGGGATGGCGCACTCGGGGCCCACCAGGTTGACGCCGGCCTCGAGGTTGCGGACCACCTCGGCGCGCACCGCTTCCGGGCCTTTTGAAAACAGCGTTTCCGGGTTGTTGATATTGCCCACCAGCGCGACGCGATCGCGGCAGATGGCCATCGACTCCTCGGGGCCGTTCTTCGAATCGTAGTGAAAGGCGGCCATCCCGGTTTCGGCGATGTACGGCATCCGGTCGACGGTGCGGCCGCAGATGTGGAGAATGATGGGCACCTTGAGCCGCTCGGCGAACTCGATGTGGAGGTCGCGCAGGTAGCGGGCGTAGTATTGGGCGCTGACAAGATCGCCGGTGGCGTGGTCGGGCAGCGTAAGGGCATCGGCGCCCGCTTCAATCTGCGCCAGCCCGAAGCGGATGGTGGCCTCCTTCATTCGATCAAGGCAGAGCTTGGTCTGTCCGGGGTTGTCGAGAGATAGAAGGAGAAAGGGCTCGACGCCGAAGCAGTGATAGCCCAGCGACCAGGGCCCCATCGTCTTGCCAATGATGGCCACTTCGTTGCCATACTCGCGGCGCAGAAGGCGAATGGCCTCGGTGACGCAGCGGGTGTCCGGATGATCCAGGAAGTCATCGGGCACGCGGATATCATCCGCCGTCTGCCAGATGGGTTCCCGCATGCGCACGGTGGGCCAGTTGTCCTTCTGCTCCCACTGGATCTTGCAGCCGAGCGCGGAGGACTCCTGGATGATGCTGAACACCGGCATGATGGAGTCAAAGCCCAGTTCGGTGTAACTGGTGGCGGCCAGGCGCGCCATGCGTTCCGGCTCCCGGTTCGCGTTCGGAAACGGCGCATCCACCAGGTCCATGAGTTCCACGGTGGCCACGGAGGTGGGGTTGCAGACCGGCGTGCGATCGACGGGCTGCCGGTTGAGCGCGGCGAGCACGCGCTGGCGGCTGTTCATGGGACCGGGCTGGAGATGACCTTGAGTTTCCACGTTGCCTCTCTCACTTCTGGGAACTTGGCGCGCTGAGCTGTCCGCGCGACAGGGCGGACTCCTCCTCGCGGAGTGCGGCGCGCACGTTCAAGGCACGCGGCAGAAGCAGGCCGACCAGTTCATGATGGTCCTGCCCGCAGGGAAAGGCCACCACCGGCTGCCCTTCGGTGGCATCCATTTCGGCCAGCTTGCGGAGTCCGTTGGCCAGCACGGCGCAGCGGGCTTCATCGGCGGTGCTGGTGGTGACGCGGTAGCGGCCGGCGCCGAGCGGTTCCACGGTGAGGTCCTGGCCGGACTTCCGGTCGTGAACCGTGAGCGGGCGGGGTTGAAGTTCGTCGCCGGTGGGCAGCTTGGCTGCTTCCAGAAAGAGGCGCCGGGCCGCGGTCTGATGGCCGGTCTGGCAGGGAAAACGGAAGCGCTGCCCGGGCGCGCCGCGGGCGCCGCCCAGAACTTCAGCGGCGCGGGTGAGGAACTCCACCCTGCGGGCGGCTTCGGGGTTGGCGCTATAGGTGTGGATGAGATAGCCGGGGCCTTCGGGCGAGTCTTCGCGGTAGAGCCCCAGGGAGATGTCGCCGGCGTGAGGATCCATTGAGACCAGTTCGACGCGGCGGCCGAGGTCGAGAGTGTGCGCCATCGTGTGCACCATGCTGTTTGACACCTGTCAGGTTGTCTGACAAGCTGATGATAGCACGCCCGCCATGAATCCATCCGCGCTCAAGCCCGTCCCGCGGTCTTCGCTGAGTGACGGGATCGTCCGCCAGATCCTGATGCTGATCGACAGCGGAACGCTGCGCCCCGGCGACCGCATGCCGGCGGAGAAACAACTTTGTGTCCAGTTTGGCGTGGGGCGGACTTCGGTGCGCGAGGCATTGAAATCGCTTGCGGTGATGGGGCTGGTGGAGGCTCGCGCCGGGGATGGCACGTTTGTGTTGGATGGCGGTGGGCGGCATCCGCAGCGGGTGTTCCAATGGGGTCTCCTGCTCGACCCGAAGGTGACCGCGGACCTCATTGAGACGCGCGTGATGCTGGAATCGGGCAATGCGTCGCTGGCGGCGGAGAAGGCGTCACCGGCAGATATCGCGCGCATGACCGCGGCCCTCAAGGGGATGAAGGCGGCGGTGGCGGATCCGGCGGCGTACCTGGAACAGGATCTCCTGTTCCACGAGGCGGTGGCGCAGGCGACCCATAACTCCATCCTGAGGAGCCTGCTCAGCACCACGCGCGCCTACTTACAGGAGTGGATCGCACGGACGCTGGCCCAGGGGCCGGCGCCGGAACGTGCCCGAAAGTCGATCGCCGAGCACGGGCGAATCCTGCGTGCGATTGCGGCCCGTGACCCGGGGAAGGCCTGGCAGGCGATGGCGGCGCATATCTTGTCGTCAAGCCGGGATTTGGGTGGGGCCTGAGCCAGGCTTGTACTGAAGCGAGGCCCGGGTTTAGCGGCTCCTCGGGCGCGTGTAGTGCGCACGGTGCTTCACGGAAACACCCCCGGCATCAATCGCGATGTCGCCTTCGGCCTTCGATCCCGGCGCCTCCACTTCAGCGAAGTGGAGCGCTTGTGCCGCCGTCAGCAGTGCGTTGAGATTGTCCGGCACATCGGCGATGGTGCGGCAGAACGCGGCATCTCCGGCCGTGGCCGTGGCCAGGTCGAGGAGGCCGGTTTGATAGGCGTCGTTCAGGCGGTCTGTCTGATAGCGCAGGTGCAGAATGAACAGTGGTGTGTGGCGGGCGCGGATGGCGCGTTGAAGCTGGGCCATCTTTTCGCGTATCAGCCCTTCGGGGAAGCGGCGGCTCAGGTCGCCGGCGTCGGACGAGTTGACCACGGGATTCGTGTAGTCTGTGCGGTAGTTGGAGATGAGGCTGTCGGTGATATAGAGAATCGCGGTACGGACGGCCGCCTTGTGGGAGAGCGCGTCGGCCAGGGCCCCGGCCGTTTCCAGCGTATCGAGCAGGCCGGCGTAGCCCGTCACCGGAATCGTGTCGAAAGCCGTACGCAGAGCGTCGCGGTTGGATGAGGGATTCGTGAGTGCTGTAAGTCCATCCTGCGCGCGAAGCAGGCTGGTGAAGACCGTGGGAGGAAGGGGGGCCAGCGCGGCGGTCAGGGCTTGGCGCGCGGCGTCGGCGGCCGCGATGTCACCCGTCAGGTCCGAGATCACCAGCAGGACAAGGCCGTCCGAGGGCCCAAGGAGCCGCTGCAGCCGGACCGCCTTTCCATTAATGCGAACGGCGACGGAGGCGCGATCCACCTTAGCGTCCGATTCCAGACGGAACGGCACTTTGAGTGTAGGCTGGCGCGGCGCGGGCTGGCGCGGCGCAGGCTGGCGCGGCGCAGGCTGCGCAAGCAGGGCAAAAAACGCGAGGGCGGCGGTCATCGCGTCAGAAGCTAAACCGCAGTCCGAGTTGAATGACGCGCCCGCCGCGCGACCCAATGATGCGGCCGGCGTTGACGTTCGGCGCGTTCAGGGTGCCGATGGTGGTGTCGGGGTCCGTCCAGTTGGCAAGGTTCAGGAAGTTCAGGCCGACGGCCGTGAACTCGATCGAGCGCTCGGCGCTCAGGCCGATCCGTTTGTTGAGCGAGAGATCGTGGTTCTGATCGCCGGGCATGCGCAGGGAAGGATGCGTCCGCGACGCCGCGCCAAGCGTGAAATCGGGCGGCTGCACGAATGCGGCGGGGTTGAACCAGCGATTCGGGCCAGGGTTCGCAACGTGCGGATCGGCCCCGGGCACGGGGTTTACGTTCAGCGCATCGATGATGCCGCCCGTGTTGTTGAACTGAGGGCGAAGCGCGACGGGCTCGCCGCTCGCAACCGACGTGGCCCCGCTCACGGACCACCCGTCCACCAGATGCCGGCGCCAATCCTGGTAATTCCACAGGGCGCGATTGCCGCCGAAGGGCAGCTCATAGAGGTACGTCAGCGAAACCCGATGGGGCGCATTGCTTGAGGTGAGCGACCATTCGTTCTGGCGGTTCGAAAAGTCCTGCACGCCGGATGGACCGGAATAGTTGTCCATCTGCTTTGAGAACTCGTAGTAGGCGGCAAGCGAGAGTCCGTTTGAAGTCCGCTTCTCCAGACGAAGCTGCGCGGCATCGCGCTGGTACCGGCCTTCGGGCCATGAGGAGTAGACGTCGAAACGCTGAAAGTGCGGGAAGGGCCGAAGAGTGCGCTTGAAGCTTTCACTATTCAGGCGGTCGCGATGGACAAGGGCGGAGGGGGGAATGTGGTTGGGGTTCGATCCGCTATTGCTCAGAAACAGGTTGCGGCCGGTCTGGTGTCCGCACCCGATGGTGAGCAGCATAGCGCCCGGCAACTCGCGTTCCAGGGAAAGCGAAGCGGACTGATAGGTGGGCTGCAGGCCGCGGGGCTCCGCAAGATCCGCCGTGGTTTCGTTGGCGGATTCGGGACGCAGGTCGGGGAAGGGGCGCTGCAGGGGCGGAAAGCCGCGGTTCAGCCAGATGGCAGGCTCCAGTTGCGGATTCTGTGAATACCACGTGGGGTTGCCGTTGAACGCCTGGGTGCCCCACTGGCTGAAATACATGGGCAGCGGCGAATAGGACCGTGAGTAGCCGGCGCGCAGCACGCTCTTGGTGTCGCCCAGAAGATTCCAGGCAAGAGACGCCGAGGGCTCGGGCTTCCAGACCGTCGGCTGGAACGCCCGGCCGTTCCCGTCGTGCGCGGCGATGGTCATGGCTCCGGGAAGGCCGTTCACCGGATTGATGGCGGAAAGGGAGATAGTGGACTGGCGGTTGTATCGCTCGACACGCGGGGTGCCGCCTTCGATGTTGAGAGCCAGGCTCACCGTAAGGCCGCTCCGCAACTCGATCTGGTCGCGCAGGCCAAAGTAGTAGCGGGACCGGCGGAAATAGGAGGGTGAAATCGCGATGCTGCGTTCCGCGTACTCCGGGCCGCCCAGCAGGAAACTGGCAAAAGCATGGCCGGTATTGACGATGCCCGGGAGGCTGGTGAGGTTGGCGGAGAATTGAAAACGCCCCTCCGGGTATTGAGGATAGAGCGTGTTGATCTGTTCCCGGATCAGCTGGCCAATCACGCGATAGTGATGACGGCCGCGCCGGGTTCCCAGGCTGTTGGTGGCGGCGAAAACGTTGCGGATGTTGCGGGCGTTGGGATAGGAGCGTCCCATGGAGAGATAAGGCTGAAATCGGTAGCTGCCGAACGGCTTGCCCGATTCGTCGAGTTCGGGGCGGTTGAGGTACTGATCGGACGAGGCGCTGATGGTGGCGGTGTTGAGCGTGCGGGGCGAAACGGTGAAGACGTGTTCCAGAGTGCCCGCGCGGTTGCGCCGGTCGCGGCTCACCGAACTGGGGTTGGCGGGTGTGTTGAAGATGGCGGCCACTCCGTCCTGGCCGTTCGAATAGTTCAGGTGGAAGCCCAGGCGGTGCCGGTTGGTAAGGGGCTGATCGGCGCGGAGGATGACGCCGTTGGCGGAATTCACCTCCGGGTTGAACGCGAAGAAGTTGTTGCGGTCAAACGGGCCGGCGTCGGCGTTCGGGGCCGGGTAGTGACGCAGGAGTTGCTGGGCCCGCGGATCGAGCTGCTGCCTGGGAATGATGTTCCCCGGGAAGGGAGCTCGGTTGAATTGAAGGTTCGAAGCCGTGACCGGCCGCGCGGCGTCAAAAGCCGGGTTCGGTGCCGTTGAGGCGGGATCGAAGATCGGGAGCGGCCGGCCCGCCTGATCGACCACCCGCGACCAGTCTCCCGTCCGTTCCAGTGCCGTGGGGATTGTGCGAAGATCCGCGCGGCCGGCCTTTTCGCGCATGCCTTCAAAGGTAACGGTCAGGAAGGTGGGTTGGCTCAAGACCTTGAAGGGCAAGGGTCCGCTTGCGTTGAATCCGAACTGATTCCGGCGGAGAAGGCCGCGCTGGCCTCCTCGCTGGGTGACTTCATGCGGCACGGCGTCAAAGGAGTTGTTGCGAATGTTGTGGAAAAGCCGGCCGTGCCAGCGTGGTCCGCTGATGTTGGTGGTGCGAACTGTGGCCGGGGAGTCCGGGCGCAGGCCCAGATTGCGCGTCACCGTGCGAAACTCGTCCGCGGCCTTGGCCAGTTCACCGGCGGGTGTGGAGGGTCGGGGGGCCGGGCGCGGCACGGGTTGAGCGAAGGCGGCGCAGGCGGCCGCCAGGGCGCAGAATACCTCCGTGGCCTTCATGTCCAGTTGCTTCCAGGGTAACCCAGCAAGCGAACTGTCAGCCATACTCCCCGGAGCGGTAGAGTGGAAGCTCAATTGCAATGAGTGAATCCATGGCACCAGGTGCAGAGGGTAAGTCCGCCCGCATGGTTGCACTGCTGGACGCGGCGCCCGACGCGATTTTCCAGGTGGACGCGGCCGGGAGGATTGTTTTTGCCAACGCGACTGCGGTCGCGATGTTCGGGTATAGCCGTGATGAACTGCTGGGCGCGAATGTGGAAATGCTGGTTCCAGCCCCCGCGCGCCGTGCTCACGAAGGGCACCTCGCCGGATATCGCAACCGGCCAATCAACCGGCCGATGGGCCTGGGCATGGAACTCGAAGGCGTGCGGAAAGACGGTCATCTTCTGCCGGTGGAGATTTCTCTCAGCTCGGTGGAATGCGACGGGGAGAAACTGACGATCGCCATTGTCCGAGATGTGACGGAGCGCCGTAGGGCATCCGAACAGATGCGGCAGTTGCGCGAGCAGTTCACGGCGGAGCTTGAGGAGAGGAATCGCCAGCTTGAGCAGCGCAACGCCGACGTGGAAAGGTCCAGCCGGCTGAAGACCGAGTTCTTGTCCAGCGTCAGCCACGAATTGCGGTCGCCACTGCACACCATCATTGGCTTTGCGGATCTGCTGGCGGAGGAACTGGAGGGTCCGCTGAACGACCGGCAGAAGCGGTTCGTAACGAACATTCGCGACGACTCAGGCCACCTTCTGGCGATTATCAATGACCTGCTCGACATCAGCAGGATCGAATCCGGGCGCATGGAGTACCGCCCTGAGCGCTTCAGCCTGCCGGAAGTGGTGGATGAGGTGGTGGCAGCCTGGGAGTTGCAGATTTCCGCCAAGGACCTGCGCGTGGAGACCGCCGTGCCGGCCGGTTCCTGGATTGAAGCCGACCGGTTGCGATTCAAGCAGATTCTGATCAACCTCATCTCGAACGCGATCAAGTTCACCAGGGAATCCGGGCGCATTCAGATCGCGGCGGCGGTGCGCGGGCAGGTGGCCCTGGTGCGGGTGACGGATTCCGGGATTGGGATTGCTCCGGAGAACCAGCCGGCGATTTTCGAGAAGTTCTTTCAAGTGGGTGCCACGACGCACGGGTTGCCCGAGGGCACCGGATTGGGACTCCCGATCGCGGCGCAGATGGTGATCCAGCAGGGCGGCGATCTTTGGGTGGAGAGCGGGCTGGGGTTGGGAAGTTCGTTCCTGTTCACCGCCAAAGGTGTGATGGACACGGAGCCGCGGCCGCTGGCGGTGCTGGTGGAAGGGGTATACCGCGAGGCCGAACTGCTTGCGGAATATCTTCGTCCCGCGGGTGTGGATGTGGTGGCCACATCCTCGCCGGCACGGGCGCGAAAGCTCACCGGCGAGTTACACCCGGAGCTTCTGCTGCTCGATTTGGACCCGGTCTCGGTTGAAGGCGTGATCGATGCGATCATTCCGGCAGCGGAAAACGCTGATCCAGGTCCCCGGGTGGTTGTGGTCTCCTCGTCCGACCAGAAAATCGCCCGTCCCCGCGGGGCGGTGCAACTCACCAAGCCAGTGAGCAAGCGGGCGCTGACGGGCGCGCTTGAAGGGCTGCTGGGTGGAGGGTTCAGGTCCCGTTAGAATTAGAACATTCCTGATGGAGCCCACCACCACTGCGCCAGTGACACTTCTGATCGTCGACGACAACGCCGGCAGTCTGGAACTTCTGAGCACGGCGCTGCGCCGGCCGGAGTTGGAGATCCTCACTGCGCCCGATCCGGAGGAAGCGCTCGACCTGGTGTATACCCGGCATCCGCACATTGTGCTGACCGATCTCCGCATGCCGAAGCTCAGCGGGCTTGACGTGCTGGAGCGCATCGTTTCGTTTGATCCTTCCATTGAAGTGATCCTGATGACCGCGCACTACTCCACCGAGACGGCCGTGGAGGCCATCAAGAAGGGCGCGGCCGATTACTGGAATAAGCCGGTGCCGGTGGCTTCAATCCGGAAGCGGATCGACGAGATTCTGGTGAGCGTACGCCGGCGCCTGCGGGCTCAGAACCTGCAAACGGAACTGGCCCGCAGTTGCGAGTTTTTCGGCCTGGTGGGCAACAGCCCCAGGATGTGGGAGTTGTTTTCGCGCGTCGAGCGTGTAGCGCCGCACTTCCGCACCGTGCTGGTGACGGGAGCGACGGGCACCGGCAAGGACCTGATCGCGCAGGCGCTGCACAAGTTGAGCCCCGTTGCCCAAGGGCATTTCGTGGTGTTGAACTGCTCCGCCGTTGTGGAGACGCTGTTTGAGAGTGAGTTGTTCGGCCATGTGCGGGGCAGCTTCACGGGTGCGGCATCGGACAAGGTGGGGTTGTTCGAACATGCGCACAAGGGGACGCTGTTTCTGGACGAAATCGGTGACATGCCGATGGCCACGCAGGCCAAGCTGCTGCGAGCGATCCAGAATCAGGAGGTGCAGCGGCTGGGGTCGCTTGCGCCGCGGAAAGTGGATGTCCGCGTCATTGCCGCCACGCACCGGGACCTGCGGCAGGCTGTGGCCGGGCGGACGTTCCGCGAAGATCTGTTCTACAGGCTTTCGATGGTGGAGATCGCGGCGCCGCCACTGGCGGAGCGGGTGGGCGATCTGGCACTCCTCACGCGCCATTTCGTGGCCCGTTTCGCCGAGATGTACCACAAGCCCATCCGGGGAATCACGCGGCGCGTCGAGATTGTGCTGGGAAGGCACCATTGGCCGGGCAACGTCCGTGAATTGGAGAACGTGATCGGGCACGCCGCCATGATGGTGATGGGGGACACCATTGATGTGGTGGACCTGCCACCCTACCTGGTGGAAGGCGAGGACCGGGACGACGCCTCCGCCGTGGCGGCCGCGGCGCCCGATACCGCGACCGGGTTGCTCACCTTGGAAGACAGCGAACGGGCCCTTCTGGTGCGGGCCCTCGAACAGTCGCAGGGAAATCAGAGCCAGGCGGCGCGGCTGCTTCGTATCAGCCGCGATACCCTGCGCTACCGCATCAAGAAATACGGGCTGTAGCATCTGGGTGTTCTCACCCAATGTTGGGTGGCAGCACGCAGGAAAGTGCTCGGAAGCGCGCGGGCGGGCGGTTTCGACCGAACAAAACCAACGTGTTGGATTTGGCGGCCATCGTGCCCATGAAACCGCGTCATGAAGATCGCTGGGATAGCGGCCGGCATCGTGATTGCCCCGGCATCCGTTTCGCCGCGGCAGGCGCCGTGCGCCGAGGCCTTCAACAAGGCGGTGCATGCGCGAAGTTCCAGCGCTCGCGAAGGATGCCATGGCGGCGGCAAGGCCCGCGCCGAAGCCCTGACGGATGCGGGTGGGAACGCGGCGAAAACGGCGGCGGCCCCCAGTGGCTTGCGTCGCTTAACCACCAGTCACGACTGGGCGTCCGTCCGGAAGTTCACCACGGCCGGACGTACGGCGCATGCCACGCGGCGGCCCAAGGTGAGCCTTGATGATGGCCGGAACTCCCGCGACGGGGTGAATTTCACCACCAGGACCATGGAATACTTCGGGTCTCCCACCGCGTGGGGCCGCAACCTCCGCTCCGCCACAACGGCGCGGGAGTTGTCGTCCGCCGCGGCCTGGACGGAGTCCCGCACGCTCAATGCTCCATCAGCCGGGTTGTCATACTCAGGCCGGGTGTCTCCCCGCGTTGACGTGCGGGGCTCCGTGCTGGCTTTCCGGCATACGGGCCGCACGAACGTGGACACGCGCTTCCGGGGCATCGCGCGGGGAACGGTAGCCAACACGGTGGTCCCCTGCTCGATCTCGATGAGCGCGGTGATGCATGTCACGGACAGGTGGAACAGTCATACCGGCTATCGCTTCAACAGGTCCACGCAGAACGAGCACGCCAATGAATGGGGCGTCCGCGATCGCGGCGCTCCATTCCAGGCAATCTCAGGACAGCGCTGGGAGGAGGATCTGTAGAGTTTCGATCCGGATTTTGAAGTTGCACCCTGACCGATGCGGGTGATACGGCCTGGCATCCGGCTGGTCCGCCGGGACGTCCCGGCGTTCGAGGACGGCACCCTCGATCCGCGACGCAGCCGGTTGTTCCGCTCCGCATGGCCTGTCGCGAGTGTTGCCTTCGTTCCCTCGGCGAAGTTCAGCATTCGCGGCAGCCTGCGGAGCGGAACAAACAGCGTCTCCTCCGCCGGGACACGAACCGGACCGGACCCTGTGCTAGTTTGGAAGCCTAATTGCTGGGTCACGCAATCTGCTGCCGTGACTGCGAAACCTTCCAATCCGGTTCTGGTGCTGTTGGCCTCTCACTGGCTCAGCCTCGCTGGCGCCGCCCTGGTCACCACGTCTGTCATCTCCTGGATGCTGGTCGCGGCCTTCCCGTCGGGCAAAGCCTCGGAGAACCCCTACGTTGGCATTCTTCTTTTTCTTGTCATTCCGGCGGTGTTCTTTTTCGGCCTCATATTAATGCCGGTAGGGGTCCTCCTGGCCAAGAAACAGATTCGACAGAACATCAGCGCTGTGCCGATGGAGCGCGGAAAGGCAGTTCGTCGTTTGGCGATCTTCCTCAGCGTCACCACGTTGGCGAATCTACTGTTGGCCGGCCAATTCACCTACAAGGCGGTCGAGCACATGGAAACCGTAGCCTTCTGCGGCCAATCCTGCCACGTCATGGCGCCCCAGTTCCGAACCAATACGGTTTCGCGGCACAGCAGTGTAGCATGCGTCGAGTGTCACGTCGCCCGTGGCGCCGCCGGCTGGATCGACGCCAAGTTGGCGGGTACGCGGCAACTGGTCGAGGTCGCCACGAACTCCTACCCGCGCCCCATCCCGTCGGCCCTCGAGTCGGACCGGTTGATGCCCGCCGTCGAAACCTGTGAGCGCTGCCACCGCCGTGAGTTTTCACCCGTTCCGCGCATCAAGGTGCTCACTAGATTCGCGGACGACGAGGGAAATTCCCCTTCCCACACGGTCATGATGATGCGCGTGGGCGGAGGTTCAGGGATTCACCGTGCGCACATGGACCCGGATCTCGAAATCGCCTACACCGCGACGGATGCGGGGCGTCAAACCATACCCAAGGTCAACTGGCGTAACAGAAGAACCGGCGAAACCCGTGAATACGTGGGTGCCGGCGCCGGCAAGCCTGCCACCAACGCTGGCACTTTTACCATGCAGTGCGTTGACTGCCACAACCGCGCCGGCCACCAGTTCGACAACCCGGACGTCGCGCTCGATCAAGCCCTGGCCGCCGGCGAGATCTCACCCGCTCTGCCCGGTATCAAGAAACGCGGCCTTGAACTCTTGAAAGCCGGCTACGCTTCCCAGGACGCCGCGGCAAACGCGATCAAACAAGCCATCGCTTCTGCCTACCCGGGCCGCCCCGACGCTGAGGCCGCCGCTGCGGGCTTGGTTGCGATCTATTCGCGCCAGGTCTTCCCCGAATTGAGACTTGGCTGGGGCAACTACCCGAACCACCTCGGCCACACCAGCTCGCCCGGCTGCTTCCGCTGCCACGACGGAGAACACAAGGCTGCGGGCGGCAAGGTGATCGGCCAGGACTGCGCGGCGTGCCACGAAATTCTCGCGGCGGATGAAAAGGATCCGGAGATCCTCAACCGGGATTTCCATTTTGGGTCTCCCGGACCCCGACAGTATACACCAACGCCTCACTCCCGTGCCGGATTTGATCAGAATCCCCTTTCCGAGGGCGGGCCAGTGCCTGCGGATGGCTTCTTTCGACCATCG
>VFZY01000033.1 GCA_016870915.1 Acidobacteriota bacterium | reverse complement strand
TCAGCCGGAAGGTTGGATCCTGCGAGAGCCGCTCGGCATCGTTGACATCCTCGTAGCCGGCAATCCGGCTGTAGACGGACTGGCGCAGTAGGTCCGCCAGCGGAAGCTGGGTATTCTTGCCGCGCCGTGAGTCAGTCAGGTGTTGGGCAATGAGAGCACCGAAGCCCAGCCGTTCATCCAACTCACGCACCAGGATCAGACCACCATCGGAAGTAACGCGCGATCCCTGGAAGTCGATCTTGAGAAGGCCGTTGAACGAGAGCTGAAAGGGCTGGTTTTGTTTGTCACCCATTGGGTGCTGTCCTCCGCAGGGGTCTTCGCTGCCTTCAAACCCCTATCGATATTGATGCGGACGAGCATCCAGGAGATTCGCACGCGCGGCTCAAAACGGAAATGTGGGATCAAACCGTACCCGCCCCTGTCCCGCCCGGTTCCTCAAAAACGATCGCGGCGCCCAGGCCGTGAAGCCGGGGCGCCGCGTGCGGAAAAAAAGGAACCGTCTCTAGAACGAAACCCGCAGCCCAAGCCGGATAGCCCGCTGCACCAGTCCGTCGCGGCCTGTGTTCGCCGTGCCGGTGATCTCAAAGACCCCCCCGGTGAAGTTGCCATTCGCCAGCCGCAGCCCGGAGATGTTGCCGGACGGCTGGCCAAGCTGCGGTGTGTTGGTCAGGTTCAACGCTTCGGCGCGGAACTGAATGTTCACCCGCTCATTGGCCTTGAACGAACGGTGCACGCCCAAGTCCGTGTTGAAGATGCCCGGACCACGAAGGCGGTTCAAACCGCCCGTGCCAAAGCGAGCCTCGGCCCGGCCGCTCGCATCCGTCACGGACTTGAACGTCGTCCAGTCATAGTAAGCTTGGCCTCGGCCGTAGCCGCCAAGCTTCCGCGGTTCGCCCAGTTGGTCCGCGAACTGCGTGCTGCCAGGCATGTTGAGCGAGTTGCCATCGGCGCCCGCTGTGAACGGAGCGCCCGTGTACTTCGACAGAATGCCCGTCACCTGCCAGCCGCCAAGAATGGCCGCGGCCGCGCCGCTGGTGGCCATCTGCTTGCCCTTGCCGAACGGCAGTTCCCAGGTATAGGTGGTCTGGAAGTTGTGCCTCCGGTCAAAGCCCAGGAAGGCATTGTTCAGGTGCATGAAGGAGAGGGCTGCGACCGCCGGGCCGCCGTCGTTGCTGGCATTGCAGCACACGCCAAAGGCGCGCGACAGCGTGTAGGCGACACCGAAATTCAGGCCGCTCGCCATCCGCCGGTCCACCTTCACCTGAAGCGAATCGTAATTGGAGTGGCCCAGCGGGCTCACCACGGCCGTCGTCGTCGTGCGCCGGAACGTGGGGAAGAACGGGCGTCCGTTATTCCCTTGGCCGATCACCTGGCCCGCGTTCAGATCCAGGAAGTTCGTCTGCCGGATCGTCCGGTTCGCCACGTATCCTGCCTGCGCCGTGAAGCCCTTGATCTCGCGCTGCACGGTGAAGTTCCAACTCATGATGTAGGCGCGCTGGAACTTATCCGGCATAGACTGCACGGCGTAATTCGGCGGCAGATCGAGAATACCGTTCCCAATGTTGGGAATCACCGGCCGCGGAATGCCGGCAGCCAGCGTGCCCGCGGGCACGAACGAGTTGTCCGGGTTGCCGTTCAGGATCAGCAGAATCGGATAATTCGTGCGCAATGCGCGGGCCGGGTTGAACGGATCCCAGTTGATGCCGAAGCCCGTGCGGATCACGGTCTTCTCGTTCGGCCGGTAAGCAACGCCCAAGCGGGGGGCAAACAGCAGATTGCTCAGCTTCACCCCGCAATTGGTTGGCACCTGGCCGGCGCCGCAAACCAGCAGCTTGTTGTTCTTGAAATCGTAATGCTCCATGCCGCGATCCTCACGGCGCGGCATCGGAATATTCTCATAGCGCAGGCCATAGTTGAGCGTCAGCTTCTGGTTCACCTGCCAGGTGTCCTGCACATAGGTGCTGTAGTAGTCCGTCCGCGTGGCGTAGACGTCCGGCACCTGATAGGTGGTTCCGTAGTTGCTCGCCTGGCCCAGGAGAAATGAACCCCAGGTGTTAAACGGCGTCGCCGTCGAGCCGCCGTTCAGAATGGTCGGGCCGCCCTGGAAGTTGAAGCCGCCCTGAGCGCCATGGTTCTGGCCGGCGAACTCAGCCTGCAGGTGGTTCATGTGCTGCTTGTAGACATCCACCCCAAAACGGATCTGGTGGGTGCCGCGCGTCCAGTTCAGGTTGGCTACATACTGGATCTGCGGATCGCGCCGCTCATACGGCATGAACGAGTCCGGCACTCCGAGCGTTGTAAACCCGGCGAACGTGAACCGCGGCCATCCGCCCTCAAACCGCCGGCTGCCGTTCGTGCCCGGAATCTTGAACGTGTCCAGGCCCACGTTCGACCCCAACGGCTGCTCAACCGCCGTGTTGTAAATCGTGTAGCCGAAGTTGGCGTCCAGAATCAGGCTCGGGTTCAGCACATACGTGCTGGCAATGGTGGTCGAGTGTGTCGTGCCATTGGCATCGCCCGTGTTCCCGCCGCTCGGCGAAATGCCCGGTCCAACCGCTTCTCCCAGCATGCCGGGGTTCGCCATGTTGTACTTCAGCGCGCTGTACCGGCCATAAGCTGTCCATTTCTCGCTGATGTTGTAGTTGAACTTGGTGTCGATCGTGTGGCGGTCAAACAGAAAGCCGCCCTGCGCAAAAAAGTTGCCGTCGCGGAAGTTGTCCGCAACCGTCGGAACCTTCGCTATGATCGCCTGCGAAATCGGCGAAATGCGCGAGGAAGGAATGATGTTGCCCGCGAACGGCGTCCGGCCCTGGCCCAGGTTGTTGCCCGTAGTGGGGTCATACACAATGCCCGGGTTCGGCGCGAAGATCCGGAGGCCTTCGGAAAGATCGCCCCGGCGCATCGCATTGGTGGCCAGCGTGCCGTTGTTGTTGGCGAACTCGCGCCGTGTGGTGGCTTCATAGGCCGCGAAGAAGAACAGCTTGTTCTTCACAATGGGGCCGCCCAGCGAGCCGCCGTCCTGGTTGAACACATACTTCGGATTGCGGTTGTTCTGCTGATTGAGCAGCGCGAACGTGAACGGCTTCGCCAGCAGCTTGTTGTTGTTGTTGTACCAGAAGCCCGATCCGTGGAACTCATTCGTCCCGCTCTTGATCTGGACATTGATGGCCGCGCCCCCGGCCAATCCCTGCTCGGCCGAAAAGCTGTTCGTCACCACGTTCACCGTTTCAATCGCCTCAAGCGACGGCACGTAAGCACTAATGTGCGGCAGCCACGATTGCTGGCTCGACGCCCCGTCCAGCCGCACGTTCACGCCCGCCGTGGGCGCGCCATTCACGTTCGATTGCAGCGACCGCGAAGGATTCGTCGGCACCGAGTGCGCGTTCTGCGGCGGGCTGAAACCCGGAATGGTCACTAGCACCATCTGATAGTTGCGTCCCACCGGCACCGGCAGGTCCTTCAGGGTCTTGCCCTGCATTTCAGCCTTCACCGTGGCGCTGTCGGTCTGCAGCGTGGCGCCCGTCGCTTCCACCGTGATGGACTCGTTGATACTGCCCACCTGCAGCGCAAAATCCGCGCGCGTCGCGTTGTTCGCCGACACTTCCACCTGCGGTTCGGCCGCTGCCCGGAAGCCTTCCTTCGTCACCTTCAGCTCATACTGGCCCGGCTGCACCGCAACAAACGTGAAGCCGCCGGCGTCATTCGTTGTGGCCGTGCGCTGCTGCCCGGTCTGCTTGTTGACCGCGGTTACGGTGGCGCCGGGCGTCGCCGCGCCCGATCCATCGTTGACAGTGCCCACGATGGAACCGTACAAAACCTGAGCCTGCGCGCTCGTCTGAGCCGCAACCGTACAGAGCACTCCGAACAGAGCGGAGCGAAGACTTGTCTTCATGTGGTACTCCCTGAAAGCGAACTAATAGGGCGTCCAAGGCGAACACCGCTACGGTTTCAGTATACCCCCGCCGCGCGCCGCCGGAACCGGCCGCCCGTCCACCAGCACCAACGTCACCGCACCCCGCAACGCGAAATGCACCCGCGGCGACGACGCCGAAAGATAACTGCCATCCGTGCGCGACACCCTCACTTGCCTTGGAAGTCCTTCCGACGCCACCTCCACCCGGCTCCCGGTGCGGGCGTCCACCGCCAGCCACCGCTCAGGGTTCAGATCATTCCGCATCACCCTGGCTTGGCCACGATTCACGTTCACCAGAATGTCCACATCGCCGTCATTGTCGATATCGCCGAACGCCGCCCCACGGCTCACACCCGTTTCCGCAAGCCCTCCCGCCGCCGCAAGGCGCCCAGCCGCATTCCGAAGAAGAAGGTTGCGTTCGGCGAACGGATACGCCTCGCCCCGCTGCTCCTCCCGCCGCGTCACCGCGCCGTTGGCCAGGAACAGATCCAGCCATCCATCCCCATCGGCATCCAGCCAGCCGGCCCCAAAGCCAGTGAACCGGAACGTCTCCGTGTGAATGCCCGAACCGCGCGAAACGTCCGTGAAATCGCCCCCGCCGTTGTTCCGGAACAGCGTGGCGCCCTCGTTCATCAGGTTCAGCACCGCGACATCTTCATCGCCGTCATTGTCGAAATCGCCCGGAGCCACACCCATGCCCGCCTTGGCCAGCCCCTCTTCGCCGTAGGCCACGCCGCTCTCCAGCGCCTTCTCAACGAACGTGCCGTCCCGCTGATTGATCCAAAGATGATTCGCCATCGAGTCATTGGCCACGAACAGGTCCGGCCAGCCATCCCCATTCGCATCCATCACCGCCAAACCCAGCCCCGGCCCCAACGCCTTGGCGAAAGCGCCCGCCACTTCGCGGAACACGCCGCGATCATTGTGAAACAGCCGCGCGGGCAAAGGCCGGTACGCCCGGGGCGTGCAGTAATCGAGCTCCCCCGTCGCCGCCAGGCACTGCTTGTTGCCGGCTTCCGTGAAGTCCACATAGTTGAGCACCGCCAGATCCTGCCAGCCATCGCGATCATAGTCGAAGAACGCCGCGCTGGTCGGCCACGGCCCCGGAATCCGCTGGCCGCTCTCCGCGAACCGCCCCCCACCCAGGTTGCGATAGAGCGCACTGCCGCCAAACGCCGTGATCAGCAGGTCCGGCCGGCCATCGTTGTCGAAATCACCCACCGCCACACCCATGCCGCGCCCCACCGGCCGTATCCCTGACCCCTCCGTCACATTCGTGAACCGCCCCCCGTCGTTCCGGTACAACTGATGCGGCGCCGATGGCACACCCTGCAGCAGCAGGGCATCCAGATCCCCATCGCCGTCCATGTCGAACAGCCCGCAGCCGGACCCCATGATCTCCGGCATCAGGAACTTTCCCTCGGCGCCCGGTTCATGCCGGAACGAAATCCCCAACTCGGCCGCCGCATCGGTCAGGCCCCATTTCGGTTCCACCGGCCGCGAACACCCGGCCAGCACCACCACCACAGCCCCCAACGCCATCCTCATCGCGAAATCCTCGCCAGCTCCCCGTCAATCGCCGCGAGCAATCCGGCGTCCCTTCCCTTCACCGCCAGAGCCCGGGCCTCTTCAAGAGTCGCCCGAGCCCGGCCATCGCGCCGCAGCATCCGAATCTGCCCCAGATGAAACCGCGCCCGTGCGGACTCGCCGGCCTGCTCAAAGTACCGCGCCGCTTCATCCAATCGGCCCCGTTCCCCCGCCAGACTGCCCAGGTTCACCAATGCGTCCGCATGGCGCTGGTCAGCCCGCACCGCTGCCAGAAACGCCACCCGAGCCTCATCCAGACTCCGAACTCCCAAACAAAACACCCCGAAATTGTAGTGCCCCTCCGCCCGGCCCGGAGCCAACGCCGCCGCCTGCCGGTACGCCTCTCGCGCCCCCGCCGCGTTCCCCACCCGAGCCTCCAGCGCGATCAGGTTGATCCACGCATCGGCCAGCGCCGAATCCAGCGCTACCGCCTGCCTGTGCAGCGCGATCGCGCCCGCCGTGTCCCCCGCCGCATCGGCCCGTTGCGCCCGCCGCAGCAGCCCGGGACCCGTCACCGCCATCTCCGCCAACGCCGCGCCTTCCGCGTCATCCAGCGGCGGCACCGCCGTCTTATCGCGATCGTAGTTCTCAAGCACCCGCGCCGCCTCCGCCAACCGGTTCGCCCGCCGATGCAGCGCCGCCAGCGCGAACTGCGCCGCCCCGTACCGTGGAAACAGCGCCAGGGCCTTCTCGAAAGCCGCCGCCTCGTCCGTGGCCCGGCCCAGCAGATAGTAAGCCGTGGCATTGCCGGCATCGCGCCCGATCAGCTCGCGAGCCATCCGCGCGCTCTCCTCCCGGCCCCCCAGTTCCCGTTCCACATCGGCCAGCTTCAACCGCACCGGCACGGACTCTGCCCGCAACCTGAGCGCCGCCCGCAACGCCACCGCCGCCCGAGCCATCTCCCCCCGCGCCGCCTCCGCGAAACCCAGGTAATACCGGGCCGCGAACAGATCCGGGTCCAGCGCCGCCGCCCGCTCGTAACAAGGAATCGCGAACGCTGGCAGACCGTTCGCCTGCGCGGCCATGCCCAGCCGCATCACCGCCGCGGCGCTCCCAGGCTCGGCGGCAGCCGCGCGATGCGCGTCAACCACCGGCGGCGGCGCCCCAGGCGGCAAGCCAGGCAGCGCCGGGACGCCACGGCCGCAGCCGGCAAGCACCACGGCCACCATCGCTCCCAGTACGCGGATCATGATCGGGATCACTGACTTCTCAGCGTACCTCCACCCGAATCCGCTGTACCCGGACCGCCTCCAGCCGCGTCAGCCTCTCATGCGACTTTCCTGCCTGGCAGCTCTCGCCGTACCGCTGGCCGCACAGATCGAAGAGCCTCGCAGCCCACGCCTGGAACGCCTCCGCGCCGATCTTAAGCTGAACCCTCACGCCGAGCCCGAGTTCTGGCTCGAAGTCACCCGCACCGGAACCCCGCTCATCGAACCCGACCCTTCCGGCCCCACCCACACCCTCGTCACCTTCCTCTGGCGAAGCTCAAACCCCGCCGCCGGCGTCATCGTCTTCGCCACCGTTCTGCCGCTCAACGACCCTGCGCGCCAGCGCCTCGCACGGCTGCCCGGAACCAGCATCTGGCACCGCACCTACCGGTTCCGGAGCGATCTGCCCATCCTCTATGAACTCTCCCCCGATGGGCAGCGCGGCCTCCAGCCGGACCCGCTCAATCCCTTAGTCCTCGACGGCCCTCTCGGCGGCTCCATCGCCCTGCTCCCCGCCGTCCGCCATCGCGACTGGTCATCCCCCCGCAACGCGCCACCCGGCACGCGCCACACCCTGCCGCCCGCCGCGGATCGCACCGCGTCCGTCTACCTGCCCCCAGGATTCAAACCGGGCAGCGAATATCCCGTCCTCGTCGTGCTGGACGAAGACATCTTTACGGGGCCTGTCCCCCTGCCCACCATCCTCGACAACCTCATCGCCGCCCGGCGCATCCCGCCTCTGGTAGCCGTGCTCGCCGGAAGCCGCAACCGAGATGCAGATCTTGCCTCTTCGCCAGCCTATGCCGCCTACCTCGCCGAAGAACTCCTGCCGGCCGCCGCCAGACAGTTCCAGTTCAGCCGTACCGGCGCAAGAACAGCGATCCTTGGGTCAAGCCTCGGCGGTCTCGCGGCAGCCTGCGCGGCGCTCGATGCCCCGGAACAGTTCCGCACGGTGGCTGCAATTTCAGGATCCTTCCGCTGGCGTCCCGAATCCGCCGCCGAACCCGAGTGGCTCGCCCGGCGCCTTGCCACCGCCCCGCCCGCCCCGGTGCGATTCCTGGTCGCGGTAGGCACCCACGAAACCGGAACCCCCGAAGAACCCGGCAATCCATCCCTGCTCACCGCGGCCCGCCACCTCCGCGACGTCCTGCAGGCCAAAGACTACGACACCCACTACCACGAATTCCCCGGAGCCCACGATCCCCTCAGTTGGACCCTCGCCCTCCCCGACCTCCTGCCACGCCTGTTTCCGTAGCCGCCAACTCGCTCTACGTCCCGGATCAGAGACTCTGCTGCCTCTCGTGAAGCGCCAGCCGCAATCACCCCGGGCAGGTCGGGAACGTACGCCCCCCAGGGTGTGAGTGCCAGGGTGGAATGCCAGGGTGGAGTAAGACCGAACTGCGAGTGTTCGATCCGGGGGGCAGCGATCCCGTCCGCTGGGCTGAGGTGGTGAGATCGTAGTCCACCTCACTGCCGAAGACAATCGAATCAAATGGTGAAACCCGTTTCGCCGGCACTTCGGCACCAAATGAACGCGCCGATCACTCGCGGTCCACTCGGGCCGGGCGTTTGAGCGGGATGCGGCCGCGGAAGGAGATGTGGCCGTTCGGGAAGCTCAATGCCCGGTATCGACTCAGATTTCCTGAGATCGAACCGGGCATCGAGCAACAGCGGGAGTGTCTAGCGGCGGCGCCGCAGGAGGCCAGTGAGGAGGACGCCAGCACTCAGCATCATCCAAGTGGAGGGTTCCGGAGTATTCATGGCCAAGGCGTCGATTTCGCCTTCATCGGGACCGGGAATGCCGGTACCAAAGTGGGTTTCGCCTTCGGTGGAGAAGTACACGTAGCTCTTCGAGAACCCCCACAGCGAGGTGTAGTCATCGGACTTCCCGACCGTGGTGGCCGCCGTATCAAAGCCGTCGCGATAGATGGCTCGGATCTTGCCTTCCTCCCAAGTGACGCCATCATCCGAACCCCAGATGATGAACTCGAGATTCTCGTAGGGAATCGGGTCGTGATCGACGCCAGGAATGGCAAAAACGCTGTCTGTTGCCGACGGAGCCTTCCAAATGATCCTCTCGGGAAATTGGAGCCAGCAGTGATCATAAGCGCTCGCCGCCGCGGCGGGTCCGCCACAATCGAGGGGCCAAGTGTCCGCGATACCGGTGAGACCGTTACCGCCGGAAACGTAAGTGAGTGCAACCCCCAGCGGCGCCACGGACTCGATGACCGTGAAAATGCCGTCAGTGGTTGTCACCATCTCCGCTGGCTGCGCAAGGGAAGCCAGCAACGTCAAACATAGAATTAATTTCATGATACACCTCTTAGTATGAAATTATCGGCTAGTGAATCGGGCAAATTGAACCGTCGGGAGCATTTCTGTTCCCCTTCACCGAGTGATCGAGTTCCGCGCAGCAATCGGATCACGAAGATTGAGACGTGAACAACAATTAATGATTCTTGCCGCTCTTCCCGGTGATTTCGCGATGGCGCCAGGTGCGGGCCAGCCACTTGTACTGGAAGTACTGCGATAGCTCGCTGTGGTACGGGGCCTTTCGTGGCCGCTTCCTCGCGGTTTCTTCCTGGCGACCGTCTCCCGGGTGGCGCCGGTGGAGGTGCCGATATCGATGAGCAGCGTCTGGCCCGTGATGTAGCGGCTCTCTTCGGAACCCAGGAAGACAACGGTTCCATCCACGTCGTTGCGCTGGCCGGGGCCATTGAGGGGGATGCGGCCGCAGAGGCAGGTCACCCACGCGTCATTTTCATAGAGCACCTGTTCGGTGCGGAACCAGCCCGCGGGCCAGGCAGTTGACGATGATGCCGTGCGGGCCCCAGTCGTCGGCGAAGCTCACGATCAACTGCTCCACGCCGCCGCGGCTCGCGGTGTATGGCGCGAGTCCGGCATAGCCAACGCGCGAAGACCCCGGCAATCCATCCCTGCTCACCGCGGCCCGCCACCTCCGCGACGTCCTACAGGCGAAAGAATACGACCCCACTACCACGAATTCCCCGGAGCCCACGATCCTTTAAAGTTGGACCCTCGCCCTCCCCGACCTCCTGCCACGCCTGTTTTTGTAGCCAACCCTCGCTACGCCGCGACAATCTCCAACGTACCCGCGGAACTGGCAGGCTGCGGCACGGCCAAACCCTCGGCCCGCAGGCCAGCAATATGAAACGCCACCGCTTCCCGGATAAGAGACTCTACTTCCTCTCGTGAATCGCCAGCCGCAATCACCCCCGGCAGGTCGGGAACGTACGCGCCCCAGGTGGAGCCGCCTTTTTCGTAGATCACCGTGTACTTCATGGCATTAGTCTCCTTCCAAACCCGCTGCCTTCAGAATAGCCCGAAGAGTGCCAATCGGAACGTCCTTTCCAGGATGCCCTGCCACGGTGACGACCGACGGCCTTTGCGGATGCTTGAACTGGCGGTGACTGCCTCTCGTCGCGCGGAGCACCCACCCACAGGACTCCAACTTGCGAATCAGGTCTCGAACCTTCACTGACCCGATCGGAGCGCATACCCGGCAGGACCACAAACGGCCCTTTGCCGTCTTCCTCACCGCCCCGGCCCCCAATCTTGACTGAGAACTTCCGCCTCAAGGAGCCACTCCTTCTAGAGGGTGTTTTTCCCGGCTTGAAGAATCCGAATCCAGTCTCGGGTCTTGGATGGGGCACGCGCATCGTGGCCTGGCGCGCCGGGCGCATTGCGGATCCGGTGGGCCGCCTGCGTTACCTGCGCTCCTCTTCGCGGCGTGCCGGCCGCCGCCGCCAATGGTTCGCCGGCCTCGGCGTGGCCGTCGTGGCTATCCTGGCCCTGGCAACTCTCGGCAGCCGGGGACGCGCCGTTGTGAACACGCCCGCGCTTCCAGTCCCGCAACCCGGGCAAGCCGGGGAAGTCACGGCGGTCCCGGCCGCCGCAGTGCCGGCAAGCGCCGAAGTCTGGCTGGTGGAACGCGCCGACGGGATGGAACAGTACTCAAACGGCCTCCGCGTCGATGCCCGCGAAGTCACCCGCACCCGGCCCCGCGCCTGGCAGACGGTCGACCGCAAAACCCTGCGCCACACTGGTGACTCACGCCTGGCGCCCGCGGGCATCGTCTATCACACCACCGAAAGCCACCTCGCGCCCTTTGAGCAGAAGCTGAACCGGCGTCTCCGCAAGATCGGCCGCGCGACGCTCGATTACGTCCGCGCCCGCAACAGTTACCACTACTTCGTCGACCGCTTTGGACGCGTCTTCCGCACCGTCGACGAGGGTGATGTGGCCTACCACGCGGGCCATTCCGTGTGGGCCGACGACGAGATCGTCTACCTCGGGCTGAACGACAGCTTCCTCGGAGTCTCGTTTGAAACCCAGACCAGCGCCGGCGACGAAGAGACCCGAATCAGTCCGGCCCAGCGCGTGGCCGGGCGGCAGTTGACCGAGTGGCTGCGGTCCCAATACCGGATAGCGCCGGAAAACTGCGTCACCCATGCGCAGGTCTCCGTCAATCCGGCGAACATGCGCATCGCGGCGCACACGGATTGGGCGGGCAACTTCCCCTTTGAGGAGATGGGCCTGCCGGAGAACTACGAAGCGCCGCCCGCAAGCGTGGCGCTGTTTGGATTTAGCTACGACCCGGTGTTCTTCGGATCCACCGGAGCGCGGCTTTGGAAGGGCGTGCTGGGTGCCGAGGACGCTGTGCGTGACCGGGCCCGCGCGTTGAACATCCCGCTGGCCGACTACAAAACCGGCCTGCGGCGGCAATACAAAGAGTTGGCGGCTTCCCTCCGGGAGGAGCGCGCCGGGGAGACTGAACCATGAGACAGCAAGAACGTGATGGCGGCCGCGGGCCGCTGGGACTGGACATCGGAACCAGCCGCATTGTACTGGCCCGAAAGACGGGAGACGATTTCGAGTTCGAAACGCAGTTGAACTCCTTCGTCACCATCCCCTACGCGCGGATGACGGAGACCGCGCTGCGCAACGAAAATGTCCCGCACACCGTGCGCGGGCAGGAGATCGTCGTGCACGGCAATGAAAGCGCCCGCTTCGCCGACATGCTCCAACTCGAGGCCCGGCGCCCCATGACCAAAGGCGTGCTCAACGCAACCGAGCCCGAAAGCGCCAGCATGATGCGCGAGATCGTCGCCACCCTCCTCGGGCCGGAGCCCGGCCTCGGACGCAAGGTCTACTACAGCATCCCCGCGGCGCAGGACGGCGGCGAAAGCCTCACCTACCACTCGGCCACCATCGGCCAGATCCTCACCTCCCTGGGCTACACGCCGAAACCCATCAACGAAGGCCTGGCGGTGGTCTACGGCGAACTGGAGTCCTCTAACTTCAGCGGCATCGGCATAAGCTGCGGTGGCGGGCTCTGCAATGTCTGCATGGCGTACCTCTCGGTGCCCGTCGTGTCCTTCAGCACCGCCAAAGCCGGCGACTTCGTCGATTCCAGCGCCGCCGCTATCACCGGTGACCTGCCCACCCGCATCCGTCTCACCAAGGAAGAGTCCTTCCACATCAACGGTCACTTCCAGGACAAGACCCTGCAAGTGCTCAGCGTCTACTACGACGACATGATCCGCGCCCTCATCGACGGCCTGGCGGAAGCCTTCTCGAACTCGCGAAACATTCCCAAGCTCTCGCGCCCTGTGCCCATGGTGCTGAGCGGCGGAAGCACCCTGCCCAAAGGCTTCCGCGAACGGTTCGAAAAGATGCTGCGGGAACGCAAGCTCCCCATCGCGCTCTCTGAAATCCGTCTGGCCGCCAATCCCTTGACCTCCACCGCCAGGGGCGCCCTCATCGCTGCGCTCGCCGACGCCTAAACCGCCCGGCGTGCGACAATCGCGGCATGGCCCGCACCCTGCTCGCCATCGGGGCTCATTACGACGACTGCGCCTTCGGCATTCCCGGCATTCTGCTCCAGGCGGTGCGCAAGAATTATCGTGTCGTCTCCCTTGCGCTCATCGGAGACTACACCGCCTGGGGTCCCATCGCCGGCCGTGCCCCGGAACTCATCGCCGGCTCCAAGAAGCTCGCCGCCGAACACGGCGTCGAACAGCAATTCCTCAGCTTCAAGTCCCACCACTTTGAAGTCACGCCCCAAACCAAGCGCGAGGTGGCCGAAGCCGTCGCCTCTCTCGAACCCGAAATCGCCTTCCAGCTCTGGCCCCACGACTCCCATGAGGACCACGTCGTCGCCGCCCGCCTCTCCTCCCTCGCCCTCCGCGGAGCCTCCAGCATCCTCGGCAATCCGAAACTCCGGCCCCCCCGCGCCGTCTACGCCTACGACAACGGCCCCCGCCACACCATCTACGGCTTTGAGCCCGATACCTTCATCGACATCACCCCCGACTGGCAGCGCTCCATCGACTGGCTCGGCCGCCTGATGGCTCTCGTCCGCAACGAACCCTACGACTCCGCCCGCCGCGACTCCGCCCAAAAACTCAAGGAATCACTCGCCGGCTACCGCGGCAAGACCTGCGGCGTCGATTACGCCGAAGCCGTTCACGCTCTCGGCAAAAGGCCCGTCGACATTCTCTAAGGAAAGCGCCCCCGAAAACAGCCCCGGTAACCAGACAAATGCACCGCCGCCAACTGCTCCATACCAGCCTCGCCGCCGCCATTCCCGCCGCCACTCCCGCCAGAGGCAAAGCCGCCCCATCCGGCCTCCAGCCCATCGATTACGGGCGGTCATTCCTCCAGGGAAAGTGGGCCGAAAACCGCGTCCGCTTCTGGGTCGAATCCCGCACCCGAATCTTCCCTCCGGACGGAGCCGCCCCCATCGACTACCACCAGTGCGCCTCCTGCAAAAGCGAAAACACCTTCGCCCCCAAGGACCTCTTCCACCAGGACAACTACGACTTCCTCCCCATTTTTGGCCCGGACGACGGCGTGATCTTCCGCCGCAAAGCGTGGCTGAATCCCAACTACAAACAGGTGCGCCCGGCTTCAGAACTGTGGGGAGGCCAGTTGTACAAACTCGTGCCGCCGCGCCGCGTGCGCCTTCTGCGCTCCAATCGCGAGATCCGCCAGGCCACCCACGCCGGCCTCCCCATCGTGGCCCAAACCGAAATCGCAAACCCCGAAACCCGCCTCCGGGCCATCATCGAGTTCCCCGTCAAAACCATGAACATCCACGACACCCGCGACCTCTACCAGGTCGACTCCGGCCCCGTCGCCTTCCCCGACCTCTCCCGCCGCTACCCCCACCCGGCCGAAGCCCTCAGCCTCGCCTTCGTCGCCTTCAACGCCCCAGGCTTCGCCGATTTCGTCATCGAAGCCCCAGCCCCCGTCTCCGAATCAGGCCGCGAAGTCACCCGTGTTCATCACTACTCGCGCCTTGAGAGCCTTCCGGCCGCCAACCGCCTCTTCGCCTGCGAGTAGGCGAAAAAACAATTGCCCCGCCGCCATCTCTTCGAATTCAACGATCAACCTTGGCTCCCCCGCTTCCTGCGCGACGCCATGACCGGTTACCTTGCCGCCATCTACCGCCTCGCCCCCCTACCCGGCCAATGGGCGGCCGAAATCGAAAAGGTCCTCCAGCAGACTGGAACGACAGCCATCCTCGACCTCTGCTCGGGCTCCGCCGGCCCCATGCCGCTCGTCGCCGAAGCCCTGCGCAAGCGAGGCTGCCCCGCCTCGGTCACCCTCACCGACCTCTACCTCCCATCCCACCCCCACGCCCAGCCAGGAATCCTCTACTGGCCCCAGCCCGTCGACGCGCGTTCGGTTCCTCCCACCCTTTCCGGCATGCGCACCATGTTCGCTGCTTTCCATCACTTCCGGCCGGCCGATGCGCGCAACATCCTGCAATCCGCCGTCAACGCCGGCGAGCCCATCGCCATCTTCGAGGCCACCAGCCGCCACCCCGCAACTGTCCTCTCCTCCGTGTTCATTCCCCTGCTCACTCTCGTCCTCACCCCCGCCGTCCGCCCGGTCTCCTGGCGCCAACTCCTCTTGACCTACGTCATCCCCATCCTGCCCCTCCTCATCTTCTGGGATGGCCTGGTCTCGCACCTCCGAACCTATACCCGAGCCGAAATGGAAGAACTCGCCCGCCAATGCACCGGCCAGCCCTACCACTGGACCACCGGCGCCTTACCCGCAACAGGCGTGCCAGGCGGACTGCCCTTCCTCACCGGAACGCCGCCGCGAACCATCTCCTGGCCAGGGGGTAGTATCGAACGCTTCGTGAATTGGTGGTGTGAAGCAGACCTGATCGAGCCTCTTCGCCCAAATCAATTTGCTTGGCATTCCGATCAAAGCGCAAATCACAACGGTGTTCAAGCTGCGTGTCAAGCCTCCCTTGAGTGCGGCAAGGCTTGAGGCGGTCCGCCGGAGACCAGTCCCAGCGCAAGACAGGCGTGCGTGGCGGCCGTGTTCACGTGATCGCCCCAGAGTACGGCCGCATCCCGCGTGCGACCCGGCAGATGGCGGCCGAGCGGTTCATGCTCCCAGCCTTCGGTCGGGGCCGCTCCAGGGAATCGGGAGGGGGGAACGCCCCGCGGGAACCGCGATCCGGCCCAGCCGGTCACCGCCCCACAAAGAGGCTCTTCGGAAGCATCGCATGCACCCCGCGCTTGCCGTCCACCACCTGCGTGATGCTGAAATCCACGGCGTCGCTCGCCAGCACATAAGCATCTTCCCGGCTCAGCTTGAAACGCTCCACAATCACCCCGATCATCTCCCGCAAGGCGATCTTCATCGCGGTATCCAGGCTCTCGTCGAACCCCATCGTCATCAGGTGAGTGGGCGTCTCGGCGCGCGGCCACAACCGCCGCGGCCCTTTGCGCACGTTGAAGCGAAACACCCCGGAAAGCACGGTCTCAAGCGCCGTCACGCAAACCTCACCATTCCCCTGGGCGGCATGCGCATCGCCCACGGAAAAAAGCGCCCCCTTGGCGTGCACCGGAATGTACAGCGTGGTGCCGGCCACCATCTCCTTGTTATCCAGGTTGCCCGCGTGCACCCACGGCGGAGCGCTATCAACGCGGCCCAAATCCCCGGGCGGAGCAACGCCCATGCTGCCAAAGAACGGCCGCAGCGGAATCTCGACACCTGGCGCAAACCGCGCCACCATTCGCTTCTCGTCAAGCGGAATCAGCTTCCGGTACTCGTACGGGAACTCCTCCGGCAGAGCTCCAAGACCGGGCAGGAACAGGTTCAGCGCATAGGGAAGTCCAAGCCGTATCGACTCGATATGAACCTCCAGCACATCGCCCGGCTCGGCGCCTTCAACAAAAATCGGGCCGGTCAGAATGTGTGGCCCCGGCCCCTTGTCCTTAACCGTGCGATGGATCTCCCGGCTCGCCGCATCGATCTGCCCCGGCGCCACACCCACGCGTTCCAGCGCCTCCGGCGTATCGATCATCGCCGTCCGCACCTCCACCGTGTCGCCCGGCCGAATGCGCAACACCGGCGCCTTAGCCGCATCATAGTAGCCCCAGTGAACCGTCTTCGGTGTCGAAGCCAGCGTGTGCCGTTCAGCCGCCACAAAACCTGGCACCGCCAAGACAAGCAGAGCCAGACGGCAGCCTGAACCTGTAAGAATGTGGAGCTTCATGCGGTCAACCCTTTCTTCGCGGTATCGTCAATCGAACAACGATGGCTGAGGCACAATCCTCGGCGGCGACCGCCGCGGCACCTTGAAATACTCAAACGCCCGATCCGTCCCCATCCGCCCCCGCGGTGTCCGGTCAATGAACCCCAGTTGAATCAGATAGGGCTCATAGACCTCTTCAATCGTATCCGCCTCTTCGTCGATCGACGCCGAAATCGTGCTCAGCCCCACTGGACCGCCGCCATACTTCTCAAGGATCGTCAGCATCAGCTTCTGATCCACCTCATCCAAACCCCAGCGATCCACATCCAGCAGATCCAGCGCCTTCGTGGCGATCTCATGCGTGATCCGCCCATCCGCCCGCACCTGGGCATAATCCCGAACACGCCGCAGCAGCCGGTTCGCGATCCTCGGCGTTCCCCGGCTCCTCCGCGCCACCTCCGACGCCGCCTCATCGGCAATCGGCGCCTCAAGCAGCCGCGCTGAACGTGCCACAATCCGCGTCAGGTCGTCCACCGTGTAGTGATCCAGCTTCAGCACCAGGCCAAAACGCCCCCGCAGCGGAGCACTCACCAGCCCAAGCCGCGTCGTGGCTCCAATCGCCGTGAACTTGGGAACCGGAAGCGAATGCGTCCGCGCCCCCGGCCCCTGCCCGATCAGAATGTCGACGCGAAAATCCTCCAGCGCCGAATACAGCATCTCCTCCACGTCCGGAACCATGCGGTGGATCTCGTCGATGAAGAACACCTGCCGTGCGCGGATGTTCGAAAGCACCCCGGTCAGATCCAGCTTCTTCTGCAGAATCGGACCGGCTGTCTGCTCAAATGCCACATCCAGTTCATTGGAAACCAGCGACGCAAGCGTCGTCTTTCCCAGACCGGGAGGCCCATACAACAGCACATGGTCCATCGCCTCCCCGCGCTTCCGCGCCGCCTCAATGGCGATGGAGAGATTCTCCTTCAACTTCGACTGGCCGGTGAAATCGGAGAGCCGCCGGGGACGCAGCGCCGCCTCTATCTGCTGGTCCTCGTCCTGACGGCTGGCCGAGATGATGCCCTGGTCGCGCATGCGGAAACTTCAGGTTAACGCACCAGTTCAAGCGATCGCCGGAACAGCGATTCGAACTCCGGGGCCGCTCCGCCGGCCTTGGCCTTCTCCACCGCCGCCTCCGCCTGCGGGCGCCCGCATCCAAGGTTCAGAAGCGCCGAAAGAACATCCTGCTCCATGGCGGAAAACGCCGGCTTGGGGCTCGCCGCCGGCGCCGCCGCGCCGCCCGGAGCAATCAGGTCCAGCTTCTCACGCAACTCCAGCACCAGCCGTTCAGCCGTCTTCTTGCCGATGCCCGGCACACGCGTGAGCCTGGCCGCATCGCCGCCGCGGATCGCCGCCACGGCCTCCGTCGCGTTCAGGCCGGAAAGAACCGTCACCGCCATCTTCGGACCCACGCCGCTCACCGTGATCAGCTTCTCGAAGAGCTGTCTGTCGCGTTCCTCAAGAAACCCATACAGGATCAGCGCATCCTCGCGAACATGCGTGTGGATGCGCAGCCGCACCTCCTGGCCCGTCTCCGGCAGCCCGCTGAATGCCGACACCGGGATCACCACGTCGTAACCGACGCCCCCCACATCGACAATCACCTGATTGGGGTGTTTCTCCAGCAGCGTGCCGCGCAAAAAAGCGATCATGGAACTACTCATTTTACCCGCATGGCACGCCGCCTCTTCTTCGTTCCCACAATTCACAGCGGCCACGCCGAACTTCACGGCGACGAAGCCCGCCATCTCACACGCGTCCTCCGCGTTGAGCCCGGGCAACAGTATGAGATCTCCGACAACCACCGCCTGTTCGAAGCCACTGTCACCGATGCCACCAAGAGCGCCGTCCGCTTCCGCGTCGATCGTCAGTTGCCCGTGCCTCCGCCCGGGCCCGCCCTCGCTCTTTATGCCGCACTCATCAAGTTCGATCACTTCGAATGGATGATCGAGAAAGCAACCGAACTCGGCGTCCATCGCATCGTGCCGGTCGCATCGGAGCGCTCCGTCGATGGCCTGGAGCAGGCCGCCGCCAAGCGCCTGGAACGTTGGCAAAAGATTATCCTCGAATCGTGCCAGCAGTCGCGGCGTCATCGCCTCCCCGTGATTGAGAACGTGCTTCCGTTCGCCGGCCTCGCCACCGAGCCCCCCGGCATCCTGCTCGACGAAAACCGCCTGGCGGAACCGCTTGGCCGCATTCCTCTGGAACCCGGATCACTCTCCCTGCTCATCGGGCCCGAAGGCGGCTGGACCGATCGCGAACGGGCCCTGGCGCGCGATTGGGGCTGGCGCGCCGCCTCGCTGGGGCAAGGGATCCTGCGAGCCGAAACCGCGGCCATCGCGGCCCTCGCTATCGTGGGCAGCCGGCTCGCCTGATATCGTGGCTGAGTGGACATCACCAACACCGGCCGCCTCGGCATCCTCTACGAACACCCTGAGTGGTTTGAGCTTCTCTTCAACGAACTCAACCGCCGCGGCATTCCCTTCGACAAGATCCGCGCCGACCAGCTTCTGTACGACCCCGAATTGAAGGACCCCGCCGCGCGTGAGCTTCCACGGCTTCTGATCAACCGAATGAGCCCGTCCTCGCACCAGCGCGGCCACGGCAACGGCATCTTCACCGTTCTCGACTATCTCCGCCACCTGGAAGAACTCGACGTCCCCATCGTCAACGGCAGCAACGCCTACCTGGTCGAAATCTCCAAGGCTCGCCAAATGGACCTCTTCCGCCGCGTCGGCGTCGCCTGCCCCCGCGCCCGCGTCGTCAATCACCCTGGTCTGGTGGTGGAAGCTTCGCGCGGCCTGGAGTTTCCCATCGTCGTCAAACCCAACATCGGCGGCAGCGGCGCCGGCATCACGCGATTTGACTCTCCGGCGCAACTCGAGGACGCCGCCGCCTCCGGCGCCATTCAACTGGGCGTCGACTCCACTGCCCTCGTTCAGGAATTCCTTCCCGCGCGCGGCGGCTCCATCGTGCGCGTTGAAGTGCTGGACGGCGCGTTCCTGTACGCCATTCGCATCTTCCCCGATTTCAGCAGCTTCAACCTCTGCCCGGCCGACATCTGCCAGACCGATGTCGCGCCCGCCGCCGATCTCGGCGTGTGTCCCGCCCCCGCCCCCGGAAAAAAGAAACTTCGCATCGAACCCGCCACGCCCCCGGACGAAGCCATCCGCGGAGCTCTCGCCCTCGCCCGCGCCGCCCGGCTCGACGTCGGCGGCATCGAATACCTCGAAAATGACCGCACCGGGGCCATCACTTACTACGACATCAACGCGCTCTCCAACTTCGTCACCGATGCCGTGAACGTCGTCGGCTTCGACCCCACGGCCCGCTTCGTCGACTACCTCGAACGCCGCGCCCGCCGCTAAGCCGGCTCAAAGCGAACTGCCGTCCCCCACCACCCGCGCAACACACGCCAGCCCCTCCTCCACCGAGGGCGCCTCCAACCGCCGCGCCAGCATCGCCATCACATCCTCAGGCACCACCCGCGCCCGGGCCCGATTCCGCTCGCAACACACCTCGAACGGCACATCCAGAAACACCGCCTCCACCGAAGCCCCGTACAACTCACCCAGCTTGATGTACTGCCGCCGCTCCCGGCGCGTCAGATTCGTCGCGTCGACATACGTCTCCGGAACCCCAATCTCCAGACGGTGCCGCAACACGCCCCGCAGAATCGAAAACACGCGCCGTGGATACCGCTGATCCGTCTCGTCCCCCGTCAGCCACCGCCGGATCTCATCACTCGACAGCGACTGCGCGCCCCGGCGCGCCGCATACGTCGACTTGCCGCTCCCCGGCAGTCCCACCAGCAGTACAATCCGCGCGGCCACCGCCGGTCCGCTAACTCACCACGTAGCGCTCGGCTTCAATCAGCCGCGAGGCCACTCGCCGCCGCAGCCCGATCACGTCCACCGGCTCATACTTTGTGAACCGCTTCAACGCCGCCAACGCCACCCGCAACGCATCGCCCTCCGCGCAGGCCGCCAGCACCGTGCGGGCCGCCGGCTCAATCAGATCCATCGCCTCTCGCAGGAACACCGCCGACATCGCGCCGCTCAGGCCGCCGCGCCCCATCGCCGCCAGCTTCTGCGCGCGCAGCGCCGTCGATTCCATCACGTAGGCGTTCATCGCGATATCGGTGATGCCCGCCACCACCTCCTGCTCCTTCTCCAGGTTCGCGCCGAACTTCTGATACGCCGCGCCCATCGCCAGCAGAGCCACTTTCTTGGCGTTCGCCACCATCCGGTTCTCGGACTCGAACGCATCGCCGCCTCCGCCATCGCCCGAAGGCCCGCTCATCAGTTCGGCCTGCAGCTTCTTCACCGCTTCCACCAGCCCCAACTGCCCCCGCTGAGCCCTCTTCAGCAGATAGCCCGTCGCCAGCAGCCGGTTGATCTCATTCGTCCCCTCGAAGATCCGGTTGATGCGCGAATCGCGATACGCCTTCTCCACCGGGTACTCCGCCGAAAAGCCGTTCCCGCCGTGGATCTGCACACCCTCATCCACCACGTAATCCAGCATCTCGCTCGCGAACACCTTCACATAAGAGCACTCGGCGGCAAACTCTTCCACCGCCTTCAGGTACACCACCCACGCATCCGGTTGCCGCGGGCTCCAGCCCTCAAGCAGCGCCTCGATCTGCCCCACCGCGCGATACGTCATCGATTCGGTGGCAAACAGCCTGATCGCCATCTCAGCGATCTTGTGCTGAATCATCCCGAACTCGCTGATCGATCGCCCGAATGCCTTCCGGTCTTTCGCATACCGCAACGATGTCGCCAGCACCTGCTTCGACGCCCCGCACGCAAACGGACCGAGCTTCAGCCGCCCCAGATTCAACACATTGAACGCAATGATGTGCCCGCGTCCAATCTCGCCCAGCACATTCTCCACCGGCACCCGGACATTGTCGAAGTAGACGGCCGTCGTCGAACTCCCCTTGATGCCCATCTTTTTCTCTTCATTGCCCGGCCGCACGCCTTCAAACGCGCGCTCCACCAGAAACGCCGTGAACTTGTCCTTCTCGCCGTTGATCTTCGCGAACACCGTGTAAAGATCCGCCGCGCCCCCGTTCGTGATCCACATCTTGGACCCGTTCAGCACATAATGCGTTCCGTCGGCACTCAAATCCGCCCGCGTCTTCGCCGCCAATGAATCGGACCCCGCATGAGGCTCCGTCAGGCAGTACGCCCCAATCATCTCCGCCCGCGCCAGCTTCTTCAGATAACGCTGCTTCTGGTCCTCCGTCCCGAACATCAGCACCGGCAGCGTTCCAATCCCCGCATGCGCGCCATGCCAGCCTGAATACGATCCGTCCCGCGCCGTGATCTCGGCAATCACCATCGCCGACACCAGGTCCATCTCCATCCCGCCGTACTCTTCCGGCACTACCGCCGCCGGCAGCCCCAGCTCAGCCGACTTCTTCAGAATCCCCACCGCCACGCCGGGCTCCTGATGCTGAATCCGCTCCAGGTTCGGAACCACTTCCTGATTCCAGAAATCCTCGGTCGTCTTGTGAATCGCCCGGTGCTCTTCGGTGAAATCTTCCGGCGAGAAAATCTGCGAAGGCAGCGTCGCCTCCAACAGGAATGCGCCGCCGCGCGTCTTGGGAAGAATAGGTGTGGCCACCATGCGAAACTCCTAGTTCACCAGCTCAAAGATTCCGGAAGCGCCCTGCCCGCCTCCCACGCACATCGTCACCATGCCGTACCGTGTCCCGCGCCGCCGCATCTCACGCAGCAGCGTCGCCGTCAGCTTGGCGCCCGTGCATCCCAGCGGGTGCCCCAAGGCCACCGCGCCGCCATTCACATTTACGGTCTCCGGGTCCAGTCCGGATTCCCGGATCACCGCCAGCGCCTGCGCCGCGAACGCCTCGTTCAACTCCACCAGCCCCAGGTCCCCCAGGCCGATCCCCGCCATCTTCAGCGATTTCGGAATCGACACCACCGGGCCAATCCCCATCACCTCCGGCGGCACGCCGCCCACCGCAAAGCTCGCGAACCGCGCCATCGGCTTCAACCCCAATTCGCGCGCCCGCTCTTCCGACATCACCAGTGCCATCGCCGCCCCATCGCTCGTCTGCGATGAGTTCCCCGCGGTGATGATCCCTTTCGCATGGAACACCGGCTTCAGCTTCGCCAGAGCCTCCAGCGACGTGTCCCCCCGTGGACCCTCATCCCGGTTGAACACCGTTCGCGCCTCGCTCACCTTCCCGTTCACCACCGTGCGCGACACCACCTCCACCGGCACGATCTCGTCATCGAACCGGCCCTCCGTCTGCGCCCGCAGCGCATTCTGATGGCTGCGATAGGAAAACGCATCGGCGTCCTCGCGCGTCATGTTGTACCGTGTCCGGACGTTCTCCGCCGTCAGCCCCATCGTGATATACAACTCCGGCCGGTGTTCCGCAAACCACGGGTTCGGCGCGAACTTGTGCCCCGACATCGGCAGCATGCTCATCGATTCGCTGCCGCCGGCCAGCACAACATCCGCCCCGCCCGCTCGAATCTTTTCCGCGGCCATCGCAATCGATTGCAGCCCCGACGAGCAGAACCGGTTGATCGTCACCCCCGGCACAGAATCCGGCAGCCCCGCCCGCAGCGCCGCCACACGGGCCATGTTCATGCCCGACTCCGCCTCCGGCATCGCGCAGCCCAGAATCACGTCTTCCACCGCATCCGCCGCCACCGCCGGATACTTCTCCAACAGTGCCTTGATACACACCGCCGCCAGATCGTCCGGCCGTGTGTTCCGCAACGTGCCCCGCGGAGCCTTACCCGCGGCCGTGCGCAGGCAATCGATAATCACTGCTTCCCGCATTGTCCGTTCCCCCGCCCTAGTTTCGTAGCGGCTTGCCGGTCTTCAGCATGTGCGAAATCCGGTCCCGCGTCTTCTGCATCCCGCACAGGCTCAGGAACGCCTCGCGCTCCAGGTCCAGCAGATACTGCTCACTCACCGTCTGCTCACCCGTCAGTTCGCCGCCCGTCAGCACCCGCGCCAACTTCTCCGCAATCACCACATCGTGGTCGCTGATGTAATCCGCCTGCCGCATCAGCCACGCCCCCAGCTTCAACGCCCCAAAGCCCGTCTCGCCCGCCACGCGAATGTCCTGCCGCGGCGCGCCCGCGGCATGGTTCCGCGCCAGCGACAACGCCAGCGTCTTCGCGTCTTCCAGCAGCCGCTCGCCGTTCATCGTGATCCCGTCGGCTTTGTGCAACAGCCCCATCCACCGCGCGTCTTCCGCGCTGCCGGACACCTTCGCCATCCCGATCAGCTCAAACACCTTCCGCGGATCCTTCAGGCGCGCGATCAACTCCTTGCACCCGCCGCCCGCCGGAATCAGCCCAACACCCACTTCCACCAGCCCGGCATACAACTCCGCCGACGCCTGCACCCTCGTGCCGTGCAGCATGATCTCAGCCCCGCCCGCCAGCGTCCGCGAAAAGGCCGCCACCACCACCGGCTTCAACGCGTACTTCAACGCCATCACCGTGTTCTGGAACCGCCGGATCGCCAGGTCCAGGTCATCCCACTCCCCGTCCTGCGCCGCCATCAGCACCAGCATCAGGTTCGCGCCCACCGAGAAGTTCTCGCCCTCATTCGCGATCACCATCGCCTCGAAGTTCCGGGCAGTCTCCTCAAGCCCGGCCTGCAACATGGACGTTGTATCGTCGCCAATCGAATTCATCTTCGAATGGAACTCCACGCACAACACACCATCGCCCACATCCACCAGCGACGCTCCCGCGTTGCGTTTCACCACGCCCCGCGCCCACTTCAACCCCGCAATCGTCGCGATCCCGGGCGTCGCCTCAAGCTTCCGGTAACCGCCTCCCGCCAGGTCGAAATACTCCGTCCCCGGCGCTCCGTGCGCATCCGCCGCCCGGTAAAACGAAGCCGCCCCGGCGCTCAGCATCCGCTCCACACTCGCCGGCAACGCGCGCCCTTCACCCGCAATCCTCCGGGCCGTCTCCGCAAACCCCAACGCATCCCACAACTCAAACGGACCCAGCTTGTTCGCGTACCCCCACCGCATCGCCCGGTCGATCTCCACAATGCGATCCGAAATCTCCGGCACACGCTCCGCTGCGTACACAATGTGGTCCGAAAGCACTTTCCAAAGGAACGTCCCGGCCCGGTCGCTCGCCGCCACCAGGGCCTTCAAGCGTCCGCTCAGATCCTCAATCCCCTTCGCCGCTTCCGCCGAGGCAAACTTCGGCTTCTCCGCCGGATGATACTCCAGCGTCCGCCAGTCAATCGCGTGCAGTTCCCGCGCCGGCCCCACCTTCTTGTAGAAACCCTGCCCCGTCTTATCCCCCAGCCACTTCCGTTCCATCATCTGCTGGATAAACGGCGTTGCCAGAAAGCGCGCCCGCCACGGGTCATCGGGCACCGCGGCATGAAGGTTGTTTCCCACAAACGCCCACACATCGATCCCCACCAGATCCAGCAGCCGGAAGCTCGCGCTGTTCGGCAGTCCGATCAGCCCTCCCGTCAGCGCATCCACCTCCTCAATCGTGTAGCCGTCCTCCATCATCACCTTGTGCACCGTGCCTCCAAAGAAGCTCCCGATGCGATTGGCAATAAAGTTCGGCGTGTCCTTGCACGGAACCACGCCCTTCCCCAGCCGCCGGTCGCCAAACTCCGTCACGGCCGCCAGAATCGCCGCGTCCGTCAGGGCGCCCGGAATCACCTCAAGCAGATGCAGATACCGCGGCGGATTGAAAAAATGCGTACCCAGAAAACGCCGCGCCGCCTCATCCGGCCACCCCTCCGAAATCTGGCGCAGCGGAATGCCGCTCGTGTTCGTGCTCAGAATCGCATCCGGCCGGGCCACCGCCAGAACCCTGCGCCACAGGTCGCGCTTGATCTCCAGATTTTCGGTGACCGCTTCAATGATCCAGTCCGCGTTCCGCACCCGCTCCAGGTGATCCTCGAAGTTGCCCACGGAAACCAGGCCCGCCGAACCCGCCGTGAACAACCCCGGCGGCTTCCCCTTCACCGCGCCATCCAATCCCTTACGCGCGGCGGCGCTCCGGTCGGCGCCCGGAATCACAATATCAAGCAGGTCCGCTGGAACCTGTGCGTTGGCGAAATGCGCGGCAATCCGGGAACCCATGGTCCCGGCCCCAAGTACCGTGACGCGGCGAATAGTCATCATCAAAAAAGGTCCAATCCCTCACTGTAGCGAAGCATGAGCCCGGCGTGCGTACCCGGTCGGCTCCACCTTCAACCCGCGCAACCGCTCGCGCCAGTCCGAGCCTCCGTAGCTCTTCTCAAACGCCGCGATCTCCCGGTCGTAGGACGCAATCAGCCCGGCCTTCACCTCCGGCTGCGCAAACGAATACTCCAGGCTGTTCCGCCCCACCCGCACCAGTTCACCCCACGTCAACCGGAACGCCCGCACCGCCTCGAAGTACTCATCGCTCAAATTCGAATCCCATGCCCCCGCGTCATCGGTATTCAGGCAGACCGGAATCCCAAGCCGCAGATACTCGATGAAAGGATGCTCGCGAACATCCGGCGTGTACTCCAGCAGCTTGTTGCTCACCAGGCTCGTCTCCACCAGATACCGGCCCTGCCGCATCAGCAGCATCGTGTCCGGGTCCGAAATCAGATTGATCCCATGCCCGATCCGCTCCGCCCCCAACGCCAGTGTGTCCCGCACCTCCCGGCCGGGCGAATCCACTTCCCCGCCGTGAATCGACAGCCGCACACCGGCATGCTTCCGCCGCATCCGCCGCAGCGTTTCAAGGAATCGCAACGCGTGGCCCTTGTCGTTGTCCTCGCGCCCCACCAGGTTCACACCCACCCACAAATCCCGGTTGCCCGCCGCCGCCTCATACGCCCGTTCCAACGAAGCCTCCGCCGTCGGTTGAAATCGTATCGCCGCGAACAACCCGCGCACCGTTACCCCGGAAGCCGCTACATCAGGACCCGTCAACCGCGCCCGAATCCGCCGTATACCCTCCGCCGCATCCACCGCCACGCCGGCCTGATCCTGAAAATTCGGTACACCCATCGTCGTCTCCACGTACCGTATGTTCTGCGTCCGGTATCCGATGATCGTCCGCGCCGCCGCCTCCAGCACCACGTTCGAATCACGCAACAACTCGCCCTGCCGGGCCACAATCGCCTCGAAAAACTCGTTCCGCCCCTCCCCCGGCCGATCGATCCGCAGCGACCCAAGCCAGGCACTCTTCAACCCCGCATCCAGCCCCGCCAGTGGTCTGTACTCCGCCTTCCGGCACTCGCTCAGCTTCTGAAACGTCGATCGCTGGATGTTGTGAAACCGCAGGAACGCATCGCCCCCCTCCGGACATCCCTGAAACGCAACCCGGGTAAAAAACTCATTGCCCTGTAGCACCGCGCGATCGGTAGCCGCCTCAAACCAGGTCTCCGCTGCCACCGCCAGCGCAAAATGATGATGAATATCCCCGCCCTTCGGCATGGCGGCAAGAAAGCCATACAACTCCCGGGCCGGCCCCCCATCCCGAATCTCGGCAAACCGGGCCTCAAACCCACCCTGCGCGAACAAAGACACCGCCAGCGCGCAAACCGCGCCCGTTCGAAGGAGCATCCTTCTATTCTCCCCAAACACGAACGGCGGAAGATGGCACGGCGTCGAGAGTTTCCCTGTGCCGGCCAGGTCCTCCACGGAACTCGCTGCTCACGCCCCCATGAGCAAACTCGATCAGCCATTGAGCCTGAGACATCTCCAGACCCCGATAGTCTTCCTGGATCTCTTCGAGCGTCGCCGCATGCCCCGCACGATTGGACGGCCCGGCACCCCGTAAACCATGTTCGGCGGCAGCACAAGAGCAGCCTTGTTCAGATACGGCACGCTAAACGCGACACTCTCATCGGACTTCCACGGCGGCTAGATCAACGGCACCAGCGCCGTACCACTCACATGGAACAACAAGGTTCAGCGCCACGCCGATGCCCGCGATGTGCTCATCGTTCTCGCCGTCCGCGGCGGCAACACCCTGCTCACTGTCCGTGACGAAAGTGCCGGCACTTCCCGCCCCACCGCGACCCCCGGCGCAGGCATCAACGGCCCCCGAAGGCGCCTTCGTCGAAGCTTCGTTCCCGCTCCTCACCAATCAGAAAACGGAGGCCGCTATGGTAAACTAGGGTTTCGTCCGGCAGCCGCGCCCCAACCCGCGCAAGCTGCCTCCCGCTGCGAAGTTTCCGGCAGCGGTCCCCTCGCGGAGAGATGGCCGAGTGGTTGAAGGCGCACGCTTGGAAAGCGTGTATAGGGGAAACTCTATCGAGGGTTCGAATCCCTCTCTCTCCGCCAGTTTGTTTCCAATACCATAAGGATGGCAAGCCGAGTTCCGGACCGGTTGATGGCTGGAGCCGGCCCGGACGACCGCTCGGTCGCCGCTTCATTCAGCGTTGCACGGTGGTTCCACGGCATCCACCGCGAGGAGCCGCGCACCACGTCACCTGCGTGGCGTTGCAGTTTGGTCAGTTAGTCGAACGGTTTGCCGCCGTTCAACTCGCAGGTGTGGATCGAGCTCATGAACATGTCGCCGACGCGCGCACCGTTGCGCGTCTTGTAGAAAAGCGTGTTGTTACGATGCAGGATCGCTTTCCTCAGCGCCCGCTCGACAATGCCTGCCGCGTGCCATCATATGCTGGGTCGACAGCCCTGGAACTATGCAAGCCGTGGCATCACAACTGGCGAAGCGGCATAGCCGTAGAGCCTCTCCAGGCGTCGATTGCGCTAACGAAAATCGCGGATGAGCTCAAGATCGATCTGCGGCTCCTGCCACGCCCAAACGATCCTCTTGTCGTCGGGAGACACCGTGAAACCAAACAACGTAGTACGCAGGTTCACATCCTTCGCGAATGCCGGCGGAATGCCGAAACAGTCCTTCGCGCCACCGCCGGAAAGCGGCATGCGGCACAGCGCCCGGTCGCTCTCCCGAACAAAATAAAGCCACTCCCGCGTGCGTGCGGTCTGAAGCGTTGCGAAACGTTCTTCGCGCCGTTCGGCCGCTCCGCCGGCGAGTGGAATCCGCAGGAGAACCCTGGACGGGTTTTGCACGATAAACAAACTCCGTCCGTCCGGGCTCTCGCCGGCCAATTGCGAGGTGCTGCCTTCCCACAGGACCCGCGGCTCACTACCATCCGGCCGAGCCTGCCATACCTGGCTCGAGGATTTGTAGTAGATGGCGTCCTGCTTCCTCGACCAAATCGCGGATTCGATGAGCTGGCCGGCGAGCGGGAAAGGTTCCTCTGGACCACCCTCGGCTGAAACCACCATCATCTTCATCGTCCCGGCACTCCCCGAGCGATACATGAGCCGCCGCCCATCGGGCGACCACTCGAGCGCCGAATGCGCCTTCGAGCCGGTGGTCAACTGAACCGCGTGGCTTCCATCCGCGCCAGCGCGCCACACCTCCTGCTGGCCGGACCGTTCGGAGAGGAACGCGATCCACCGGCCGTCCGGCGAAAACCGCGGGTGCGCACTGGCGCGGCTGGACGGCGAGAATTCATGCTCTTCCTGAAGCCGGTCGAGCGATGTCGTGAACAACTTCGTGAAGCGGGACTGGCTGGCGGCGCCGTACAAAATGTGGGCGCTGCCGTCCGGCCCCGGCGGGGAAATCGAAACCGTCGCGCAGTCGTTGTCGCTGAGCGGCTTCACCGCGCCTTGCTTCTCCGTGCTGCCGTCGAGCGCCACTCGAAACAGACGCCAGCCTTGGCCAGGCAATTCGGCGCACATCACGATGTCCCGGCCGCCTGGCATCCAAGCCAGGCCTCGCGTGCCTCCCCAGGTGTGATAAACCACCTCCGGCGTACCGACCGGAGATCCTTCGCCGTCGAGTTTCTGCACCATCACTTCGGAGGCGCCTTCGCGCGCGACCCCTTCCCGCTTTTGATACACCATCGCCTTCCCATCGGGCGCAACCGCCGGGGAATAGATAGGGCCCTGGGAACGCGCCACTACCGTGGCCTCGCCAGCGAGCGTCACCCGCTTGATCGTCTTCTGACCGCCCTGGGGACGAACCATCAGCCACCGGCTGTCGGGACCCCAGCTTAAATTCAGCACAAAGGTGGGGTAACTCCCCGGTGAACCCAGCTGCGTGAGCGCGCGATCATCCGCCCCTTCGGGCGTCATCAACCGGAGCCAGTACTCGCCCGTGAAGTTGCGGCGGACATAGGCGATCCACCGGCCGTCCGGAGACCACGCCGGGCTGAAGTTCAGCTCGCTCGGCCCCACCCGGATCGGGGTCACGTCGTCCGAGTTCGAGTCCAACTGCTTGCGGTAGATGCCGCTCAGGCCGGACTCGTCACGGTGCCAATAGAAGGCGATGGACTTGCCGCCGGGCGCAAACGTCGCGCTGTGCTCCTCTCCCGCCAACGCCGTGAACGGTGTCGATACCAACGTGGGCGGTTCTTCCGCTCGCGGCAGCATCAGCCACGTCACCACACCTGCCAGTACCCCAAGTCCCGCCGCCGCCCAAAGGACGGTTCGCATCGATACCGCCGGACCGGGCGCGTCCAGCAAGGGCGTCGGCCCTTGCCGCCGTTGCTCGAGCCACTGGTCGATCTCCTCCTCATAGGCGAAGACCGACGGCCGCTGGAGATGTACGTGCTTGTGTACCGGGAGGCCTTCGGTCTGCTCCCAACGCCTGACCGTCTTGATGCTCTTGTCAAGATAAGCGGCGATCTGTTTCCAGGAACGGAGACAACGCTCCCGGCTTGGCGCCGGGGCGGCCCCCGTCGTCGGCGTCATCCGCATACCCCCGATTCTAGCCAATTGACAGGTGCGTTAGTGCTACTTCCCCCGCTAACGCCAGATGCGCACTAGTGTCCCCTTGTCAAATCAACGAGTTCTCTTCATCATTGTCTCCATGAGGCTTCTCCAGTTGCGTGCGTTTCTCATTCTCATCGCGCCCCTGGTCCAGGCGCAAACCTTCCATGGCGCCATTGCCGGGACGGTCACGGATGCTTCCCAAAGCGCCGTTTCTGGGGCCAAGGTCCGCGCGGTGAACAAAGATTCCAGATTGACCTATGAGACCGAGACGGGCGAACCGGGGAACTTCCTGTTCGCCAATCTGCCTTCCGGCGGCTACACCGTCACAATCGCAAAGACCGGCTTTCAGACGCTCGCTATCGGCGACGTTTTGGTGTCCGCCGCCCGGACGACCAACTACGCCGCCCAGCTCACCGTTGCCCGGCAGGAGGCAGCCATCGAAGTCAGAGCAAATGCGGCCACGCTGGAGACCACGTCCTCGAGCTTGGCCAATGTCGTCGATCGAAACCAGTTGCAGGGCCTGCCCACGGCGTCGCGCAACATCAGCCGGTTCATCATGCGGCTCAGCCCCGGCGTGCAGGTAATCGGCTCGACGCCGTCGGTGAACGGTTCCCGCACGACCCACAACAACTTTCAGATCGACGGCGCCGACAATAACGACTCGTTCTTCAATACCAATAGCGCCGGATCGTCGCAGTCGATGTTGCCGCTGGAGGCGATCGACCAGGCTTCCCTGGTGACGTCAGGGTCGGCTGAATTCGGGCGGAACAGCGGCGCCACGCTGACGTTTGTGACAAAGTCCGGTGGGAACGCGCCGCACGGCTCGCTGCTCTACTTCAATCGGAACGAGTTCTTCGCTACCCACACACCTTTTCAGAATCCAGCCAGGGAGAAAAAGCGCCCCATCCGCCAGCATCAATGGGGGGGATCGGCGGGGGGGAGCCATTGTCAAGAACCGTCTCTTCTACTTCGGCACGGTGGAAGGCTTCCAGGCGACCCAACCCGTGGTCGGCGTCGCCACACATCCTTCCACGGCCTGGGTAAACAACGCGCGAGCCGTGATGCAGCGCTATGGCGTGGCGGTCAATCCCGTGGCCGCGAACCTGTTGGCCCTTTGGCCGTCCGCGGCAGCCGGGGCTCCGGCGGTGAACAACAACTACCAGACGTTCAACCCGAATCAGCAGGACAACGTCTCCGCGCTCCTCAAGCTCGACTACTCTCTCTCGCCGGGGCACACCGTTTCCGGCCGCTACGTCGGTTCGACCGGGAACCAGCTGAACCTGGCCCAGTCTCCGTATCCTGGGTTCTTTAATTCGAACGATACGCGCGTACACAACTTCGCCGCCAACCTGAACTCGATCTTCTCGCCCCGGCTGATGAACCAGGTTGTCTTCGCTGCCGGCTATACCTTCTACTTCGTCAAGGAACAGGATCCGAGCTTGAGCCCGATCGCCGCCGGGCTGAACACCGGCGTCGATCAGCAAGGCTCGCTGCGGGGACTGCCGATCCTCAGAATTTCGAACTTCGCCCAATTCGGCACCACCTCGCCCACCGGACGTGCCTTGTGGACCGGTCATGTCACGAATTACCTGACGTACATTTCCGGGCGCCACACGCTGAAAATCGGCGGCGAATACAGACGCCAGCAGAACAACGTCTTCTTCTACGTGAACGGCCGGGGAACGTTTGCCTGGGACGGCACGCGCGGTCCCTGGGCAAGCGATACTTCGGTGTCGCTTGGCTTGCGGGCCTTGTCCGACTTCCTGGCGGGCACTCCCACCAACAACAACGGCGCCGTCATCGTGCGAGGAGACCTGGAGCGCGACTATCTCCAGAACTTCGGAGACTGGTGGGTCCAGGATCACTGGCAGGTGACGCCGAAGCTGAACGTCAACCTCGGCGTGCGTTGGAGTTATGTAGGCCCCCTCTGGGACCGTCAGGACGCGATTACTTCGTTCACGCTCGAGAACGGTTTCGAGCGCGTGGGTCCGAACGGTGTCAGCCTTTGGAAAAAAGACTTCAACAACTTCGCGCCGAGACTGGGCTTCGCGTATCAAGCCTCCTCCCGAATTGTCCTGCGCGGCGGATATGGGCTTTACTATGACGCTCCCGCGATCAACTCGATGGTGGCCAACCTGAACATGCCGAACGGAGGAGCCGACGGCATCCACGCGAATCCAGCGGGGCCGGACCCGGTATTCACGATCACCCGTTCAAACGTCACGCTCGCCCCTAATCAGCCCGTTTTTCCCTCGACGGCCACGCCGCAGAATGTCGGAGCGTTCGGGATGTCAAAGGACTGGCGCTTGAGCTACATGCAGAACTATCACCTGAACGTGCAAGCCCGGCTCAATGGCGGTACCCTGGCGCAGATCGGCTACGTCGGATCGCGCGGCACGGCGCTACCGCTGTTGCGCAGTGTCAATCCCGTGGTGGGCGGGCGCCGCCGGCACGCGGCGCGGTATCCGCTGCTGGCGGCCATCAACATCCAGGAATCCAGCGGAAACTCCAACTACAACTCTCTGCAGGCAGTGCTGCGCGTTTCGAGGTGGAAGCATTTCACCGTGAACGCCAATTACACGTACGCCAAGTCGCTCGACAACGGTTCGGGGGTGCGATCTATCCTGCCGGCGAACAGCTTCGATTTGCGCCGCGAATATGGACCTTCGGGATCCGACAACCGGCACACTCTGACCGGACTTGTGAACTACGATGTGCCGGTGTGGACCGGACGGTTGCCGCTGCTGTTCCAGGGCTGGCAGCTCAACTCTCTGTTCACCGCCCAGTCCGGGGATCCACTCGACTTGTTGAGCGGGACCAACCGCAGCGGCGTGCTCGACAATCGTGACCGCGTCGACGTAACCGGCGACTGGCGCACCGGCATTCCGGCGCGAGCCAGCGCGTTCGCGCCCCAACCGTGGTTCAATCCACGCGCCTTCGTGCCCGCTGCGGCGGGCACCTTCGGCAACATCGGCCGCAACTCGATCTACGGTCCGGGTGCCGTCACCATCGACTTCTCAGTATCCAAGGACCTCCCGATTCGAGAGAGCCTGCAGGCGCAGTTCCGGATCGAGACCTACAACATGTTCAACCGGATCAATTGGGGGCTCCTGGACTCGCCCTAAACGCCCCGGCGTCATTCGGACTCATCTCGACCACGCGTGGCGAAATGCGCCTGGTGCAACTGGCGCTGCGCCTGCTGTGGTAGGCCGTCGTCCAGAATCCGAGATCGACGCGAACGCCGTAAAACGCCGGCGCAAGAGGACCTGGCTCGATACGATGCTCAGCTCCGACCTGCCGGCATCTCGCTGGCGGCCTGCGCGCGGGGCTATGCGCCGGTCGTAATTGAACTCACCCGTCAACCCTCGCGCTCCTTCCCCTGCACCCACCTGATCCGCCATCATGGAATCGTGTGCACCCTCACCCCCCACGCCGGGACGCCCCTTTGCCTCTAACCTACGCCGAAGCCGCCGCCCGCCTCCAATCCCTCGGCAACGAGTACAAGACCATCAAACTCGGCCTTGATCGCATCCGCACCCTCCTCGCCGCCCTCCACCACCCCGAAACAGCCTTCCGGGCCATCCACGCCGCCGGAACCAACGGCAAAGGCTCCACCTGCGCCATGATCGAATCCGGCCTCCGGGCCTCGGGACTCCGCACCGGTCTCTTCACCTCCCCGCACCTCTCCGAACCCCGCGAACGCATCGTCATCCAAGGCCACCCCATCGCTCCGCACCTGTTCGCCCAGGCCTTCCTCGAAGTCCACCAAACCGCCCTCGCGCTCTGCGCCTCCGGAGCCATCGACGGCCACCCCACGTTCTTCGAAACCGTCACCGCCATGGCCTTCGTTGTCTTCCGCGACCAGCGCATCGACGTAGCAGTCATCGAAACCGGACTCGGCGGCCGCCTCGACGCCACCAACGTCATCCCCGCCTCGCTCGCCGTCATCACGACCATTAACTTTGACCACATGGAGCACCTCGGTTCAACCCTTGAAGCCATCGCCGCCGAAAAGGCTGGAATCATCAAGCCCGGCGCCACGGTCATCCTCAGCCCGCAGCCGCCCCAAGCCCACGCCACCATCGCCGAGCGAGCCCGCGAACTCAACGCCCAACTCATCGACACCGTGCATTGGCCCATCGAAGACGCCCTCACTCACGCTGAAGGCTCCCGCTTCCGCACCGGCCCCCTCACGCTCAGCTGCTCACTCCCGGGCGAACACCAACTCGATAACGCGCGCACCGCCGCCCGCGCCCTCCACGCCTTCGGCATCCCCCCCGCGGCCATTGAGACCGGTATCGCCGCCGCCCGCTGGCCCGGCCGCCTCGAACGCGTCAGCCAACACCCCGCCATCTATCTCGACGGCGCCCACAACGAAGCCGGAGCCGAAGCCTTGGCCCGCTACATCCAACGTTTCCACGCCAACGCGGAGATCACCCTCGTCTTCGGCATCATGCGCGAAAAGCAACTCGAGCCCATCGCCCGCCACCTCTTCCCCCTCGCCACGCAGCTCATCTTCACAACGCCCCCGGACCAGCCCCGCGCCATGCCACCCGAAGAGATCTCGCGCCACCCACTCGCCACCCACGCACGCATCGAGCCCCACCTCCCCACGGCCCTCGAAATCGCCCGCGCCACGGCCACCCCCCGCACCACCATCTTCATCACTGGCTCGCTCTACCTCGTCGGCAGCGCCCGAGCCCTCCTCACTTCAACCCCGGCCATGCAACCCTGACCACGTAGTTCCCGAAGCCGGACACCCGGCCCGAACCCTCGGTTTCAACCCCGAGATGATACAGTGTTGAAATGTTTCTGGCCTCCCTCGCCGCCACCCTGATCGTCATCCCTCTCGCCGCCCAAACCCTCGGCCGCCCCGTCACCGTCACTGAAGGCCTGGGCTACTTCCCCGTCGCCATCCGCCTCAAAAACGGCGACATCCTCGCCGTTCTCCGCGGCGGCGCCCCTCACATCGGCGTCAAAGGCCGTCTCGATCTCGTCCGCTCCACCGACGGCGGCCGCACCTGGTCCAAACCCTGGACCGTCGCCGACGAAGCTGAAGATGATCGCAATCCCGCCCTCGGCCAACTCCGCGACGGCACCATCATCCTCGGCTACGTCGTCGCCCGCGGCTACGATGAAACCGGCCTCCGCTTCAAGGGAAAGCGTCAGGATTGGATCTTCGAGGGCGTCTACCTCACCCGCTCCCGCGACAACGGAAAAACCTGGACCAAACCCGAACGCAGCCAGACCACCTACGACTTCTACAACGGCAAGGGAGCCATCTCCCCCTACGGCAAAATCGTGCAGACCAAAGACGGCGCCGCCCTCATGGCCGTCTACTTCGAATTCCACGACGATCGCGGCAACGAAAGCTACGTCTTCCGCTCCACCGACGGCGGCAAAACCTGGGGCCAACCCGCCCTCATCGGCCGCCACTACAATGAAACCGGCCTCGCCGTCCTCAAGGACGGCAGCATCGTCGCCGCCCTGCGCTCGGAAAAAGGCGGCAACCTCGCCACCTCGTTCTCAAGCGACGGAGGCCGCACCTGGTCCACTCCCACCCAGGTCACAGCCGACCGCGAGCACCCGGCTGACCTCATTCAACTCAGCGGCGGCCGCCTCCTCATGACCTTCGGCGAACGCAACGAACCCCGCGGCGCCCGCGCCGTCATCAGTTCCGACAACGGCAAGACCTGGAGCACCCAAACCCCCTTCATCCTCGCCAACGATGCTCCCAACGGCGATACCGGCTACCCCAGCTCCGTCGAAACCGCGCCCGGCCGCATCACCACGCTCTATTACCGCGTCGACGATCTCAAACGAGCCCTCGAAACCTCCAAGTGCATCGCCGTCCTCTGGGAGATCCCCAAGTGATCTCGCGCCGGGCGTTTGTCGCGGCCGCCGCCGCGCCCCTGCCTGACCGCCAACGCCTCACCGTCACTCTCGGCCCCGAACGCGAGATCGAACGCCGCCTTCCCTGGCCCTATCTCACCCAGCTTCGCGACGGAACTTCCATCCTCTTCGGCCATCGCGGCTGGCCCGCCGGCGGCCGTTATCCCATCCATTACACCGGCATCTCACGCGACCAGCGAGCCACCTTCACCGAATGGAAACACGAACCCCGCCGCGGCCGCGGACCCATCACCGAAGGCGCCGCCGTCGAACTCCGCGATGGCCGCCTGCTGGTCTTTGACGTTCACGCCGAACACACCGGCGGCAAGCGCTTTGAGGCCAGCTACTGGATCACCCGCGACAGCTTCCGCACCCTCGACGGACCCTTCCAGTACAGCCTCACCGTCCCCGGCGCCGAAGTCAACGGCTTCGACGACCGCGGCGAACCCATCTCCCGCCTCTATCTCCGCCGCTCCATCCTCGAACTCCCCAACGGCCATCTCATCGCCTGCGCTTATGGCCGCTTCGAAGACGACAAAGCCCCCGTCGAGTACATGGGAAAAATGACGAAGATGCGCTCCTTTCTCGTCCGCTCCCAGGATCACGGCAAGACGTGGTCTTACACCGCCACCATCTCAGCGGACCCCGTGGAACAGGAAGGCTCCGCCGAACCCGCACTCGTCCGGCTCACCCAAGGCTCCCACCCCGGCCGCCTTCTCTGTGTCCTTCGCACCGGGCGCGAAAACCCCATCTATCAATGCGAAAGCGATGACGAAGGCCGCACCTGGACCCGCGCCTACCCCCTCAAACACCGCTATAGCCGCTTCGGTCGCGAACGCGACATCGCCGGCGCCGACCCCGACATCGTTGAAATGCGCGACGGCACCCTCGCCCTCGCCTACGGCCATAAGCCCGACTACGAGGATCACGGCAACTTCCTCGCCTTCAGCCTCGATCACGGGCGCACGTGGTCCGAAGTCGTCCGCATCTCCTCCTCCGTCACCATGGCCTATTGCGGTGTCCGCGAAGTCGCGCCCGGCGAACTCTTTGTCGTCTACACCGTCTCGAACCTTGTCCAGTCCACCGGATACCGCGACGCCGCCTTCACCACCGTGGGCCGCCACGTGCGTCTCACCCGCCCGTCACCATGAATCTGCTGGTCCTCGCCGCGCTGCTCTCACAAACCCCGTCGGCGCTCGATCACGCGCGCCGTGGCTACGATCTGGCGCGCCAGGGCCGCGCCGCGGAAGCTGCCGCCGCACTCGAACAGGCCATCCGCCTTGATGCTTCGAACCCCGGCTATCACGCGGCGCTCGGCGGCATCCACCTTCGCGCCGGCCAACTGGAACCCGCCGTCGCCTCATTCACACGCGCCGCGGACCTTGCGCCCGCCAACGCCGCCATCGCCGCCAACCTCGAATCCGCCATGCTCGAATGGGGAGCCGGACTCGCCCGCGCCGAACGCTACAAGGCCGGCCGGACCCTCGCGCACCGGGCCGCCGTCCGGTTTCCCAAATCCAGCCGGGTACATCAGATGCTTGGATTGTTTGAAACAAAGAATCAGGAAAATGTTTCAGCCGCCGCGTCTTATCGAAAGGCTCTCACGCTCGATCCGGCCTGTTCCGCGTGCAGTACCGGCCTGGGCGTCGCTCTCACCGCCGCCGGATCGCTCTCCGAAGCCCACACCGCGCTCGCCGCCGGACTCGCCCGCTTCCAGGACCCCGCTCATCACCTCGCCCTTGCCACCGTCCTCATCCGCCAGGCCGAACTCGCGCCTTCGCTCGAACTCGCCGCCGCCGCCCGCCGCCACATCGAATCCGCCCGCACCGGCGGCCTCACCGATCCCAAGCTCACCGCCGCGCTCCACCGTCTTCCTCAACCGCGCCCGCGCCCGCCCGCACTCCACGCCTCATTCGCCGATATCACCACCGCCGCCGGCATCCGTTGGCGCCACGCCAACGCCGCGTCCGCCCATCGCTACATCATCGAAACCACCACCGGCGGACTCGCCTTCTTCGACTACGACAACGACGGACTGATCGACCTCTTTCTTGTCACCGGCTCCGGCCCCGGCGCCCGCCACGCCCTCTATCGCAACCTGGGCGGCTTCCGTTTTGAAGACGTCACCGCGCGCGCGGGCCTCGCCGGACCCGCACCCGATTTCGGCATGGGAGCCGCCGCCGCGGACTTCGACAACGACGGCGATCAGGATCTCTTCCTCACCGGCTTCCCCAACTGCCGCCTCTACCGCAACCACAACGGCGTCTTCACCGATATCACCGCCCAGGCCGGGGTCGCCAACACCGGCGAATGGGCCGCCGGCGCCGCCTGGTTCGACGCCGACAACGACGGCCAACTCGACCTCATCGTCGCCAACTACGCCCGCTTCTCCTTCGACAACCGCCCCGCCTGCGACTTCGCCGGCCGGCCCGCCTATTGCGCCCAGACGCAGTTCGAAGGCCGCCCGCTCCGCCTCTATCGCAACCGCGGCGGCGTCTTCACCGCCGAAACATTCACCCAGTTCACCGGCCGCGCCCTCGGCATCGTTGCCATCGACTACGACGCCGACGGCCACCAGGACCTCTTCGTCGCCCGCGATGCCTCACCGAATCTCCTGCTCCGCAATCGCGGCGGTGGCCGCTTCGAGGATCTCGGCCTGGAAGCCCAGGTGGCCTTCAACCCCGATGGCGTCGCCCGCGCCGGCATGGGCATCGATGCCGCCGATGCCGACGGCGATGGCCACCCCGATTTCGCCGTCACCAATTTCGACACTGAGTATCACGCTCTGTATCTCAACCCCGGCCGCCTGCCTTTCACTGAAACCACCACCGCCAGCGGCCTCGCCGTCCTCACCAGGGACTACGTCGGTTGGGGCATTCGCTTCCTCGACGCCAACAACGACGGTCATCAGGACCTCGCCATCGCCAACGGCCATCTTCACGAACACATCGCCCTCGCCAGCCGGACGGTTACCTATCGCGAACCCGCGCTCATCCTTCTCAACGACGGCGCGGGCCGCTTCACCAACTCGAACGCCATCCCCGGCACGCACCTCGGCCGCGGCCTCGCCACCGCGGACATCGACAACGACGGCCTCCCGGACCTCGCCTTCATCAGCCTCGGCGAAGCCCCGCGCCTCCTCCACAACCGCACCGCGCCCGCCAACTGGGTCGGCCTCAAACTGCGCGGCACGCGCGCCAACCGCGACGCCATCGGAGCCCGCGCCGTTCTACGCCAGGGCAGCCGCACGCTCACCCGCTGGGTCACCGGCGGCGGCAGCTTCCTCGCCTCCCATGACCGTCGCCTCCTGTTCGGGCTCGCCGACTCGAATGCGCCTTGCGACGTCGAAATCCACTGGCCCTCCGGCTCCACCCAGCGCATCGCCTCCCTCGCCCCCGGCCGCTATCATGAAATCATCGAAACTCCCTGAGCCCATCCACTCTCACTCCATGCTGACCCGCCGAGCTCTCTTCTCCACCGCCGCCGCGCCTCTCCTCGCCGCCGCGCCCAAACGCCCCCCAAAACGCCCCCCAAAACGCCCCAATGTCCTCTTCATCTCTGTCGACGACATGAATGACTGGGTGGGCTGCCTCCGCGGATATCCCGGCGTCCACACGCCCAACATCGACCGCCTGGCCCGCCGCGGCGCTCTCTTCGCCGATGCCCACTGCGCTTCGCCTCTCTGCAATCCCTCGCGCACCGCGCTCCTCACCGGCCGCGCCGCCTCCACCACCGGCATCTACAACAATGAGCAGTACTGGCGGCCCAACCTGCCCGATGCCGTCACCCTGCCCATGCACTTCCGCGCCAACGGCTACCACGCCGCCGGCGCCGGCAAGGTCTTCCACCACGTCGCCGGCTTCAACCCGCCCGACCAGTGGGACGAATTCCAGCTTCAGGTTTTTGACGACCCCTGGTATCGCCGCGACGAATGGTATCCCTGGAACAGGAAAGTGCCCAACCCGCCCGGGCACCCGTTCAACGGTCTCCGCAACTTCCAGGGAGAGTTCGACTGGGGCGTCCTCCCCGGTCTCACGGACAACGAATACGGCGATGCGCGGGCCGTCGAATTCGGCGAAAACTTCCTCGCCCGCCGCCATGAGAAACCCTTCTTCCTGTCCGTCGGCCTCTGGCATCCGCACATCCCCATGTTCGCCCCGCAGAGCTACTTCGACCTCTACCCCGAAGACAAGCTCAAGATGCCCGAACTCCCGCCCGGCGACCTCGACGATCTGCCCAAAACCGGCCGGGAACTCGCCGCCTTCCGTCGCCAGGAACACGAACGCATCGTCAGGGAAGGGAAGTGGCGGCAGGCCGTCCGGGCCTACCTCGCCGCCATCTCATTTGCCGACGCGCTCATCGGCCGCCTCCTCGCCGCGCTCGACCGCAGCGCCTATGCCAAAGACACCGTCATCGTCTTCTGGTCCGACAACGGCTGGCATCTGGGCGAAAAGGAGCACTGGCACAAGTCCACCCTCTGGCAGCGGTCCACGCACGTGCCCATGATCATTGCCGGGCCCGGCGTCCGCGCCGCCGGCAAACCCCGCACCCAGCCCGTCACCCTGCTCGACCTCTATCCCACCCTCATCGATCTCTGCGGCCTCACGTCACGCCCCGATCTCGATGGCAAGAGTCTCCTCCCCCTCCTCCGTCAGCCCAACGCCCCGCGCCACCCCGCCGTCTCCACCTACCTCCAGGGCAACCATACTGTCATCACCGAACGCTGGCGCTACATCCGCTACAACGACGGAGGCGAAGAACTCTACGACCGCAAGCAGGACCCCGGCGAATTCACAAACCTCGCCTCAAAGCCCGAACACGCCACCCTAAAACAGGAACTCGCCCGGGCCATGCCCAAGTCCAGCGCCCCGCCCCAACCGGACCGCGACGCCTTCCACTTCGACTTCGCCACCCACACCTACAAACGCAAGTGACGTTCGGAGTCACTGCCGCCAGGGACGGTGTGTTGGTTCAGCCTGACCTGCACCGTGACTCGCTACGATTCGTGCTTCTACATCTGGGGCCTGCGGACCTCTTTGGTTCCGGCTACGCCGGTTAGCCCGTTTTTCTCACGGGAAGTGTAGCGGAAAGCCGCATTCTCTGGCATAACTGATTTTTCTAGTAAAAGTTGTGCGAAGAGAGGAGCGGCTTTCCCCTATGACAGAGTGTAGCCAATCAGAGTT
>VFZY01000032.1 GCA_016870915.1 Acidobacteriota bacterium | reverse complement strand
TGTCAGTGTGCGCCGGATCGTTTTGTCACTGGCGACGAGCTACCCCTGGCAGGCCCAGTTTGCGCAAGTTCACGCGAACCTGCGCTGCTGAAAAAACTGCGTGAAGCAAACACCGGACTTATTCATTCCGCATTTTTGCAGCGGACCGGAGAAGCGCGTATGGACGGCCCATTTTCACCCTTCGGGTGCTCGGAGCGACGGTATGCGGCAGCCATTTTGCCGCAAATTTCTGACCGAGACACCCGCGGAGGATCCGCACGAGTCATTTCGAGCTTGTCCGCGGCGTCAGTTTGGGCTGCGATCAGATGCCGTGAGAAAAGCGGGCTAGGCCCGACCCGTGCCAATCTCATCGCCAAAGGAATGATCTGGAGCCCGACGCACGGAGACACCGCGTTCACAGTGCCCCTTTTTGACGAGTTTATGGAGCGCATCATGCCGGGAGATGCGTGGAGGAAAGAAGACCGTTGACCGAGGCTGGTTGATCCGGGGGGAAGAATGGAGCGGGAGACGGGATTCGAACCCGCGACATCAACCTTGGCAAGGTTGCACTCTACCAGCTGAGTTACTCCCGCTCAGGGAGTGTCAAGCACTATTCTCTCAAGCCCCGTGACGCGGTGTCAAATGCTATGCCGTGGGGTGCTCCGCGATGATCACCGGCCGCGATCATCGTCGTCATCTTCCTCTTCTTCCACCACAAGGGGAACGAACACTCCGTTCCGAACCCCGGGGTACGCCGTGTTCCAGCCGCGCCGGTTGTGCCACAGGATGCGGTTCAACCGTGCAAACGGAGCCGCATCGGGCACATCCCAGCGCATCCTGGCCGAGGCCACGGCGGCCCGGCGTTCCTCGCCTTTGAGTGCCGACGCGGGTGGATTCACGGCGAACAGGTCCTGCTTGGGCTCGATGGCCAGATAGGCGCCCAACTCCGGCGTTTCGGTGAAACTGTTGCGCATGTCGTGGGCGATGAGGTCGAAGAGGGAGAGGGTGGGCAGGCCCAGAATCAGCTCGATGGTCTTCAGAATGCTTTGATGCGAATAGAACGTGGAATCCACGTGTCCGCGTTTGGCGAACGGGCTCACCAGCAGGGCGACGGTGCGATGGCCGTCGACGTGATCGACGCCGTTCTGGGCATCGTCCTCGACGACGAAGATCGCCATCTTGGGCCAGAACTGGGTCACCGTCAGGGCCTCGACGATCTTCCCCAGCGCCCAGTCGTTGTCGGCCACCATGGCGGCCGGTGTGGACGCCCCGGGGGAGGTGCCGTAGGTATGGTTCGAGGGAAGCTGAAGGATGGTGAGATTCGGCATGGCGCCATCCTTCTTCCACTGTTCAAGTTCCTTGAGGAAGATCTGGGCCCGCACCAGATCCGGAATCGCGATGCAGTAGGGCGGGTAGTTGGCCGCCAGAATCGCGTTCAACCCTTTGATGGGCGCCACGGTCTTGAAGCGCGCGGTGTAGTCCTCGCCGGCCTTCCAGCGCTTCAGGTGCTCCAGGCGCTCCTTGGCGGGTTCCGGCAGGCGCCCGGCGTATTCGCCAAAGATCCGGACGGTCTTTCGCCGGGCTAGAGCAGCGTCCCAGATGAAGCCGCCGCTGGAATACGCGATGGGATCGGTGCCATCGAACGGATAGCTGCGGCCGGTGTACCCGGGCCACAGGGCATAAGCAGTCTCATTGGCCTGGGTGAGCCACTGGTGCCCGTCGGCGCTATTGCCGCCGGTTGCGTAGAAGTTGTCGAGGGTAACGAAATCCCGCGCCAGCTTGTGCTGATTGGGAGTGATGTCCTCGCCGAACATGACGAGGGAGGGGTCGCCGTTGCCGCGCGGGAGATCTCCCAGCACCTGATCATAGGTGCGGTTCTCCTTGACGATGAAGACGACGTGTTCGATGGGCGAGGGATCCCCGGCGCGGCGCGGCACGGGGCGGGGTGTACGATCCGGCAGCAACGGACGGGCGAAGCTGCCGGGCGCGCGCATGTGGTTGTTCTCCAGCGCGGCAGTGGTGTAGTTGGCCAGTTGAGCGGCATCGGGAACGTCGATGACGGCTACGGCGCCGCGATTGGAATGCACGAACCGCTTGTTGGGCGCTTCACGCCAGCCGGAGCCTGAGCCCAGCATCGCCGAAACCGCCAGGTACCGCCCATCGCCGCTCATGGCCAGCGCATTCGGGTACCACGCGGTGGGAATCATGCCCTCCACCTGCCCCGTGGCGGTGTTCATCACGGCGATGGCGTTGACGCCGCCGCAGGCGACATAGATCCGGGCGCCGTCGGGGGAGACCACGATGGCGTTGGGGGAGATGCCGCGGACAGGGTCGGCGAACAGTTGCAGCCGCAAGGAACGGGCCCTACCGCTGACCAAGTCGTAGGTCACCACCGAATCGCTGTTGCTCTGGGCCACGTACAGCCGCTGGTTCTTCTCATCCAGCGCCATGCCCGTGGGGTGCAGTTCCACGCTCAATGGGCTGGACTTCATGGTGAGAAGATCGATCCGGTTGATGGTTCCCGAGGCAGCCACGCCGCGCGAATCCACAATCACCTGATCCGCGTTCGGCGCAAGCCCGGTTGGCGCGGACGGCTGGCCCGGCTGCGGTTTCAGCCCGCCCCAGTTCGAGACGTAGGCATAGGTGCTCTTCGAATCGATCACCGCGGCGAAGGGTGCAATGCCTGTTTCGGCGGCGCCCACCAGCTTACCGGACGCCATATCGAATACGGCCAGCTTGTTATCGAAGGTGAGCGGAAGGACGGCCAGGCGCTGGCCCTTCTCATTCTTGCCGGCCGAGACCGCCAGGGCTCCGGCGATATTGGTTCCCAGGTCGGATGCCAGGGCCGCCAGCCTGGCATCCTGCGCCCGGACCAGGTCCACTTTCTTGCCGCGCTTGGCGTTCCGGGAAGCTCCACTGAACAGGACGGCGCCGGAGGCGGCATCAAAGGCCACGCCCTGCAAACCGGGCGACATCTCATGCGGCAGGCGGGCCAGAACACGGTTCTCTTTCCAATCCATCTGGTACAGCTGGGTAGCGTTGAGCACCCACAGTTCGGCCGCGGACCGGCCGAAGGCCACCCCGTACGTACGCCCCTCGAACACGGTGGGGACGCCTGCCGGGGTAATGTTCTGGCGCGTGGTGACGACACCCGGATCGGTGACCGCGCGCACCGGTCGCTCAATGGTCTGCGCCGCGCCCGCCGCCGCTGCTGCCAGAAACGGTACCAGATAGTTCATCGTCTCTCCTCGGGTTAACACATGGTAACGCGCCGAACCGCTCATTTTCCGAGAACCTTTTTCGCAGCGATACGTCTAACCCGGAAACAAGGAGCAAGCATGCGCATCAAGTCCCTCTTCCCGACGCTCGGCTTTCCCATCGTGGCTGCCGCCATTTTGGGTGAAGGCCGCCTGCCGGCGCAGACCCGGCAAAACCCTTCCCCGTCCTTGAAGTGCTCGGATCGTACCGGTTCGTCCGACCGGGAGCGGTTTTGCGAGATGCGTGAGCAGACCCTGGCCGCCAGCGCGACGCTTGATGTGGATGCCGGCATCAACGGGGGTATCACCGTGAAAGGCTGGGACCGCGCCGATATCCTGGTGCGCAGCCGGGTGGATGCCAACGCCCCCACCCGCCAGGACGCCGAGCAACTCGTTCGCCAGGTCAAGGTGGAGGCCGCGGGCGGCCGCGTCCGCCCGGTCGGCCCCGACCTGTCCTCAAAGAACAGGAACGGTGAGAACAGCTGGTGGTCCACTTCGTTCGAAATCTTCCTGCCGCGCAAAACCGGGCTTGAGCTGAAGGCGTTCAACGGCGGCATCAACATTGACGGCATTGAAGGCAAGATCGGCTTTCCCACTCTGAACGGGGGTGTCAACCTCAACCGTGTGGCGGGTGATGTGCGGGGCAAGACGGTGAACGGAGGCTTGACCGTGCAGCTTGCCGGCGACCGCTGGAACGGCGCGGGGCTCGACGTGCAGACCACCAACGGCGGGGTCCACATGCGCGTTCCGGGGAACTACAATGCCATGGTCTCGGCCAGCACGGTGAACGGAGGCATTCACAGCGAACTGCCCGCCGCGCTTGAGGGCCGCCGGAACAAGACAATCGACCTGAAGCTGGGGACAGGCGGTGCGCCGATCAGGCTCACCACCACCAACGGCGGCGTGCAGATTAAACGGGACACGATCTAAGACGCAGTACGGACAGCCGTGCGTCCGGGGAGACACGGGTCCGGTATCCTGAAAGGCGGAATGCCCAGCCGAAGAAAAGCCCTTCAGGTTCTCTCCGCCGCAACCGCCGCCCCTGTTCTGGCTCAGCACCAGCACACCGAGCCGTTGCTTCAGATTGCCGCCGCGCCGGCACTCAGATTCTTCACCCGCGAGGAGCACACACGCCTGGGCGCGTTGATGGACCTGATCATTCCGCGGACAGCCACGCCAGGGGCCTCCGACGCCCGCGCCCATTGGCTGGCTGATGCCGACGCGGCCCGCAACGCCGCGCTGGGCAAGCGTTGGAAGGAAACGCTTGCCTGGTTCCAAAGCCAGGGTTCCAGCGCCGCCGAATGGGAGGCGGCCCTCACCCGGGGGAGCCGGGAAACCGGCACGGAGGCGGCCCGGCACTTCAAGCTGCTGAAAGACGCCACCATCGACTACTACTACTCCACGCGCGACGGCCTTCAAACCGAGCTTGGCTGGAACGCCAACACGTTTCTTCCCGAGTTCAAGGGTTGCACCCATCCGGAGCATCAGGTTTAGTTATGCAGGTGGTGAAGAGTCCTGAAGTCCACGATGTGATCGTGATCGGAAGCGGCGCCAGCGGCGGGATGGTTGCCTGGAACCTGACGCGGAAGGGCATCCGGGTCCTGATGCTGGACGCGGGGGCGAAGTTCAATCGCGGCGGTTTCTGGTCGCACGTGAAGCCGTGGGAGACACGCGGGAAGCTGGAGAGCGGGCAGCGCCCGCCTGCCTTCCACGTTGATCTCAAGGAGCAGCCTTACCAATCGGACCCCTATTTCGACCTGATCCGTGTGTGGGGCCGGGGCGGCAAGACCAACATCTGGGGCCGCGTTTCGCTCCGCTACGGCGATGTCGATTTCGAGGGGCCCGCCAAGGATGGCTGGGAGATCCCCTGGCCCATCCGCTACAAGGACATTGCTCCCTACTATGACCAGGTGGAACAGTTGATCGGGGTGTGTGGCGGCCCCGACGATCAGGACACGCTGCCGGGCAGCCGTTTCCATCTGCCGGCCGCGGCGCCCCGGTGCGGCGAGCGGCTGATGCAGAAGGCCGCCAGGAGCATCGGCATCAGCATCGTCAACGGCCGGCGCGCCGTGTTGACCAAGCCCCACAACGGCCGCGCCCAGTGCCATTTTTGCGGCGCCTGCGGAAAGGGCTGCGACATTTCCGCGTTCTTCAACTCGTCGGACTATCTGATCGAGCCCGCCCTGCTTTCCAAGCGGCTGACGGTGGTGGACAACGCGGTGGTGGGGCGGATCCTGGTGGATGACCGCGGCCTGGCTCGCGGCGTGCAGTACTTCGACCGCTACACGCGCCAGGAGCGGACGGTGCTGGGCAAGCGGATCGTGGTGGCTGCCTCCTGCATCGACTCGACGCGCATTCTGCTCAACTCGAAATCCGGGAGATATCCCAACGGAATCGGCAACTCGAACGACGTGATTGGCCGCTACCTTTCAGAGCAGGTCCGCTTCCACATGTATGCCTTCATGCCGGAGCTGTTGGGCGGCAGGACGCAGAACGACGACGGCATCGGCGGTGAGCACATCTACATGCCGCGATTCAACCACCGCGGGCCCAAGCGCGACTACCTGCGCGGCTACGGGGCCCAGTTCTGGAACACGGGCGCGCAGCCGAACCCGCAGTACGCCAAGCTGCTGCCGGGCTTCGGCGCCGGGTTCAAGGCGGAAGTGAAGAAGCGGTACCCGGCACTGGTGGCGATCCATCCGTATGGCGAGGTGCTGCCGTACCGCCACAACCGGGTGACGGTGGAGGGCACCGGGGCGGACCAGTATGGGCTGCCGATTGCCAGGATCGAGTATCGCACCGGCGAGAACGAGCGCAAGATGGTGGCTGAGATGTACGACACGGCGGAATCCATCTTCCGGGCCGCCAAGGCGGAGATTCTGCCTTTCCAGCGTGGTGCGGTGGACCCGAACGGCGCGGCGATTCATGAGCACGCCACGGTTCGCATGGGGGCCGACCCCAAGCGGAGCGCCCTCAACGGCTTCTGCCAGATGCACGAGGTGAAGAATGTCTTCGTGGTGGACGGAGCCGCCTTTACGACGGCCACCGAGAAGAACCCAACGCTGACGATTCTGGCGCTCGCCTGGCGATCATCCGATTATCTGGCGGAGCAGATTCGCTCAGGGAGCGTCTGATTATTAAGAGCCATCTCCGGCAGCGTGATGTATGATGGACCTTCCGAAAGGAAGCCACCTTGACTCGCCGTAGTATTCTGCTCACCCCCGCGCTGTGGCCTTGGACCGGGGCCTTCACGGCCAAGGCGGGCGCAACGGGGAAACGGGAGGCGTTTCTTCGCCTGATTGACCGGCCGCGGGTTCCGCTGTCGCCTGCCGAACGGAAGGTGGAGGGGGCGGGTTCGCTTGAACGCCTTCATTTCTCCTTTGGCTCGGACGGTTCGCAACGTGTGCCCGGGCTTCTGGTGAAGCCGCACCGCTCCGGGCAGCGGCTGCCCGCGGTGGTGGTCTTGCACGGCACCGGGGGAAACAAAGAGGGCCAGGTACCACTGCTTGAACGGCTGGCGGGACGCGGCTTTGCCGCTATTGCCATCGACGGCCGTTACCACGGCGAGCGGACCAGGAGCGGCAGGGGCTCCGGGGAGTATGTCGATGCGATTCTCAGGGCCTGGCGCGGGTCCGGCGAGAAGCCGTTCCTCTATGACACGGTCTGGGACATCCTGCGTCTGTTGGATTATCTGGCCACCCGGCCCGATATCGATTCCCGGCGCATTGGGATGACGGGCTTCTCGAAGGGCGGCATGGAGTTGTATCTGGCTGCCGCCGCCGATGAGCGCATCGCCGCTGTGATTCCCTGCATCGGCGTGCAGAGTTTCCGCTGGGCGCTGGATCACAACGCCTGGCAGTCGCGCGTGGGGACCTTTCAGGCGGCCGTGGACCATGCGGCCAGGGATGCGGGGCGGAGCGTGGATAGCGCCTTTCTCCGCACTTTCTATGACAAGGTGGCGCCGGGCGTCTACGGCGAGTTCGACGGCCCGGCCATGCTGCCGCTGATCGCGCCGCGGCCGCTGCTGGTGATCAACGGCGACTCCGACGCACGCACGCCGCTGCCTGGCCTGCGGGAATGCCTGGACGCCGCCGGCCGCGCCTATGCCACACTCGGGGCCGGGGAGAAGTTTTCTTCCATTCTTCAGCCGCGCACCGGGCACAGGGTGAACGCGGAGTCGCTGGATCAGGCGATTGCGTGGTTTGAACGGTGGCTAGGCCCGGGCGAGGGCGGTAGACGCGCTACCGGGTGAGCGGCAACCGGACTGCCTCTCCGGTGCGAATGGACTGCTTGGCCGCTTCGATGATCTCCACCACTCCCACGTTGATATCCAGCGCGGCCAGACCCTCCACGGCGGCGCCGCGCCCCAGAACATCCACCATGTAGGCAATCGGCTCCGTCTTTTCCGGCGGCAGCGGGTCCAGAGGCACATCCACCTCGGCCTCGCGCCCCGGCTGGCGTGTCACCTTGCCGTTTTTCATGTACACGGAACCGCCCAAACCGTAGATCTCCAGGTCCTGGAAGCCGCGGGGGAGGTCCCAGCTTCCCTCAAACAGCCCCACGCCGTTGGGATAGGACAGAATCATGGTTGAGTTGTCCTCCACCTTCGGAAACGTTTCCGGCCGTAAATGATTTACGTGAGCGTAGACACGCTCCGGCCGTCCCATGTACCAAAGGCTCCAGAGAGCGTTGTAGCAGCCGAAGTCCATCAGAGCCCCGGCGCCGTTCTTCTCCGGATCCGTCAGCCACTCGAAGAAGTGGCGATTGAGGCCGGTGGCCCCGCCGGGGCCTCCATGACCCACGATGCCACGAAGCCGCCATACCTTCCCCAGCGCTCCCGAATCCACCAGCCGCTTGGCGGTGTAGTTGGCCGGCCACCAGACCATCTGATAATTCGTCATCACCTGGATGCGGTGCTTCCTCGCCACCCGCTGAATGGCCAGGGCGTCGCCGTAGGAGGAGGCCAGCGGCTTTTCGAAAATGACGTGAATGCCGCGCGGCGCGCAGGCCTCCACAATCTCCAGGTGGCGGTTGTTTTCGACAAACGCCCAGACGATCGCGGGCTTCACGGTGTCGAGCATTGCCTTGTAATCGGCATGGAACAGTTCCTGGGCGGCGCCGCGCTTCCGGGCTTCGGCGATCAGATCCTCGCGCGTCTCTGCGATCCCCACCAGGCGCGCCGGCCGGTTCGCGATCATCTTGCCCAGGTGTCCCCACACGTGGGAATGAACCAGGCCCACCACGGCAATGGTGGGCTCGGCCGGAAGCCCCGGCAGGGCCGTGGCGGCGATCAGGGCGGTGATGCGGGCGGGTGTCATCGCCACAACCTTAGCATCAAATCACACCGGCGCCCCAGGGGAAGCGCCGGGGCCTGTAAACCGGGCAACGGACTGGGCCGGGGCAAAAGTGTGTATATTAGGTTCCCAGAGAGAACGGACGGCACGCACGCACTATCATTCAAGTGGCGGGGCGGGCCGCCGGAAGGAGTTTGGCTCGATGAAGACCGGATTTTTATTCCTGCTTTCCTTGGGTTTCGGGGTCATTGGATTAGCCGATGAGGCGTCTCGCAAGCTGGAGCTGGCCGGCGATGGCGCACAGGCCCGTGCCCGGTTGAAACGTGCCGCGGACGGCGCCAACGCGTCCATTGACGCCTTGCGTGACTGGGCGGAGTTCCAGGAGCGCCGCAAGGAGCCGGGGGCCCGCGCCGCCTACGCCAAACTTCTGGAGCGCCTCTCCGGCGGGGGCAATGCCGACCTGCGGCGTGAAACCGCGCGCCGCCTTGTTTTGCTGGACGTTCTTGAGAATGACCGCACCGCGGCCGAGAAGCATCTGGCGGATTATCGCGCCGCCGGCGGAAACGATTTGACACTTCCGGCGATCAAGGCTCCGGAGGCTCCGCCCAGTGTCGAAATCCCGGGACCGCTTCGTTCTTTTGCGCGCATGGCCGCGCTCTCGCCCGACCTGAACCCCGCCGACGTGCTGGGCGCCCTGGCGCGCAACGTGGTGACCAACGGCTACCAGGCCGCCTCGAGCAACGAAGCGCTGGAACAGACGGAATACCTGAAGCTGGTGGTTCGCTATCTCTCGCAGGCTCGCGAGCTCACCAAGCTGGCGGGCGAAGGGCACGCCATCAACATTGAAAACTGCGAATCGACGCAAACGGCCGATCTTCTCAAGGTGCTGGGCTACCGCATGCGCGGCGCCTGTGGCAGCGAAGTGGTGCTGGAGACGGTGAACGCCACCCGCGCCTTCCTCACCATCGATTCCGGCTTCCCGTTGGCCGAACTCGAGCAGGCACTGCGCACCAACCGCCCGTTCAAGCTGGATTACAAGCCCACGGTGGTCCCGGTGCTCTATGGTCCTGAGTACTGGCTCTCATCGCGCGAGAAACCGAGCGACAAGTATGAGTTCATCGACTACTTCCTGGGAGACCCATCGTTGTGCCGCCTCTATCTAGGCATGTCCAAGCTGGACCGCGAGACGGCGGACGAGTTGCGCAAGGCGATGCCCGCCAACCGCATCCGGGCCTACTCTCACGTTCTGGATTTCTTCGGCGGCATGTTCCAGATTCGCGGCGGCAAGGCCATTGTGCCCGGTGCTCCGAAAACCACGGCTATGTGGACCGAACTGGCCGGCGCTTCCCCGGACCAGGGATCGGCGTTCCTGGAGAAGCTGATTTCCAAGGACGACGGCTGGCTGGCCAGCTACTTCGACGCCCTGCTGCGGCTGAACGGCCGGGCGCAGGATTATCTTCTGGAACCGGAACGCCTGAAGCGCTTCTACACCGCGATCCGCGGACGTGTCACCAGCCCCGGCCCGGCCAGGCCCGTGTTCCGTTCGAACACCGACATGCTGCTGCTCACCACGCGGCTCCGCATGGAGTCCGACGGGCGTGTGCACATCCCGGGCGGAGTGGAGGTGTGGCGGCAACTGTTCGTTGAGCACCCGCACGGAAAGTACGACGGCAAGCTCACCAAGAGCGCCACCGCCTGGAAGGATGCCGATGAGGTGCTGGAAGCCCTCTTTGGTCTGTCCAGAAAGGCCGTGGAGAATGAGCCACTCAAGATGTTCATGGCGCTTTCGGATCTGAACCGCCGCCGCGCGCAGCCCCTGGCCCCGGCGACGGTGAGCCGCATTCTGCGCGACTATCGCAACTTCAGTTCGCAATTGCCCATTTTTTCCGAATCGCCCAACCTGAGCGACAAGACCATCGTGGCTTACCTGGACACCGCGGCTGCCATCAATCAGGTGCGCGACATGCAACTTCGCGCCGATATCGTGGGCAGCATGCAGGGCCTGGTGGGACTGTGGCAGATCTTCGTCCGCCAGGGCATCGTTTCCGCGGGAGACGCCGACACCGTGCTGGCCGAGATCACCGGGGCATTCGCCAAGACAAGGAACAACCGCGACCTGTTCGACGCCGGCCGCGCCGGCACGCGCCTGCTGCTGAAGTCCGCGGGTGTGGCCCAGGGCGCCGATCCCCATTCGTCGATGGTGGATCTTCTGGTGGGCGCCGCCAAGGTGCGGGACTCGGAGTCGCATCAAGCCCTTGTGCAGGAGATGATCCGCATCTTCGAGACACAGCGGCTGGTGTCGCTCAAGACCCTGTTCGATCTGGCGGACCACCTGGAAGCGGCCGCCAAGGGCGAAAAGCTCAACACGCAGCTGGTGGGCCGGCTGGCCTCACGCATCAGCGAAATTCAGCCGCCGCGCGTCAGCCTCACGGGCGTGGAAAAGAACGCGCTCTCTTTCGGCTACTGGACCGAGAAGCACATCGACACGCAGCGCAAGGTCAACCTGAAAGCCCTGGCCGACCGCAGCGCGAATGACCCGCAGAAGCTGGCTGACGCACGCGGCCAACTGGCGCCCTTCCTGCGCGACACGCTGGTGGGCCTGAACTATGTGCACTACGCGCCGCCGGGGGCTCAGATTCTTTACACGAACCCCGTTTTCGTTCGCAGCCATGACTTCGTCGGCGTGCAGGGCGCGAATCAGACCTGGCGCAACACGGAGGTGCTGGGCACGGGCTGGCCGTCCAGCGCCGGCGGGCGTCTGGTGGGGTCGCTGGCGGGACTGCCGTATGCTTTGGCCGAGGCCGAACAGAACTTCATGATCCCCAGCCGCGAACAGGCTCTCATCTGGGGTGACCTTGTGCCGCAGATGATTCTGGCCGCGAAGATCCCCCGCTGGTGGAACGTCTCGCCGGCGCAGCTTCACTGGGTGGGCCTGCACATGCGCGCGGCGGAAGCCTTGCTGGCCGAAGCCGCTCTGCACGGAACCCGCCGCGGTGAGGTGGTGGAATCGCTGAGCAAGCAGATGGCGCCGGCCCGGGTGAAGACCGTGGCCGGATTGCTTGAGAACGCCAACATCCGAGACGCCATCGACAACATCACCCCGGCTGAACTCTTCCTGCTGGCCGCCGACGTGCTGGCCCGCAACGCAAGTGTGGCCGGCCCGGCCGCCGCGGAGATCAAGCGCATGGCCCTGGAACTGCCGAATCAGGCAAGCTATCCCTCCGTGTCCCGCGCGTTCGGCACGCCCAAGCCGACGCTCGCCAATTCGTATCAGCCGGAACTGCTCAATCTGCGCACGTTCCCCACCCTCATGGGATACTCAAGCCGCATCCTCGCTGAAAGCTGGGAATCGAATCTTCTGTTCTACGCGGCGCTGGCCGATGAAACCTACCTGTTGCCCAGCCAGATGAACGTCACGGTGCCCCAGTGGACCCAGAAAACCGTGGAGCGCATCTTCGCCACGCACCTTGAGGACTGGCCGGCGCTGTTGCGGTCCATGCGCATGGTAGGCGATGATGTTCGTTCCGCCGCGCGTAAGCAGATCGAAGCCGGCCAGCAGGCGTCGGTGAACTAGGAGGATGACCCCTTGACGATTCCCAAGATCGCACTTTTCGGTGGATTCGCCGCCGTGCTCACCGGCGGACTCTGGATGTTTGCCCAAGAGTTGCCCACCTTCCGCATCAAGGTGGACATGGTGGTGCTGAGCTTCACCGTCACCGACAGCAAGGGCAAGTACATCAATGACCTGAAACACACCGACTTCAAGATCACCGAGGACGGCATCGCCCAGAGAATCGCCACCTTCGCCGAAGGCAACAAGCCGCCCATCCGCATCATGGAAGACGGCACCACGCAGGCGATCATCGGCGGAGGCGGCGATGCGGAGGGCAAAGGCGACTCCCGTTCCGATGCCTTCGTCGGCACCAACGTGTTTGTCCTGTTCGACACCAGCAACTACATGTACCGGGGCTTCGTCTACGCCTCAGACGCCATCGCCGACTTCATCCGCGGCCTGGACCGTGCCGACTCGGTGGCGGTCTACACGTTCAGCCGCAACCTCACCCGCGCCGCGGACCTGAGCAAGGCTCGCAATGACGCCATCTCCGGGCTCCGCAAAGCCGTCGCCGGCGACGATGCCGCCCTCTACAATGCCCTGCTGCTGGCCCTTCGCGACGCCGCCAAGGTGCCCGGCCGCAAGGTTGTGATTGTGTTCTCGAACGGTCCCGACAACGGCAGCATGGTGGCTCCCGACGATGTGCGCGCGGTAGCGGAGGACGAAGGCATCCCGATCTACGTGATCTCCACATCCGAGGTCAATCGCGACCCCATCTCGAGCGCGGTCTTCCGCCGCATCGCCGGCCGCACGGGCGGCAAGGCCTACTTCGCCAAGACCTGGCAGAAGCAGGTGGAAGCCTTCGAATCCATCCGCGAGGATCTGGGCAACTCCTACACGGTGACCTATTACCCGCAGTCGAATCCCAATGAGGGATTCCGCAAAATCTCCGTTGAGATTGTTTCGGACGCGGGCAAGAAGTTCCGCCTGCGATACCGCCCCGGATACCGGCCGCAGCGCGGATTCTGATGCGCTTCTAATCCGGCTTCCGGTCCACCGGCTCAACGGGTCCGGACAGCACAACCGGACCCCAGGTGGCGTCGTCGTCACCGCGGCCGTAGATCAGAAAATGGCCTCCGTAGGCCCCGCCATCGGGATCCGTGTGGACAATCTCGATCCCCCAGCGATCGCCTTCCGCCGGCGGCCGCCACGAGGCGACAGAACGGCCGAGCGTCGGCCCCATCCTGACCCGTGCCTCCAACACGAAATCGCCTGACCCCGGGCGGGTCATGCGGATGGCGTAATCCACGGCATCCCTGGGCAGGGGCTCTTCCAGATAGGTGCGTCCGGGCGCCCCGTGCCGCCACCAGGCGCCATGCGGCGGCTTGGAGGGGTCGATGACGAAACAGAACGCATTGTCGCCTTCGCCGAACTTCTTTGGGACTTCGGTTCGCGGAGCCTCGATGAACCAGCAGATCGCATCCTTGAAGTACCAGCGCTTCGGCTGATGCGCGGGGTCCGCCACGTCGTTCACGTTGTCACGTACTTCCGCGCCCAGGTACAGGTACTCGGCGTCCCAGGCGATGTAGTAGCGCGCCTGAAGGTCCTCCTCCGGCCCACCCTTCTCTCCCGGGTGCAGCGTGAGCCGGTTGATCTTCGGGTCATACCACGGGGTCTCGCGCAACCGCGACAGGTCCCACACGCCATCGGAATGCGCCCGGCCGCGCCATTCGCCCAGATCACCATCCATGGCTGGCGCGGCGCGAAGGCGCGGAATGCGCGGAGGCTCACCGTAAGGATTCTCCTTCTGTCCAGCGAGCGCGGCCACCGCGCAAAGCACCAGCAAGCCCCACATGGTCTGCCAGGCACCCTGGCGCCTGGTGAACGCACGGCCCTGGCCGGCCGCTTCCGTCTTACCACCCGTGCAACTCATGACGCCTTCCTTGATCATGTCAATCACGTTCTTCGCCGTCATCTCACCGCACACACTCACCGGACACCGGCCGCCGCCAGCGCCAGCCACGTCCCCACCGCGATGGGTACTCCATGGGGAAGCCGCAGCCCCGCTCCGGTGCGCACATCAAGATCCGGCCGCCCCTCATGGGGCGCACGGCCGCGAGCCAGGCGGCCCAGAATCACTACGATGTTTTCCAGCGTGCCCGGCAGACGGCGCCGCATCGCGATCATGGCCAGCGCCACGATGCCCCCCAGAATCGACGCCAGGCAAAAGATCAGCAGCCACCGTGACGGGCCCGCCAGCGCCCCCGCCGCCACCATCAGCTTCAGGTCGCCACCGCCCATCGCCCGAATCAGAAAGAGGGCCAGGTAGACAGACAGCGCCAGCCCCGCGCCCCGGGCAAGGTCCCAGCCCAGGTTCACCGCGAACGCGGCCGCGAAGCCGGCCAGGCATAACCAGTTCGGAATGCGGCGCTCGCGCACATCGTAGACGGCCGCCACCGCCACCAGAACGGCGAGCACCGCGGCTTGTGCGTAACTGAAGGCCGGCATCGCGATCTCAATTGTACCGGGCTTGATGCCGGCACGAGCGTGTCCACGCCTCGGCCCCACACACCTCGGCGCAAGCCCCCACGGGGATGTTGCACAATCGATCCATGCGCATTTCCGCCGTTCTCTCAGCCGCCGCCCTCGCCGGCGCGCTCCTGGGCCACGCTCAGTCCCCCACCGCGAACTGGGCCGCCACTCTCTCCAGTGAATTCATGATCGTGCCCGGCATCACCTATCTCAAAGCCAACAACTTTGAAGCCAAGGTGGATGTCTACCGCCCGCGCGCGGCCTCCGCGCCCACCCCCACGCTGATCTACATCCACGGCGGCGGCTGGGTTGGCGGCAACAAGGAGACGGCCTTTTTCAATGCCATGCCCTATCTGGAAATGGGCTGGGCCGTCGTCAACGTGCAATACCGGCTGGGCCCTGTTTCGCTCGCTCCCGCGGCCGTTGAGGATTGCCTGTGCGCCCTCAAATGGGTGATCAACAACGCCAAGAACTACAATTTCGATACCTCAAAACTGGTGGTCACCGGACACTCAGCGGGCGGCCATCTTTCGCTCACCACGGGCATGCTTGGCGACACCAGCTTCCATCGCCAGTGCCCCGGAAACGTCCCTCTCAAGGTGGCCGCCATCGTCAACTGGTACGGCATCACCGATGTGGTGGATCTGCTGGATGGGCCCAACCAAAAAGCCTACGCGGTCGCCTGGCTGGCCAGCATGCCGAATCGCAACGACATCGCCCGCTCGGTTTCACCGCTTGAATACGTTCGCGCCGGCCAGCCGCCCGTCATCACCATTCATGGCGACGCCGACCCCACGGTGCCCTATCAGCATGGCGTTCGCCTGCACCAGGCGCTGGACAAAGCCGGGGTGAAGAACAAACTGGTCACCATTCCCGGCGGCAAACACGGCGGTTTCAGCAACGCCGAGCAACTGCGGGCCTTCGGCGAGATCACGGCATTCCTGGGCGGGCTGGGCCTGGGCCGCCGCTAAACGCTCCACTAGTGGGACAATGGGACCAGGGCACTTCCTGTTCCCGAATCCCCTTTCCGGAGACTTGATGATCGAACACATCCGCCCCGGCGCGTCGGCCGCGAACGCGCGGGTGGTGCTTTTTGACTTTGATGGAACCATCTCCCTCATCCGATCCGGATGGGTGGAAACCATGGTGCCGATGATGGTGGAGTTTCTGGCTGAACTCAACACCGGCGAATCCGAGGCGTCACTCACCGCGCTGGTGGATGACTTTGTGGGCCGGCTTACCGGAAAAGACACTATCTATCAGATGATCGAACTTGCCGATCAGATCACGGCCCGGGGCGGCACGCCCCAGGACCCCCTGGTCTACAAGAAGATCTACCTCGACCGACTCTGGACCCGCATTGAAAGCCGCGTCGACGAGCTGCGCCGCGGCCACGCCAGCCCTGAGAAATACATGGTGCCAGGGGCGCGCCAGCTTCTGGAATCGTTGCGCGAGCGCGGCCTGCGCATGTATCTGGCCAGCGGGACCGACGAAGCCTACATGAAGGCGGAAGCGGAGCTTTTGAACGTAACCCGGTACTTCGACGGCGGCGTATTTGGCGCGCTCGACGACTACAAGAGCTTTTCGAAGGCCATCCTCATCCAGCGCGTGCTGGCCCGCGCCGAGTGCAAAGGCGAGGAGTTCCTCGGCTTTGGCGACGGTTACGTCGAGATCGAAAACATCAAGCAGGTGGGCGGCGTTGCCGTCGGCGTGGCCAGCCAGGAGCCTGAGTGCTCCTCGGTCGACGAGTGGAAACGCAAGCGCCTGGTGGGCGTCGGGGCGGACTTCATCGTCCCCAACTACAACTGCCACGCCGACCTGATGGGCGTGCTCTTCCCCGCCGCCTGACCATGGCCTCACGCTATCCGCAGTTCGACCGGTCGCGGCTGCTGATCAAACCGCTCGCCGAGCGCACGCACGATCTTCACCTGGACCGCTGGCTGGAACTCACCAGCGCCGCGCCCGCGTTCGAACATCCGCATCTGGCCACGGTGGCCGAACGGATCCGCGCCGCCCGCGCCCGCGGCTCCGCCGTCATCCTGATGATGGGTGCTCACGTGCTTCGCGCGGGAGTCAACCTTCATCTCATCGATCTGCTGGAACGCGGACTCCTTACGCACATCGCCATGAACGGCGCGGGTGTGATCCACGATTACGAGTTGGCCCGCATCGGCGCCACCACCGAAAGCGTGGCCCGCTACATCCGCACCGGCGAATTCGGCCTGTGGCGCGAAACCGGCGAGCTCAACGATTGGGTGGAGGAGGCCGCGGTTCGTGAGCTCGGGCTGGGTGAGAATGCGGGCCGGCGCATCCTGGCAAGCGATTATCCGCATCGCCGGTTCAGCGTGCTGGCTCAGGCGTACCGCCTTGGGATCCCCGTCACCTCCCATGCCGGCATCGGCTACGACATCCTTCACCAGCACCCGAACTGCAACGGCGCCGCGCTCGGTTCCGCCAGTTACCGCGATTTCCTGATCTTCGCCCGGAGCGTTGAGAACCTGGAGGGTGGCGTGCTGCTGGGCTTCGGTTCCGCCATCATGGCTCCCGAGGTGTACCTCAAGGCGCTGGCCATGGCTCGCAATGTGGCGCACCAGGAAGGACGCGAGATCCGCCACTTCACCACCGCGGTCTTTGACATCGTTCCCATCCTCGGCGACCCGCGCGCCGAACTCCCCAAGACCGACCCCGGCTACTACTTCCGCCCCCACAAGACAATGCTGGTCCGCACCGTGGCCGATGGCGGCGAGAGCTTCTACGTGCAGGGTGATCATCGCGCCACGGTCCCTGCCCTTTGGCGCGCACTGGCATGACCACGGACCGCATCCTGGCTCAACTGCCCTCCCTGCGGGCCCTCGTCATCGGCGATATTTGCCTGGACCGGTGGTGCCGCTACGATCCCTCGCTGGCCGAACCATCCCGCGAGACCGGCATCCCGCGCACGGCGGTCACCGCCACGGAAGTCACGCCCGGCGCCGGCGGCACCGTGGCCAACAACCTGGCGGCGCTCGGCGTGGGCGAGGTGGCCGTCGCCGGTGTCATCGGCGATGACGGCTTCGGCTACGAACTGAGGCACGCACTCAACAGACGCCGCATCTCAAGCGACCTGGTGGTGGTGTCGCCGCGCGTTCACACCTTCACCTACACCAAGCTGCTGAACCAGGCCACGGGTCAGGAGGATCTGCCCCGGGTCGACTTCATCAACACACAGCCGCTGCCGCGCCGGGACGAAGAGCAGTTCATCGAACTGATCCGCGAGAGCTTCACCGGGTTCGACGCCGTCCTCATCTCAGACCAGGCTGAAACCGGCTGCGGCGGCGTTGTGACGCCTGCCGTGCGCGAGGCAATCGCTGAACTCGCCCAATCCCACCCCGGCACGATCATCTGGGCCGATTCAAGGCGCCGCATCGAGCACTTTCGCGGCATCCACATCAAGCCCAATGAAGACGAGGCCGCCGAGGCGCTGGCTCGCCTGGGCGCCGGCGCCACCCTGGCCAGCCTGCGGGCCCACGGCAATGCGCCGGCCCTGTTCGTCACCCACGGCGGCGCGGGCATCACCATCGAAACCGCCGCCGGCCGCGATTTCGTCGAGACCACGCGCGTAGCCAACCCCGTGGATATCTGCGGCGCGGGTGACAGCTTCTCCGCCGGAGCCGCCATGGCGCTTGCCGCCGGGGCGCCCGCTCGCGCCGCCGCCCTCTTCGGCCACCGCGTGGCATCCGTGACCATCATGAAGAAAGGCACCGGAACTGCCTCCCCACAGGAGCTGGCCGAGCCATGAGGACCCTTGCCATCGACATCGGCGGCACGAAGTTCACCATCGCCCTCTTCGATGGCGAGCGGATGATCCAACGCGTTTCCGAAGCCACCAACCGCGATGGCGGGCCCGATTGGATGCTCGGCCGCGTCGCGGCCATCGCCGAATCCTGGCGCTTTGACCGCTGTGGCGTGGGATTTGGAGGGCCGGTGCTGTTTGACGCCCAACGCGTTGCACTTTCCACGCACGTTGGCGGCTGGTCCGGATTCGAACTGGGCGCTGTGCTCAGGGACCGCCTCAAAGTACCGGTCATCATCGATAACGACGCCAACGTGGGCGCCCTTGGGGAAGCCCGCGCCGGCGCCGCCCGCGGGCTTGACCCGGTCTTCTACATGACCCTCTCCACCGGCATCGGCGGCGGTATCGTCTCCCAAGGCCGCATCTATCGCGGGGCGGACTCCTATGCCGGCGAAATCGGCCACACCACCGTGGTGCCCGATGGTCCTGAGTGCCTTTGCGGCGCCCGCGGCTGCCTGGAGCGCATGTGCTGCGGCCTCTGGCTGGAGCGCGACCACGGCATTCCCGCGCGCGAACTCCTGACGGACCCGTCATTCGTCGAACGGTACGTCGTCCTGCTGGCGCGTGGTCTCAAGACCATCATCATGCTGCTCAACCCGGCCCGCCTTGTCGTGGGCGGCGGCATCGGCAAGGCAGGACCCGCTCTCTTTGATCCTCTGCGCGCCGAACTCCGGCGCCAGATCACCTCCTGGTCGCGCGCGCGCATCGATGTGGTTCCCGCCGCGCTCGCCGATGACAGCGTGCTCCACGGCGCGCTCGCACTCACGGAAGAAATCTCATGAACTTCGCTGAACAATACAAGACCGAACTGCTCAAGACCATCGACTCACTCGATCTCGAACGCGTCAACCAGGCCATCGGCTGGTTTGAAGAGGCTCGCGATCAGGGCCGCACCATCTTTGTCTGCGGCAACGGCGGCAGCGCCTCCACAGCCTCCCACTTCGCCTGCGATATCGTCAAGGGAGCCAGCTTCGGCTACGCCAAGCGCTTCCGCATCATGGCCCTCACGGACTCGCTGCCCACCCTCACCGCCTATTCGAACGATGTCGCCTACGAGCAGGCCTTTGTCGAACAGCTCAAGAACTTCGCGCAGCCAGGCGACCTGGTGATGGGCATCAGCGGCTCCGGCAACTCACCCAATGTCCTGCGGGTGTTTGAGTACGCCAACTCCATCGGCTGCCGCACGCTCGCCCTGACGGGCCGCGACGGGGGCAAACTGGCGGGTCTCGCCCAGCTCAACATTCAGGCGCCGGTCCCCCACATGGGCCGCATTGAAGACGCCCACATGATTGTGTGCCACATGATCGGCTACTACTTCATGGATCAGCAGGCCGCTCCCAGCGCGTGAAGAGTCCTCTGAAAAACCTCTGATCGGAAAGCTTCCGATCGCTCTTGAGATGGTGGTGTTCTATTTCTGCAATGGGAACTACCCTTGAGATAGTCTGCCGTGTTTGCTATTCTTGTTCTGGATGGCGATGCCTTCAGTGCAATGACGTCCAATTTCCGTTACGCTCGTATGGCGAGCAACAATCCGAGGCCCGCAGGAAACTGCGGGCCTCACCTCATGTGAGCCACATTGGACAAGAAGATTACCGTCCTTATCGACGGCGGCCACCTACGCAGCTATCTCAAGCGGGCAAAGAAGGTGATCGATGCAGACTACATCGAAAAGGTAGGGCTGTCCTGTGGTCTCGGCACGGAAGAGATCATTCGAATTCTCTACTACGACTGCGCCCTTTTCAACGGCCAGACTAAGCTGCCCGTGTCGCGAGCGGTTCAGACATTCAACCAGACAACGCCCTACCTCAACGATCTTGCCCGTAAGGATCTTTTCGCCGTTCGACGCGGCGTGCTTAAGTTTCGCGGGTATGTGATCCGGCGAGGTCACCGGCCCTCGAATCCTCCGGTGGATTCCGACTTCATTCCGAAGTTCGAACAGAAAGGAGTGGACATGCGGATCGGACTCGACATGGCAACGATCGCTGCCAACCGCTCCGTTGATCTAATCGCCCTCATGACTAACGACACTGATTGTGTCCCGGCGATGAAGCTGGTTCGACGGACTGGTATTCAGGTTGCGCTCGTCTGCATTCCCGGATGCACGCCCGCTCCAGAGCTCCTGGCGCATTGTGATTTCAAGCGGCCGATTGAATGGCCGCTTGAGGCGGCTCCGCAACCGGCAACGATGGCCTAGCTGGTGGAGCGGGGCCGCGCGCCAAATCCAGAGTCCCAAGGCTCAATCGCTGAGCCAGACAATCGGCCCGCTGGCCTTGCCTGAACCGCATTGGCTCAAAATCGCAGACGCAGCGCAAACTGCACCTCGCGCTCACCGGCGCCTGCGATGGTCCCCGTGATCTGGCTGAAGTTCCCGGCGTTCACGTTGCCCACCGGATTAGCGAACTGCGGCGTATTCGTCAGATTGTAGAACTCCGTGCGGAACTCCAGCTTCCACCCTTCCCGGAGATCGAAATTCCGGAACACTGAAAAGTCGTAGTTGAACAGATTCGGACCCCGGCCGACATTGCGCCCCGCGTTCCCGAAGCGGTTGGCGCCCGGCGCGGCGAATGCCGAGACATCGAAGAAGCGCTGCCCCGGGCCCACGCCGCCCAAAATCTTGTACTTGCCCACCACGTCGGCGAACTGCCCATTGCCTGGACAGTTGCACGGTCCCGCATCCGCCGAGATATTGAACGGCGATCCGCTCACCGCCCGGTAGATTCCGTTCACCTGCCACCCGCCCGCCACATGCCGCATGGCGCCGGTATTCGCAAATGGCTTCCCCTTGCCGAACGGCAGTTCCCACAGGTGGTTGAACACCATCATCTGATTCCGGTCAAACGACGTGGGCCCGTAGTTGCGGCGGACAATCGCCGTGATCACGAAGCCGCCCTGATCGTCCTGCACGCTCAACACCTTGCTCCACGTGTATGCCAGACCGAACTGCAAGCCATTCGAGAAGCGCTTCTGAAAATTCGCCTGCAGGGAGTTGTAGTTGTTGTTGTAGGCATTGGCGCGCTCGGCGACACTCGCCGTCCGGCCGAAGAGCTGATTGAACCGCAGCCCGGCCGCGCCCTGCCCTGGCAAGGCGTGGTTCAGCTCGCGCTGGCTGGGCAGGCGCCGCCCCAGCGATCCCACGTAAGCGGCGTCCATCACCACACCCAGCCCCAACTCCCGCTGATAGGTCAGGCTGTAGCTGTGCACAAACGGGATGGGGGTCTTGCGGGGAATCGTGAAAAAGCCCTGGTTGGGCGCCGGGTTGATCACGCCGCTCGACGGAATGGGCACCACCGGAACCGGCTCAATCGTATCCATGCTCCCGTCGATCCGGAAGTCGTTCGCCACCCCGTTCTGCACGTTGTAGATCACCGGGAACTGTGTGGAAAGCGTGCCGCCCGTGAACCCGAACCTCCCGGTGTAATAGCTGGTGCCATAGCCGCCGCGCAGCACTGCCTTCGGCGATACCTTGTAGGCAAACCCCACCCGCGGCGCCCAGTTGTTCCGGTCGAAGTCGACGTTGGTGCTCAGGCCGATGCCGCCCACGCCCGCCACCACCAGGCTGTTGTTCGAAATGTCGTAGTTCGACGCCCCGCCGGCGTAGCGCGGCTTCACCGTCGAATGGGCCTCGTATCGCAAGCCCAGATCCAGGGTGAGGCGCGATGTCACCTGCCACGAGTCATGGAAGAAGAAGAAAAGCTGCGTCAGGCGGTTGGTGGGAGTGACCGTCTGGAACGTCCGGGAAGAAACGTCCGGAGCGTTGATCAGAAACGCCGCGAATGAGTTGCCCAGCGTGCCGAAAGCGCCCAGCGGCGCGCCTGGCAGCGCCGCCGTTCCCGGGTTGAACTGGAAGCGGCCCCGGGGGCCGAAGTTGAGCCCCTGCGGCTGGAAGCGGTCCGCGCGGATGCGGCGCACATCGGCGCCCCACTTCATGGTGTGCCGGTTGACATTCTTGCTCCACGTGTTCACCGCGTTGAACAGATTGTCGGCGTTGACCAAGGGATACACCACCGGCACCCCGATACCCGGCATGCCCGAGACGTCGAAACGGGGCAGGCCGCGCGCACTGATCGGGTCCGGGAATGGATTGCGGAATCCCAATTCCTTTGCCAGCGGGTCGTCCACGTTGTTGCCGTTCACGTTCACAAAGTACCGGTTGTAGCCAAAGCGCGATTCCATCAGCAGCGTCGGGCTCCACTGGCGGTTGTAGTTCAGAGCGACGGTATGGTTGGCGCCCGTGCTGGCCACGCCATCGCCGATCTTAAGCCCCAGCAGTGCATCCTGCGCCACGTCCGACGGCACATAGGCATACTTCAGAAACATGCTGTTGCGCTCGTTGAAGTTGTGGTCGACTCGTGCGTCGTAGGTGTAGGTATCCAGCTTGAACGGCACGTTCCCCACAATATTGTTGGCCAGCCCCGCCTGGTTCGTCGCCGGCAGGAACGACGCCAGCCGCGATGCGATCGGGTGAATCCTGCTTGAGGGGATCCGGCCTTCCGCGAACGGCGTCCGGCCCGCGCCCGTCGCCGTCCCCGTGCGCGGATCATACAGATTCAAGCCCGGCACGCCGTTGAAATCGCCGGTGCGCCATGCGGCCACGGGAATCGTGTTGAACTGCGTGGTGGCGCGGTGTTCGCTGGTGGCCTGCACGGACCCGAAGAAGAACGTCTTATTGCGCCGGATGGGTCCGCCCACCGTGCCTCCGTACTGGTTGCGCACGAACGCCGGCTTCGGCTGCGGTACGAAGTTGAAGAAGTTGCGCGCCCGCAAGGAGGCGTTCCGGTGAAAGTGGAAGAGGCTTCCATGCAACTGATTGGTGCCGCCGCGCGTGATCACGTTCAGCACCGCGCCGCCCGCCCGCCCGAACTCCGCGTTGAAGTTCGACGTGCTGATGCTCACCTCCTGCACGCCTTCCGCCGGCGGAATGTAGATCGTCAGCCCCAGCGTCACGTTGTTATTGTCCACACCATCCACCTGCACGTTGTTCGCCGAGTTCCCCTGCCCGTTGGCCTGGAAGAAAGACGTGCGCTGCGGATCTTCAAGCGCAGTGAAATTGGCGATCGGCGGTGTGACTCCCGGCATCAATCCCGCCAGTGCCTGAAAGCTCCGGTTGGCCACCGGCAGTTCCCTCACGGCCTGCGACGTCACCGTGCGGCTCACGTCACTGCGATCCGTCTGCAACAGCGGCGATTCGGCGGTCACCTGAACCGTCTCCGTCACCATGCCGGGCTCCAGCGTGAAATCCACGCGTACCGTGGTCGCCACCTGAAGCTGGATGTTGCTCCGCGACACCTTCTTGAAGCCTGCCCGCTCCACCTCCACCGTATACACACCCGGCGGAAGATAGGGCTGGCTGAACAGTCCTTCCGCGCTGGTTGTGAGCTGACGAGCCACGCCGGTCTGCGTTTCGGTGATGCGCACCGTGGCTTCGGGCACCGCTCCACCCGACGAATCCGTGATGGCTCCCACAAGTGAGGCGGTAACGGCTTGGCCGAAGGCCGCCGCGGTGGTCAGTAGAATCAGAAAGATCAGTCGCATGGCTGGTTGGTCTCCGAGTCCAGTATATGTCCCCCGCGCCCAGGGTGGTGGTCCGCACCAGGGCTATAATCAAGATCCGGCGTTGAGCGGGGTTACCTGATGCGGTGGGGTTTCTTTCCAACCTTCTGCGTGGCGGCGGCCATGGGCCTGTTCGCCGAACGACTGCCCATTAAACGGAAGCCTCGGGCCTCATTGAACGGATGTCCTCGGCCAGCCGCGAGGTCATCTCCTCAATGAGCGATATCGTCTGGTCCATCCATCCCCACAATGACCGGCTGAGCGATCTGGCCCTGCGCATGCGGCGCTTCGGATCGGACCTTTTCGCGGCCCGTGACATCGACTTTGAGTTCCACGTACCCTCGGACGAGACGCGTCTCTTGCCGCTTGAGACCCGGCGCGACCTGCTGCTGATTTTCAAGGAAAGCGTCCACAACGCCGCGCGGCACTCCGGCTGTTCACGCGTCGCCGCTCGCCTTGCGATCTCAGGGGGATCGGTCGAGTTGACCGTCGAAGATGACGGGTGCGGGCTGAGCGGCCACGCCCGCTTGTCCGCCGGCACCGGCCTCCGCTCCATGCGCGCACGGGCCGCAAAGCTTGGCGGGCACTTCGAGTTGAGTCCGGTCGAGCCTCGCGGAACTCGAATTCTCTGCCGTCTCCCGGCCGGACGGCAATGAACAAAGCTACCCAAACAGGTAGTGCGCCCCATTCGCCCCCGACGTTACCATGAACCTACGGAGGACTCCCGCCGTATCCGGCCTGCGCACAATCACAGTCTCCCTCGTCGAAGACCGCACGGTGGTCCGCGAAAGCCTCCGTGCGCTCATCGGTGGAACCGATGGCTTTGCCTGCCTGGGCGCCTACGGCTCCATGGAAGATGCGCTGCCGGGCCTGGAGGCCAACCTCCCGGATGTCGTTGTCATCGACCTTGGCCTGCCCGGCATGAGCGGCATTGATGGTATCCGCCTGCTGCGTGAACGCTACCCGCGCCTGGCCATGATCGTTCTCACGGTGTTCGACGACGACCAGCGAATCTTCGAAGCCATCTGCGCCGGCGCCGAAGGCTATCTGCTGAAAAACTCGCCTCCTTCGGCGATCCTCGACGGCATCCGCGAGATTGTCGACGGCGGCGCACCCATGTCACCCGCCATTGCACGCCGTGTGATGGAGTTGTTCCGCCGCTTTCAACCCCCGGAGACCGCCGCCCACAATCTCACGCCCCACGAACTGCGTGTGTTGAAGATGATGGCCGAGGGCGACAATCTGAAAACCGCGGCTAAGAAACTCGGGGTCACGGCCAACACCGTTGCCTACCACATGAAGCGGATCTACGAAAAGCTTCAGGTGCACTCGAAGGCGGAGGCTGTCGCCAAGGCGCTACGTCAGGGACTGCTGCGCTGAACGGTGCCGCCGTTCCAGCATCCCAACGCCGCGGAAGGTGCGCTCCACACTGCGCGCGACCCGGTCTTCCAGCAGGCGGCATCCCTGGGCCCTGGCCAGTTCCATCGCCAGCACAATGGCCCGCTCGCCTTCCAGGCGGTTGTCCTCGGCCAGCAGCGCCTCGGCGCGCAAACGGTGCGCTTCCGCTTCAAAGCTCCGGGCGCCCGTCGCCTCCCCAAGTTCCACAGCCCGGACGCAATGGCGCAAGGCCTCCCCGGTCTGGCCGGCGGCCAGCAAGGCATCGGCCAGCAAAACCAGGCAGTAGGGCCGCTCCAGCCGGGCGCCCAACATGTCCTGCCGCTCAATGCTGAGCCGTATCGCCGCGATCCCTTCCTCCAGTCGGCCCAGATGCGCCAGCGCCGACCCATGCACCACCCGCCCCCATTCCACAATCGACGGCATGCCCTGCGCCCGTCCCATGCCCATCGCGGTCTCAAGATGCGGCAACGCACCCTGCCAATCGCCGCGCGTCTGCAGAATCCAGCCGATCCAGAACACCGCGTAGGCCTGGCTGTGCGGGTGGCCCAGCCGAGTGGCCAGGTCAAGCGCCGCGCGAGCCGTCGCCATGCCGGCTTCGTAGTCGCCCATCAGGGTCTGCGTCCGGCCCAGCATGCTGAGCGATGTGACCATCGGATCCAGCACATAGATGGCCGGCCGGAACTCGTGGCGGCTGGGAGGAGCCACCTCCAGGATGCGCTCCAGCGGCTTCCGCGCCTCAGTCAGCCGGCCCATGAATGCCAGTGTGGTGCCTGTGGCGTGCAGCGATTGGACCAGCCCGTCCACCGTGCCCATTTCGGTGGCCGCTTCCTGCATCTCCAGAGCCAGCTTCAACGACTCCGTCAGGTTGCCGGCATTGGTCTGGCCGGTGTGCAGAGCCCATAACACCGTGATCAACCGGCGGGTCTCATGCAGCCCAAGGCAAAGTTCGCGCGCCCTTCGATAGGTGGTCTCCACTTCGGGAGCGGCAAATCCCCGGGTCGACATCAGTGCCATCCCCATGGTCAACGCGAACATCAACTCCTGCTCGTCGCGCTGCCGCGAAGCGGGAAGCGCCAGAAGGCTTCGCTGCCCGCGTTCACACAGCAGCGCGGTCTCGGGATAAGCAAACACACGGGCCGCATTGCGGGCCGCTTGCAGAAAGTGCTGCGAGGCCTTCACCGCGTCCCGGCCCGTTTCGTAGAGCAGTGCCAGTTCGGCCGCCATGCCGCCGGCCGTCTCCCCGGCCGCGCGAGCCAGCGCACTCGCCACCTGAAGGCTCTCAACCGCGCGGCGCGTCGGGGTCAGCGATTGATACAGCGAATTCTGGTACAGCACATGAGTGAAGCGGTACCGCACCGATAGCGTCAACCCCGGGCGTTCCTGTTCCTCCACCATCGTGATCAAACGATGGACCTCCTCCAGCCTGCGGAGCCGCTCCTCCACCAGCGCCGGGTCGAGTTGCAGAGCCTCCGCCACAACGGCTGAATCGAAGACCAGCCCCTGCACCGCCGCCCGCAGCAGGATGGCCTGATCCTGCTCATCCAGATGACTCAACTTGGCAGTGATCATGGCCTGCGTGCCGGTGGGGATCCGCCGGCGCACCTCACCCGTACCACGAACCAGACGCCAGCCGCGCCCATCGCGCGCCACCGCCTGCGTGTCCTCCAGAAACCGCAACAGGTCACTCAGGAAGAGCGGGTGGCCTTCCGTGCGCTCCCAAACGATGGCGGAAAACTCCGGCGGAAAGAAATTCTCGGGAAACCGCAAATCGATGAACTGCACCACGTCGCCCGCGGCCAGCAGCGGCAACACGATCTCGCGGCTCAATCCCTCGCGTTCCAGCCTCAGCTTCACCGGAAGGAAAGGCTGCCCCGGGGCCTGCAGGGCGCCAGAGCGAAACGTGGCCACAATCAGCAGCCGCATGCTCTTCAGGCGCTGGCTCAGGTGAGCCAGCAGATCGCACGTTGATGCATCCGCCCAATGCATGTCATCGAACAGCAGCACCACGGGCCGCCGCGCCGCCAGGCCCTCCAGGAACGTCGCGAACTCCCGCCGCGTCCTTTCATAGGATGGCGTGCGCAACCCGCCGCCCCCCCGCGGAACCAGTTGATCGTGCCAACTGGGAGCCAGTTCCTCCATCAGTTGAGCTGCATCCGGGCTCCCTCGGCGCAGTTCGTCCAACGCCTCAAGCACCGGGCCGAACGCCGCCGCTTCAGCCAGCCGCTCGGAGCATCGTCCTCGCGCGATCAACACATCGGCGCCGGCGATCCCGGCGAGAAACTCCTCGGCGAACGTTGTCTTGCCCATGCCGGCTTCAGCGGCAATACAGACCACGTAACCCGCGCCTCGCAGGACGTCCTGATAAATCGCCGCCAGGCGTCCGGCCTCGGCGGAACGTCCCACAGCCAGGGCCCTCGGCCGCTCCATCCGCACCGGCGCCGCCGCAGCCTCCCGGCGCACCGTGAACGTTGTCTGGTAGCCGCCCCGCGGCAACTCAATCAGCACCGCATCCTCGCGGCCGGGGCCGTGATAGTATTCCGCCAGCTTGGCCCGCAGCCGGCCGGCCATGATCCGGACCGTCGGGTCGTCTTGCGGATTGTAACTCGCGTCGCGCCCGAATACCTCGGTCCCGATCACATACTCCTTGAGGTCGGAACTCCCCTCGAGCGTGCGCCCCGCGACGTACCGCAAAAGGCTGGCCACTCTCGGAGACCTCGCAAAGATCGGGTGCTTCAGGATGATTTCAAGCTGTTTCGCGGCCTGCTCAGGGCTGCTGGGACTGGGCACATGCACCTCTGGGCGGGGCCCTTGCTGGCACCCGGCTGGGCTCAGTATCTCGCAGGCAGGGGCGGAATGGCAGGTAGGAAACGATGTTCCTACCCGATCAGGTAGGGCTTCACTCACAAAAGGGTCTCTAAACAACAATACGGCGCGGCGGGAAGGATTCCGTCTCAGGAATCCCGCCCCCCGCGCCGTGAGGAAGGAACCAACTGGAGAAACCGCTACTGGCGAACCACTCGGCCTCTGGGCTTGGTATCCGGATCCTCGATCGTCACACTCACGGAGGTCTCCTTACGGTCGCGCATCAGGGCCAGGGCCAGCGTCCGTTTGCCCGTCTTCCCGTCACGGATGATCCGCGTCACATCCCGCGGGCTCGTCACCTTGGTGTCATCCACCTTCAGGATCACATCACCCGCCTTCAGCCCCGCCTTCTCGGCCGGCGTGTCCTTGTTCACCGACCGCACCAGCACGCCTTCCGAAACGCCGAAGTACGAAGCAAGCTGCGGCTCCAGACTCTCAGCCTCAACACCCAGCACACCGTTTCTCCAGTACATCGACGCGCGCGGAATATCGGGAATCACGATCTCCGGCATCCGGATCTCCGGGATCCTCACCTCAGGCACCCGCACCGGGAACGTCTTGTTCATCGCATAGGTTCGCGATGTGCGGGGCGCCGTCTTCACGGCCACCGTCTGCGGCTGGCCCCCGCGCGATACCGTCATCTTCACTTCACGCCCGGCCGGCGTCTCGCGTACCATGCGCACAAACTGGTCGGTGCCTTCAATGCGCTGGCCGTTGTATTCCAGCACCACGTCACCCGCCTTCAATCCACCCTTGGACGCCGGGCTGTCGTCATCCACCTTGGTGATCTCAACCCCCCGCTCCTCGCGCAGGCTGAGCGCTTTGGCCCGCTCCGCCGTGATCTCCGTCACGCCCACGCCCAGGAAGCTGCCTCCGCTCGAGGTCAGGATGTGAACCTGCGGCGGCTCCGGGGGCTCCGGAGGCGGCGGCGCCTGCGCGGGCTGCGCCAAGGCGGGCAACGCGGCGGCCACCGCCACCAGCAACGCTCTGCGTGCCATCGGACTCATCTGCATCGTTCTCATGATCAACCTCATCTGGAATTTGATTTGCGCCGGATCTGAATCACGCCACGCATGGCGTCGATTCTCAGCAGTGGACCGCCGCCATTCAAAGCGCCCGCGGCCACCACCGGCGTGGTTCCCTTCACCTGGATCTCGGGGAACTCCGAAGAGATCCGTCCGCGTCCCGGCGTCAGGTTCCTCGCCTCCACCCTGACTGCAAGGTTGGACGGCAGAAACACAACAACGTCACCATCGCCGGTGCCAAGAAATGAATCGGAAATCACCGGGCCGTCCAACTCCGCCATCACCTGCCCCAGTCCGGTGAGCGCCCGGAACACGCCGCGCACGCTGTTGAGCCGGATGGCCCCGGAACCGGTCTGGCAATCCGCCCCACCCGACGAACCCACCACAATCGACCCGCTGCCCGTGTCCGCCTCCACCGTCGCCCCGGCATGATCAATGTGGATGTTGCCGCCCGCCGTCTTCGCCCGCACCCGCCCCAGCGCCTCGCGCACAAAGATCTCGCCGCCCGCCGATTCGAACTCCGCATCGCGCGTGGCACGCCTCAACCGGATGGTCCCGCCGCCGGAGAATGCTCGCAGCGCGCCGTCTATCGCCCCCATCCGGATCTCCCCGCCCGCCGTCCGGGCCTCCGCCGCCCCCTCGATTCGATCCAGCTCGATCATCCCGCCCAGCGTCCGGGCTTCCACCGCCGCCCGAAGCCCCCGGGCGTCAATATCCCCCGCCTCGCTGAACAGACTGACCGCCGCCACGGGAGCCGGCAGGTAGATCCGCAGTTCGGCCGTCAGCCTCTCGTCGAACCCCGGCGCCGTCAGAATGGCGAGATGCGGCTGAATGTGCGCTCGAAGCGCCGCCGCCTCCATCATCCGGCGCGCGCGTTCGGCGCTTGCACCCCGCACCCGCTTCACGTATTGATAGGTCACCGCGGGGCCTGTGCCCGCCCGCACCACCAAGTGCCCAGGCACCTCAATGCGCAAGCGGGCGTTGTGCGGAGCCGTCAGCGTGCCCGCTTCCGTCTCCACCCAGAAGCCGCCCTCCTGGAACATCCCAGAGCGGGGAGTCTGGCCACTCAAGAGTTGGTTTGCTGCCGCGGCGGCCAGGCTGAGAAGAGCCAGGCGCCGCATGGCTAAAAGGTCCCCGGCGAGGCCTTCATCTCAGCCAGCGCCTTCTGGCACCGCAGCCGGATATAGCCGTTCTCTTCGCGCAGCAGAACTTCCTGCATCGCGCCCACGGTCTCCTGCTCCAGCCCCGCCGGCGCCATGTTCTGCATCAGCAGATCCACCGCCTGCGTCCGGATGCCAGGGTTGGCGTCGCGGAGCAGCACCCTCGTCAGCGCCCGCCGCGTATCCAACTCGCGGGCGAACCGGTTCAGGCCCTCAATCGCTTTCAGCCGCACGCCGTCGTTCTCGTCGTTCTCAAGCGCATGGATCAACGCCTGGCGCACTTCCGAAGACTCGCTCCGGCCGCGCAGCATCTGCACGGACTCCACACGCAAACCCGGATCCGTCGGATCCTTCACCGCCGCCAGAAGCAACCGCTGAATCTGCTCCTCTTCCGGCGCACCCGATACCTCGCGCTGGCGGGTCTCATCCAGCACCACGCGAATCTGCCCGTCCCCCGCCGCTTCCACCGACTTCACCCGCGCGGCGGTCCAGCCCGGCGGTTCGGAAAATCTCTGCTGCGAACGGCCCGCGAAGAATCCCGCCGCCACCAGCGCCGCCACACCCGCCGCCTTGAACAGCGCCGCCGGCGGAATCACGATGTCGCCCAGCCGGTTCCACCAGCGAACAAAAGCGTTTCCGGCCTCGGGCGCCCCCGGCGCAAGCTGTGCCGCGAAATCCGCGCGGCACCGGCTGAGCAATCCGGCCGGCACTTCCAAGCGCGCATCTTCCGTCTGCAGCAGCGCGTTCAAAGCTTTCTCCCGGGCCAACTCCTCACGGCAGGCCGGACACCCGTCCAGATGCTGTTCCAGGAGCTCTTCCCGGCTGAAATCCAGCTCGCTCAACAGATACAGGGAAAGCTGCGTGCGCGCTTCTTCGCAGTTCATGTTCGATCCCTCGCGAAGGCTCATACAAAATCTCCCAACGCCACCCGCATCTTCTGCGTGGCGCGAAACAGGCAATTCTTGGCAGCCTCTTCCGTCGTGCCCAGCATTTCGCCGATGGCACGCAGCCGCATCCCGTGATAATGGCGCATTTCGAAAACCATCCGCTCACGCACCGTCAGGCTGCCCAGCACGTTCTGAATGCGGTCCCGCAATTGGCCCGAAAGGACGTTGCGCTGCGGATCGCTCGCCGCCCTCTCCTCATGCACCATGTCCAGCCGGTCCCGCGTCCCGTCCGAGGTCTCCACCACCGACGGTTCTTCCCGGCGAACCTTCTTCTTTCGAAGCTGGTCGAGACATAGATTGGTCACAATGCGATACAGCCAGGTGTGAAACGAACAGTCGAAACGGAAGCTGTTCAGGTTCTTGTGAACCCGAAGGAACGCTTCCTGGTAGATATCGGCGGCGTCTTCTTCGTTCCGAAGCAGATTGTATGCCAGTCTGAGCACACTTTGGTCGTAACCACGGATCAAACGCTCAAAAGCGTCCCGATCCCCCTTCTGGGCAGCCCGGATCAGATCTGACTCGTCCATCCCGGCCGCCGTCTGAATGGCGTATGCTCGCACGGCTTGGGGGTTCCCATCCAACACCCAGAATAGACGCACCGGGGGAAGAAAGGTAAGGAGGACTATCGAAAAAAGGAAAAAAGGCCGCTATACTCTTACCAGCAATTCCGTTGGGTGTGCGGGTGTGGAACAGGCACGCCGAAACTCGGGGAGGAACCATGAGGATGGCTTTGTGGGGAGTGCTCGCCGCCGGTCTGCTCGCCGGCCAGCCGGACTGCCGTTTCGATGGCGATCGTGAAGCGCCCACGCGCGCTCTGCGCCGTGTGGAGGAAGCGGCTGGCCGCATGGCAAAATCACCGGCATTCGCGGCTGCCTCCCGGAATGTGCCCGCTTCGGCGATTCCAAGGCGCAATTTCATCGACCGGGCTGTTTTCGACCGGCTCCAGCGCCTGAACGTCCCCGCCGCCCGCCTCACCACCGATGAGGAGTTTGTCCGCCGCATTCACCTGGATCTCACAGGCCACCTGCCCTCCCCAGCGGCCATCCGGGAGTTCGTCGCCGATCAGGGAGCCACCAAACGGGACCGGCTCATCGAGCGGCTGATCTACTCCCCCGATTTCGACGCCCGCTGGACCCTCTGGCTCGGCGATCTCCTCCAGAACTCCGCCGTTGCCTCCACTCAGTCCTCGCAGATCGACGGCCGCAACGCCTTCCACACCTGGATCACCGCCGCCCTCGCCACCGGAAAGTCCCTGCGCGATATCGCCATCGAAGTGCTCACCGCGCAGGGAAGCACGTTCGACACGGATCGCGCCGGCACCAACTATATCTTACGGTCGCGCGTACCCACCGGCCCCAACCAGGACAAGTTCGATGACCTGCTGTCGCGAACCGCCAGCACCTTCCTCGGGATCGGCCACTACGACTGCATTGTCTGCCACGACGGCCGCCGCCGCATGGATGACCTGAGCGTCTGGGGACGCTCCGCCACGCGCATGGAAGCCTGGCGCATGGCGGCCTTCTTCTCACGCATCCGCTACACGCTCGTCAGCAATGACCGGACAAATCCAGCTTTCCAAAGTTGGGACATCTCGGATGCCCCGGCCGGGGCGTATGACCTGAACACCAACTTCGGAAACCGGCCGGCTCGCGTGGGATCCCCGGAACTGCGCACCGTGATGCCCGGCTACCGCCTGGGCCAGACCCCGTCCCCGGGCGCCAACTGGCGTGCCGCTTTCGCCGGCTACCTCGTTGACGATCCGATGTTTGCCCGCAACCTGGCCAATCGCGTCTGGAAGCAACTGTTCAGTCTCGGCCTGGTGGAGCCGGTGAATCAGTTGGATCCGGCCCGCCTCGACCCCAGGAACCCGCCCCCGGCTCCCTGGCGCCTCCAGGCCGCCAACCCCGAACTCCTGGAGGAACTCGCCGCCGAACTCACCCGTTCCGGATTCGGACTGAAGAGCTTCGTCCGGACCCTGGTTCAGTCCTCGGCCTATCAACTGAGTTCCGGCTATGAGGGGCCCTGGCGTCCCGATGACGCCGGCCTCTTCGCCCGCCACTACCCCCGCCGGCTGGAGGCCGAAGAGATCCACGACACCATCCAGCAGGCCACCGGCGTCGTGGCGTCCTATCCCATCGGCGGGTGGGCGGAGCCCATGCGCTGGGCCGTCGATTTTCCGGACACCGCCGAACCGCGCTCCAACGGCGCCGTGGCCAACTTCCTGAACTCCTTTCTCCGTGGCGACCGCGAATCGTTGGAACGTTCCCAGGCCAGTTCCATCGTCCAGCAGCTCTACCTGATGAATGACCCGTTCGTTCTGAACCGCATCCGCGCCTCCAGTTCGCCCGTCCTGGGAGCCATCCTTCGCCTCCAGGACCCCGGCGCCGCCACCGAAGAACTCTTCCTCGCCTTCCTCGCCCGCACGCCCACCGCCGAAGAGCGGCGGGTGGCGGCCGGACACCTGGGCCGCGCCACCACCACGGCGGCCCGCACGGCGGCACTCGAGGACCTCGCCTGGGCCCTGGTGAACCGAACCGACTTTGCATTCAGCTACTGACCGGAGGTCGCAATGAAAAACCGTTTTGGCTTCGATTGGTCGGGAATCACCGGACAGCCCTTTCTCCGCGCGCCGCACTGGAGCCGCCGCGTGTTTTTCCGGCATCTTGCGTCGGGAATCGGCGGCTACTACCTGGCGCCCAGCCGTCCCCTGGAGACGGTCGCCCGGGCGGCGGTGAGCCCCATTGCTACCGCCAAGTCCTGTATTTTGATCATGATGGCAGGGGGCCCCAGCCATATCGACACGTTCGATCTCAAGGAAGGTCCCTGGACCCCGGCCGGTTTCCAGCCGGCTTCGTTCGGCGACATCCGCTGGCCGGCCGGCCTCATGCCCCGCCTGGCCGAGCAGATGGAATCCATCGCACTGGTCCGCAGCGTCAGGGCTTGGGCCGCGGTTCATGACCTTGCCCGGAACTGGCTGATGATCGGGCGCAACCCGGCGCCCGCCGCCGCCCGGATCGCGCCCCATATCGGCAGCGTCGTGGCGGTGGAACTCGGCCGTAAGGAGAGCCCGCTGCCCGCGTTCCTGTCGCTGAACACGAATAATGGACCCGGATCTGGCTTCCTGCCGCCGGAAAACGCGCCGTTCTACGTCAATCCGGGGGGCGGCGGTCTGCCGAATGCCGGGCATCGCGATGGCGCCGCAGCCTACGAACGGCGGCTCGGACTGCTCCGCTCGCTCGAACCGGAAAGCCCCGAAGGCCTGAATATCACCGCCTCGGCCGCTGAAGTCCGGGCATTCCGCGAACGCGCCACCGCCCTCATGTCTAGCACCGCCGTCAACACGGTCTTTACCTGGGACGCGGCGGAGCGCAACCGCTACGGCAACACCGCGTTCGGAAACGCCTGCATCGCCGCCCGCAACCTGGTGCGCGGTAACCTCGGAACCCGGTTCGTTCAGATCACCGTGGGCGGCTGGGACAACCATGCCAACATCTATGGCGGTCCCTTCAACGCCGCCAACCCGAACTCCCTGGGGCGGCAGTTCGACACCGCCCTGGGCGCCCTCCTCGCCGATCTCAAGTCCGGCGGGCACGCGGAGGAGACCCTCGTCGTCGCCCTCGGCGAGTTCGGCCGCACCATCGGCCCCGTCAATGCCCAGGCCGGGCGCGACCATTTTCTGCAGCAGGCCGTCCTGGTTTCAGGCGCCAGGGTTCGCGGAGGCCGCGCCATCGGCTCCTCCGATGAACTCGGCCGCAATGTCGCGGACCCGGGCTGGTCCAGGAGCCGCGAGATCCGCGGCGAAGACCTCGCCGCCACCATCTACTCCGCCCTCGGCATCGATTGGACCACCATCCGCCGCGATGACCCCGCCGGCCGCGGCTTCGAATACGTCCCCTCCGCCGCCCAGGACCTCTACGGGCCCATTCAGGAGCTGTGGAGTTAAGTCCTTAGTTATCGTTAACTGAACCCAGGCGCCCAGTCCCCGCTCCCGGGCCGCCTTCGACCCCTAAATCCCGCCCTTGCAGCATTTCAGGTAGGCAGCACCCCGACGAGGTGTATACTTCCAAGAGTACACCGTCAGCCCGTCAGGCCTACACGATCTCGCAGGATCTATGAAAAGCCATATGAAAAGCCATATGAAAAACAACATACTACAGTCACTGAAATATCATTTTATCGTTGACTTTGTGCCGGAATCCGGCTAACATCCTGTATACCCGCAAGGGCGATGGATCTACAACTCGCGTGAGGTGCACTCCAGTGATCATCAACTTCCACATCGGAGAGAAGGTTGTCTATCCGAACTACGGAGTGGGAACGATCGAGAACATCAGAACCCGGGCGTTCGGGGCCCAGTTCGAGCCGTTTTATCTGCTCCGCCTGGCCTACAGAAGCATGACCGTCATGGTGCCGTTCTCGCATGTCGGCGACCTCGGCTTGCGGCGGGTGACCAAATCGGCCGAGGTGAACCGCGTCCTCAATTTTCTGGCTGAGGTGAAGTGCAAAACCTGCCCGGATTGGAAGAATCGCTTCCGCGAGAACTCGGAACGCATGCGCGTGGGCACCCTCACCGAGGTGGCCGAGGTTTTTAAGACCCTCCTCATCCTCAACAAGGAAAAGCCCTTGTCGTTTCGGGAAAAGAAAATGCTCGACCGCGCCCGGCAACTCCTCATCTCCGAAGTAGCCATCGCCCGCAGCCTCGCCGAACCCGACGCCGTCGACCTGCTCACCCGCACCGTCGCCAAGTCCGCCCTCAAGTTCCCCGAGCCAATGTAGTTCTTCCCCTGGTCCCCGCGTGCCGATAAGGCATCTGGGAACGTGTGCCGGGAATAGTCTGCCTGCATTGCGGTGGCAAGATCTCGCTTCTGCGGAAAGGGGCGGATTTCTGCTCGGACGAGCACCGGCGCGATTTTCTCTCCGCGCTGGACTCCACGGCCCTCGAACGGCTTAACAGATCGGGAGAACGGCTGCGGGCAATCTTGCTGGGCCAAGGTCTGCCGGCCGTACCAGCCCCCCCGGTCGAACTGGATCCAAGGGTGCCGCCCCCCATCGCCCCGGAACCGGAATCCGGCCCCGGCCCCGCCGAATCTGCCCCGGCGCAGGCTCCGTTCCTCGCCCACCCGGTTGGACCCCGGATACCACCGGGCCTGACCGCCTGGGTTCCGGAGGAACTGCTCACCGCACGGATCTCGATCCAGCCGCGCACGCCCGCGCCCCCTGCCTGGAGTGCGCCCCGCCCCGGCGCGGCTATCCTCGAATACGCCCCGGAAGAGCCCTTCGCCCCCGCTCTTCCGCCCGCCGACGAAGAGCATCACATCTCGGCGTTCCTGCCGGATTCTTTCGCCTACAACGACCAGACCATCGAGGTGTACTGGGGCCGTTGGGCGGGACGCACCAGCCCTTCACCGCGACCGGCGGCCGCTCTGCAGGACTCGACGGAGTTGCGCTGGGAGCCGGCGGCGCCCTCAGCCGCCATGCCCCTGGGAGCCGCCCGGCCGTTGGAGCGGGTCGAGGTGCATGCCCCGGCCACTCCGAAGGAACGAACCCGGGGGCGGCTGCCCGCCGGCGTAGCCTGGGCGCTCGCGCCCCCTCCGGCCGTGGCGCCAGGCCCGCTACGCCCTTTCGCGGTAGCAGCCATTGCATTCGGTGGTTCAGGACTCAGGATCCCAGGCGCGTCCTCGCGGCCCTCGGCTCGCGCTCTCAACCGTCGCGGCTGGACCCGCCTTCCCATCTCTATCCGTCCGCCGCTCCGGTGCGACTCCGCCGTTCCCAAAGCTTTCTGGGCCGCGCCAGCCGCCCGGATCCCCGCACTCCCGCTCACGCAGACAGCCGTCAGACGCCTGAGGACCGCCGGAGCCCGCCAGAACCCCACCATTGGCTTGGCATCGGGCGGCATGGCACCGGGCACCCCCGGACGGTTAACGGAAGCTTGGTCCACGCCTCTCGCCAAGTCATGGACCGCCGCCCTCCCTCGCGGCCGATTCCAGATCGGCCGCCCGCAGGCTGAGATCTTTGAACCACCGCCTCTGCAGGGCGCCCTGGCAATCCAGGTCCTCTCAGCCGCCGCGGCACTCCGCCCCGTGGCCGCCCAACCCGTCCCGGTCCCATTCCGCGAGCCCGGACTCGCCCCGCGCCCCCGCGCCCCCCGTATCGCGCCCGGCCAACCCCCACGCGCCACTCGACTTCAGGCCCTCCGGCCATACCGGCCCATCGAAGCCGCCGCGATCCTGGCACTCCGCCCGGCGGACCCCGAACGAAAACCCCGCCCCGCCCGGCTTCCCTTCGCAGGCATCGAACTCTGGCGTCTCCACACTGCGCCTCCCAAGCCCTCTGTCATGGACTGGCTCTCCGAGATCCCGATGTCCCGCAAGCTGGTGGGCGTCCTGCTGCCCGCCGTCCTCGCCACTGGCCTCGAAGCCACCGCCTATCTTAAGGCTGGCATCGCCCCCGAACTGCGCGCGCAGATTGTAAGCCGGGCCGCCATCGATCTGCGCGAGGATTTCCAGGGCGGTCTCGACCGTTGGACCGAGGGCGCGCAATCCTGGCGCCTGGACACGTCCGGCGCCGCCACCCCTCGCACCCTGGCGCTTCTCCGCCCATCTCTTGGCTTGCGCGACTACGTGGTGGAGTTTCAGGGGCAAATCGAAGCCAAGGCGCTCGGCTGGGTCTTCCGGGCGCCCGATGATCACAACTATTACGCGATGAAATTGGTGGTCCTGAAGGACGGTCCTCTGCCTTCGCTGGGATTTGTCCGATATGCGGTATTGAGTGGAAGGATGATGGAGAAGGTCGAACTCCCGTTTCCGTTTCAGACACGAGCCGATACTGTGTATCGCGTCCGGCTGACGATCGAGGGATCGAGCTTTGTGACACGAATTCAAGACCGGATCATTGACACCTGGACAGACGCCCGTCTGGCGGCGGGCGGTGTCGGCTTCTTCTCGGAAGCGGGGGAGCGCGCGCGACTCCGTTCTCTCATCATCACCCACCAGAACGACCTTCCCGGAATGTTCTGCGCCCGGCTCGCCGCATGGCTGCCGGAGCATCCGGCCGGAGTGCCCGCGCCATGACCCTCAAAAGCCGTGAAACGCCCCGGCTGCAACCGTCCGTCCGCGTACCGGCGGCTGGCACCCGTCCCGTGTTGGCACGGGTGGTCACGCTGCACCTGGAAGGGAAGCTGGCCGAAGCTCTTCAGGTGATCGTCGAGGCGCCGGAGAACATCCAGACGGAACCGGACCTGCTGGCGGCCAAAGCGCACATCTTCTTCGAACTGGACCAACTGGAAGCCGCGGCGGAAGTCTACACCCGTCTCGCCGAAGCGGACCCCAGCCACGCCGCCGGCGCCTTCAATCTGGGCGTCTGCCTGGAGCGTCTGGGCCGCTGGACCGAAGCCGGCGTACAGTTCGAACGGGCCCTGAAGCTTCAGCCGTCCCGCGTCGAAACCCGCCTTGGGCTGGCGATCTGCCTGCTGCATCAGGAGCGGGCCGAGGAAGCCCTGGCTGAACTCGACCAGTTTTTGGCCCAACAGCCGGATCACGAGACGGGCCTTTTCGCCCGTGGTGTTGCCCTCCAGTTGCTGAAGCGGCTCGATGAGGCGCGGCAGGCGTATGAGAAGGTGCTGGCCCGGAATGACCAGTCGGAAGAGACCCTCGCCAATCTGATCGCCGTGGCGATGCAGGAGAAGGACTACGCTTCAGCCCGCACCCACGCCGCCCGGCTGGCCGGAAAACGGCCGGGAGCGCCGGCCGCCCTGGAGGCCTTCGCCGCGGCAGCCTTCGCCGAAGGCGATCATGAAGCGGCGGTCCAATACTGCGGCAAGCTGGTGGACGAATCGCCGGAGCAGTTCGAAGCGTGGTTCAACCTGGCGGTCGCCCTGCAGAGACTCGGCCAGACGGAAAAAGCGGTCCGCGCGTATGAAGAGGCATTGAATCTGCGGCCGGAGGCGGGACCGGTGCGCATGCAACTGGGCTTGCTAAAGCACGAACTCGGCCACCTGGACTCGGCGCGAGAGCATTACGAGCAGGCCGTCCGCCAGGCCCCGGATCTGGTGGAGGCGCAGCACAATCTGGCCGCCATTCTCGAAAAACAGGACCAGCGCGAGGAGGCCGAGCGCATCTATTCGCGCCTGGTGCAGAAACGGCCCGACTGGGATGAAGTCTGGTTCCGCCTGGGTTACCTTCGTCTCGAAAAGCTCGACCTGAGGGGCGCCATTGAGGCGTTTGAAACCTGCCTTCGCGTGCGGCCCGGCTGGCCGGAAGCGCTGCTCAACCTGGGTCTTGCCTTCTGGCGGAGCGGCGAACGGGAACGGGCCGAGGAAGCTCTGGCCGCCGTCGTCGAACTGGACTCTTCCGCCGTCGACGCCCTGCGCGCCCTGGCTGCACTGGCCATTGAACGCCAGGACCATGAAAAGGCGCTCGCCTGGCAGGCCCGGCTCCTCGACCTGGGAGAGCGCAGCGCGGAACTCTTCTACAACACCGGACTCCTGCTTCAGAATGCCGGCCGGCCTGCCGATGCCATCCAGCTGTATCGCCAGGCACTCGAGGAGCGCGAGGCGTTCGCCGAGGCACTTCTCAATCTGGGCCATGCCCTGGAGGCCGAAGGCGAACCCGAGGAGGCGCGCCGCTGCTGGCGGCGGGCGCTCGAGTTGCGGCCCGAGTTCTCACAGGGCTACTTCGGAGGCCAGGCATGAAACCGGCGCCATCTCCCGTGATGAAGTCCGGCATACCTCGATTCGTGCATGGGATAATAGGGAACTGCACGTGGAGTGTCTGGTGCGCTGCGGAGACAAGGGCGCGCCGGATTTGAATTGTATCTACCTCAGAGTTGGAGCAAAAGCCATGAAACATCTCAAGTTGCTGGGCGTGATGATGCTGCTGCTGGCGGCGGCGGCCTGCAACCGCGACCCTAAGACGGTGGCCCGCAAGTACGTCGAAAGCGGTAACCGCTACCTGACGTCGAACAAAGTGAAGGAAGCCTCCATCATGTTCCGCCGGGCCATCCAAAGAGACGGGCTCTTCGGCGAAGCCTACTACAAGCTGGGCCTTACCGAGCTTCGTCTCGGCAAGTTCGGCGAAGCGGTCAACGCCCTTCGGCGCGCAGTCGAGCTGGACGCCAACAACGAAGACGCGGCCGCCAAACTGGCCGAAATCTACCTGCTCGCCTACACCCAGAACCCGGACCCCTCGAAAAACCCCGGCGCCAAGATGTTCATCAAGGAAGTGGAGGATCTCTCGGCCAAGCTTCTCAAGCGGAACCCGAATTCGTTCGACGGCCTCCGCCTCCGCGGCTTCTGGCACCTTACCGGCAACCGCCGCGTCGAGGCCCTGGCGGATTTCGAGGCTGCGCATAAGGTGAAGCCGGAAGACCCCGGGATCATCTCCGTGCTGGCCCAGAACTACATGCTCGACAACCGCGTGGCCGAAGCCGAAACGTTGGTGAAGGCCTTCATCGGGAAAAAGAAGGACGCCTACGCTCTCTACGATCTGCTCTACGGCATCTACATCCGCACCAACCGGCGCGAGGAAGCTGAAAAGATCCTGCAGGCCAAGACTTCCGCCAATCCCAAGAACGGCACGTTTGTCCTGCAGATGGCGGGGCACTATCACGCCGCCGGCAAGATGGCGGAGCGCGACGCCGAACTCGCCAAGATCTCAAAGAACCCCACGCAGTTCCAGCACGCCAATGCCTTGCTCGGCGACTTCCACTTCCGCATCCGCGATTTCGACCGCGCCATTCAGTATTACCAGACGGGAATCAAGGAAGAGCCCAAGGAAAAGACCGCTTACCAGAAGCGCATGGTTGAGATCTTCGTCAACCAGAACAAGCGCAAGGAAGCGAGTGACCTGGTGGCTGAGATCCTGAAGGAGAACGCCACGGATGAACAGGCACTGGCCATTCGCGCCGCACTCACCCTGGCAAGCGGCGACGTCAGCCAGGTACAAAGCGCCATCTCGGACCTTCAGGCCGTGGTCACCAGCAATCCGAACAATCACCTCGCCCGCTTCAATCTGGCTCGCGCCCTGCTGGCGAAGGGAGAAGTGGAGTCGGCGCGCCAGCAGTTGAATGACGTGCTGAAGCTGCGCAGCGACTTCCTGCCTGCCAAGATCGCCCTCGCCCAGGTCTATGTCACCTAAACTATGCACGCCGCCGAGTTGAGCGGGTCGATAGATCGGGTCTGACACCACTTGGGACCCCTGAGAATCCTGCGGTAAAACAGAAGAGGCCGCCGAGTAGGCGCTCTGCGGACCCGACT
>VFZY01000031.1 GCA_016870915.1 Acidobacteriota bacterium | reverse complement strand
AGAGTCGGGTCCGCAGAGCGCCTACTCGGCGGCCTCTTCTGTTTTACCGCAGGATTCTCAGGGGTCCCAAGTGGTGTCAGACCCGATCTATCGACCCGCTCAACTCGGCGGCGTGCATAGTTTAGGTACCAATATCAACAGCCCGTTCTTCGGACAGTTCACCAACCCCCAGACCAACCTTCCGCGCAGCATTCAATTCAGCCTGCGCCTCACCTACTGACTATGAGGATTACCATCACGCTGGCCGCCGCCATCGCCGCGGCGGCCGCCGACTACGTCCCCGCACCCGATTCCCAGGGCGGCTGGCGAACCCTGCCCGATGCCGAACGCATCCGCCGGACCGCCCGTATCGACACGGCCCGGCTGGACCAGGCTTTCCAGTACGCCTCACGCACCAGCCAGCACGGTGGCCTGCTGGTTGTCCGCCACGGCTATCTGGTCTATGAGCGCTACTACGGCCGCGGCCACCGTGAAGCGCTGCCAGCCACCGCTTCGGTGGGCAAGGCGTTCACCAGCATTGCAACCGGCATCATGCTCGCCGACAAAAGAAACCTCATCCCAGAAGGGCTCGACACTCTGGTCTTCAACGAACGCTTCCTGCCCGAGGCGTTGCCGCAAAGCTGGGATCCGCCTGGGCCACCTGCTTTCCATGAGCGCGGGCCTGCACGGTGAGGGCAGCAATCCGGGATTCGTGGAAGGCGAGCCGTCAGTGAAGCTGGCCCCCATGGGCGGCCGCAATCCCGATCAAGACCAGAGCGCGGTCCGCACGCCGCTTTGGACGGCGCCGGGCGAAGGCTACTCCTACACTTCCCAATCACCGCACATCGCCTCCATGGTCCTCCGCCGGCTCACCGGCATGGAGATGCACGACTACATTGATCGCAAGCTCGCCAAACCCATGGGCTGGGGCCCGTGGGGCTGGGCTCGCCGACGCGGCGCAACGGATCTTCCCCACACACCCGGCGGCGCCAACATCGCCGCCCGCTCCACGGACATGCTGCGCTTTCTTTACATGCTGCTCCGGAACGGCCGCTGGGGCCCGGCTCAACTGGTCCCTTCGGAATTCGTCGCCATGTGCGCCAAACCATCCCCCTACAACCGCCATTCGCCTTATGGACTCGGCTTTGAATCGAACGCCGGCGGCCACATCGCCGGAGCCCCACGCGATGCCTATTTCAAATCCGGCGGAGGGGGCTTCGGAGTCTACGTCATCCCCTCGCTCGACATGGTGATCTACAAGATGGCCGGCAGCGACGCCCAATATGACCCCGCGCGAACGGGCCTGGAACAGCGGTCCTACCCCTACGACGGTTCGCGCGATAACTGGACCCCCGCCCCGCGCAGCCAGTTCTCAGACGGCCCCGTGGGCGTCGACGACGGCGTGCGCCGGGTTCTGGAAATGGCCGTGGCGGCCGTCATTCACTGATCCCAAGCGAACCCCTGCGATAAGATGAGGCTGGAATGAAGTTTGCCGGTCTGCTAGCGATTCTGACGATGCCGCTCGCCGCGGCCAACGTCAAGCTGTGGAGTCTTGAAAAAGTCACGCGGCCTCCGGTTCCAACTGGCGCCACCCACCCGATCGACGCCTTTCTGAGCGTCATGCACAGGCAGAAGGGGCTGGTGGCCGCACCCCCGGCGGATAAGGCGACACTCCTGCGCCGGGTCCATCTGGATCTAACCGGCCTGCCCCCTACACCCGCCGAACAAGCAGCGTTCCTGACAGACACCTCGCCAGAGGCTTACGAAAAGGTGGTGGACCGCCTGCTCGCCAGTGAACAGCACGGTGTACGCTATGCCCGCCACTGGCTGGACGTTCTCCGATATGCCGACGCCGACGAGCGCATGTACGCCGCCCCGGGCATCCACCTCTGGCGCGATTGGGTGATCTACGCCCTCAACAGCGACATGCCGTATGACCAGTTCGTGCGGACCATGCTCACCGGCCATCGCACCACCGCACGCACGCAGATATCCGCCATCGGTGTGCGAATCAGGCTTGAGCCCCGGCCGGAGGACCTCTTCGCCCGGGGTTTCCTCGCCCGCGGCGCCGTGGTCCGTGACAACAAGGACACCCAGGAACTCCCCATTGTCGCCGTCGAAACCGTCTCAACCGCCTTCATGGGCATCACCGTCGGCTGCGCCAAGTGTCACGACCACATGTATGACCCGGTGACCCAGCGCGACTTCTACCGCATGAAGGCACTCTTCGATCCTCTGGTGATCCGCAAGATCCCCCTTGCGACACCCGCCGACATCATGGCACGCGCCAAAGCCAATGACCGGCTTGCCGCCGAACGGGCTGCGGTGGAGGGTCCGCTGGAGGCGCTTGCCAAGCCCTATCGGGAGAAGCTCTACCAGGAACGCATCGCCATGCTGCCGCCGGAGGCACAGGTGATCATCCGAAAATCGGAACGAACCCGAACCGTCGAAGAGCAGAAGATCGCGGACGATTATTTTCCGGTGCTGCGCATCGACACCGGGCCGCTTCAGGAAGCCATGCCCGCGGCCGATCGCACCCGTTTCAAGGAGCTTCAGCAGAAACTCGCCCAGATCGCCAGCCGTGAGCCCGAACTCCCGGCCTTTTGGACTGTCGAGTATGACTCCAAGCGCGCCACTGAGCCCAGCTACATGCTTGTGAGCGGCGAACCCGAACGCCCCCTTAAGGATAAGCCCGTCGAGCCGGGTTGGCCTTTCGCACCCCAGGAGATCGATTTCCGCGATGGCCGCATCGAAGCCTTCTCCGATTGGCTCACCGCCCCGGAAAACCCGCTTTTTGCGCGCGTCGCCGTCAATCGACTCTGGCAATGGCACTTCGGCGAAGGCCTCCATCGCACACCCAGCGACTTTGGCGCGCACGGTGGCGACCCGGATCATCGCGGCCTCATCGACTGGCTGGCCAGCGAATTCACGGCCAACAATTTCTCGATGCGCCGCATGCACAAGCTGATCGTCATGTCGGACGCCTACCGCAGGGCAACCGTCACAGACCGTCCGACGATGGAGAGCAATCTCCGGATCGACTCTGGCAACGTCTACCTTGCCACCATGCGATTGCGGCGCCTTGAAGCGGAACCCATCTGGGACTCCATCCTCGCCGCCGCCAACGACCTGGATGTCACGATCGGTGGCCCCTCGTTCGACCTCCCCGGCGCCGAACCGCCCCGCCGTGTCTCCCGCCCCGTGCGACGTGCTCCCGCCGCAACCAACCGCCGTGGAGCCTACATCGTCCGGGGCTTCTCCACCAGCCGCGACATCGTGCCGAACTTCCTTCAGGCTTTCGACGTTGAGGACGGCCGCCTGCCCTGCCCCCTGAGAACCCGCACCGTCACACCGCCGCAGAGCCTATTCCTGATGAACAGCGATCACGTTGATCAGTCCGCCACCAAGCTGGCCGAGCGCCTGCGCAAGGAGTCCGGCGGAGACCTCAAGGCCGCCGTCGACCTTGCCTACCGCATCGTGCTGGGCCGCGGCGCATCGGCCGCCGAAAGCGACCACGGTGTCACCTATCTGGCGGGTGACGCCGCGCGTCTCAAGGGGCTGGCGTGGCTGCTCTTCAACCTCGACGAGTTTGTCTTTGTGCAATGATCAGCCGGCGCCATTTCTTCCATCGCACCTCGGGGGCCTTTCTCGGCTCCGGTCTCGGCGCCATGCTGGCAGCCGATGGCAGAATCCTGGCCGCCGCCCATCACCCGCCCCGGGTCCGTTCCGTCATTTTTCTCTTCATGTGCGGCGGTGTCAGCCACCTCGACACCTTCGACCCCAAGGGCAACAAGCACGCCGGTAAACTCATCGACGCTATCGGCTTCGGCGACAACGTGGCGGAGATGAAGCGCCCGGTGATCCCCTGCTTTCGCACCTTCACGGCTCACGGTAAGTCCGGAATTCCCGCCTCGGACTGGTTTCCGCACGTCGGCTCCGTGATCGACAACATCGCAGTGGTCCGCTCCCTTTGGTGCCATGAGGGCAACCATTTCCCCGCCGTCATCGAAACTCAGACCGGCCACCGCGGGCGCGCCTTCGATCATGCCTCGCTCGGCGCCTGGGTCTCCTATGCCTTGGGCACCGCGAATCGCAACCTGCCAACGTTCGTCAACATCGGCCGTCCATCCTCCCCGGTGCAACTCACGGGCGGCTATCTGGGCGCATCCCACGCCGCCACGCCGTTTCAGGCTGGCGAAGTCCCCATTCCGAACCTGGTGGCGCCGAAGGGTAGCGTGCCCGCCGAACGCGAGCGCCAGATGGAAGTTCTCGCCCGTCTCAACGCCGAATTCCGGGAGCGCCACGCGCTGAACTCCGATATCGCCGCACGCAGCCAAGCCTACGAACTGGCGGCCCGCATGCAACTCCACGCCCCGGCCGCTGTCTCATTCGACACCGAGCCCAGCCACGTGCGGGAGATGTACGGCATCGGCCCGGAAGCCACGGACGAGTTCGGAAAGCAACTCCTGTTGGCACGCCGCCTGGCCGAGCAGGGCGTGCGTTTCATCCAGATCTGCCACGCCGGCGGCGGCAATGGCGCCTGGGACGCGCACGGCGACATCAAAACTCATGAGCCGCTGTGCCGAGCCACGGACAAACCCCTGGCCGGTCTGATTCGCGATCTGAAGCAACGGGGCATGCTGGAGTCCACCCTCGTCGTATGGACCAGCGAATTCGGCCGCAGCCCCTGGTCCCAGAACATCACCGGCCGCGACCACAACCCGAAAGGCTACACGTCATGGTTGGCGGGCGGCGGCATCAAGGGCGGCACCGTGCACGGAGCCACGGATGAATTCGGCTATCAGGCCGTCGAGAACCGCCACTATTACAGCGATCTCCACGCAACGGTCCTGCACCTGCTGGGACTCGACTATAAAAAGATGTTCGTGGAAGCGATGGGCCGCACGTTCCACCTGGTGGAAGAGGGTTCCGGCCCCATTCGGGCTATCCTCTCCTGACGCCCGCCAGGCTCACTTACCAGCGCGGCAGAATGCGGCGCCAGTTCGGATCAACGTGCTTGCGCATTTCGGCCTCGTCGTCACGCTTGCGGAACGGCAGACCCTCATACAGGCGCTTCAGCTTTTGAAGCTGATCGAAATCCAGATCGACGCCCAGACCGGGCTTGTCCGGAATGCGGACCGCGCCCTGGTGGAAGGCGATGCGGCCACCCGCCACCACCTCATCCTGCTCCGTCTGCCACGGATAGTGCGTATCGCAGGCATAGGTGAGACCGGGCGCTGACGCCGCAGCATGCGCCATCGTCATCAGGCTCACGCCCAAATGATTGTTCGAATGCATCGAAAGGCCCATCCCCAGCGTGTCGCAAAGATGTGAAAGCCGCTGCAAGTTCCGAATGCCGCCCCAGTAATGCGGGTCCGAGAGAACGATCTGAACCGCATCCGTCCGCCAAGCTTCCGGCACGTGCGCAAAGCAGGTCACCGCGACGTTGCTGGCAAGCGGCGTCTGGTTTCCTTCCGCCAGCAGCCGGCGCCGCACTTCGGCCATGCCGTCCATGCCCGCGGCCGGGTCTTCCAGATACCCGCCGTCCGATAGCTCTTCCTTGAGCGACCGGCCCACATGCACGGAAGTGTCCACGGACCACGCGCAGTTCGGGTCGATGCGAAGCGGATACGCCGGGCCGAACTCGGCGCGCAGGTTCCGGATGGAATCAATCTCGATATCCGGATCGAGCACGCCACCCTTCAACTTGATCTCTTTGAATCCGTACCTGGCCACCATTTGCCGCGCCTGGGCCACAATGGAAACCGCGTCGAGAGCTTCTCCGTACTCATCCTCGCGCTCGTCGGCGCCCAACCCGCCTCCGCCCGCGTGCTTGTAGAACAGGTAGCAGGAAAACGCCACTTCGTTGCGAGCCCGGCCCCCCACCACATCGCACAGGGGCTTCCCCAAGGCCTTGCCGATGAGGTCCAGACACGCCACCTCGATCGCCCCGTAGGTGCGAGTGTGCTTGTCGAGAGGATTCTCGCCGGGGACCAGGTACGTCTGGCTGCGGCCGCCCGCAATGTCCGCCTGCTCCCGGCGGGCATCCTCTTCGCTTTGCATCCAGAGGCGCGACAGTTGGAACGGGTCCATGCCCTCCACACGCGAGCGCACACCTTCCAGAGCCGCCAGCGGCCCGTCGCCGCCATAGGTCTCGGCGATTCCGGTCAAGCCGTCCGTGGAACGCAGTTCGACAATGGTGCGGAGTGCATACGGAGCATGGCGCCCGTAGGAACTGCGCAGGGGCGCGTCAGCCACCGCGATGGGATGCAGACGCATCTCCGCGATTTTCATGGGATTTTGCCGGAAGTAAACTACTTGCGCATGCCGGCGCGGAGCTTCTTCACACGGCTCTGGCGCAGCTTATGCTTCTTGCGGGAGGGTTTCTTGATGATGAACGTGCCGCTTCCCAGATATTCAGCGGCGTAGAGCTCTTTGGTTTCAGCCAAAACAGTGATCTCCTCAATGAGTATACGAACTTCATTGTACCGCACGGCGGCCTGGATCAAAGCGCCCGTACGGGTACACTGACAGGAGCGATGTTGCGATTTCTACCGCTCCTGCTCCTGAATACCCGCGCCGGCGGGGCCATGGCACTCCTTGCCTCACTGGGCGCGTTCGGGCAAACCTTGCCGGAACCGTTTCGACGCCACTGCGCCGCCTGCCACGGCGACAACGCCTCCGGCACCGATCGCGGGCCTAACCTCATCGACACCCGCTCTCTCCGCGCCCGCTCCGATGCTGCCATCCGCGGCGTCATCCGGGAGGGAACACGCGGCGGCATGCCAGGATTCCCTTTGCCTGAAACGGACCTCGACACCCTCACCCGGCTTGTCCGAGGCTGGAATCAATCTGCCTTCGCCGCCAATCCCCCCGGCGACCGCGCCGCGGGCCACCGTCTCTTTGCGGCCCGGTGCGCTTCCTGTCACCTGGTGCACGGCCAGGGCGGCGTCAACGGACCCGGCCTCTCTGAGATCGGCCGCCAGTTGAGCGTTCGCGAACTCGAACAGGTTCTCGACAACCCGGATTCGCGCCGGGGCCGCAAGAATTCAGCATCCTGCCCGCCATGGGCCTTCTGCCCCGACGACCCCTGGGCCGTGGTCCGAGTGCGCATGAAGGACGGCCGGACTCTCCGCGGCTTCGCCCGCAGCCGCGGCCCGCACGATATCCAGGTGCAGAGCTTCGACGGCCGCATGCATCTTCTCGACACCGCCCAGTACGCGGCCGTTGAGGATGAGAAGAATTCCTACATGCCCGCGCTCAAGGCCACCCCGGCCGAACGCCGCGACTTGATTGCTTACCTTGCCGGGCTAGACGGCGTGCCCGTGGGTCCTCTCAACTCGGCACCCGCCGCGGGCGCCACCCTCGCTGCTCCCGGAACCTGGACCGGCTATCACGGTCTTCCCACCGCCAACCGGCACAGCCCCCTCAAACAGGTCAACACGGCGAATGCCGCTTCGCTACGCCCCGCCTGGAGCTATTCGCTGCCGCACCCGAGTCTGCAAACCACGCCTCTGGTGGATGCCGAAGGAGTCATGTACGTCACCGCGCCCAATCAGGTCTGCGCGCTCGACAGTTCCACTGGCCGCGAGATCTGGTGCTACACGCGGGCCCGCGCCCAGGCGGGCCAGGTGTCCGGTGACGCGGCTAAGGGCGCGCAGCGCGGCGCGGCCCTTCTGGGCGACCGGGTCTTTTTCGCCACCGACGACGCCCACCTCATCGCACTGCACCGCCTCACGGGAGAACTGTTGTGGCAGGTCTACATGCCGCCCAAGTCGGACTTTCACTATGGCTCCACCGCAGCGCCCCTGGTGGCGGACGGCCTGGTGATCACGGGCGTCGGTGGCGGCGACTCCCCACTGCGTGGATTCATCGCCGCCCATGACCCCGCGACCGGCCGCGAAGCATGGCGTTTCTGGACCATCCCCGCCGCGGGTGAAAAGGGTTCGGAAACCTGGCAAGGTTCAGCCATGCCCATGGGCGGCGGCGCCACATGGCTCACTGGGTCCTACGATGAAGCCACCGGAACGCTCTACTGGCCCACCGGAAATCCGTACCCGGATACGGATGGCTCGGAACGCAAAGGCGACAATCTCTACACCAACTGCGTGGTGGCGCTCAATGTCAAAACCGGCCGGCTGAAATGGCATTTCCAGTACACCCCGCACGACCTCTGGGATTGGGATGCCACCGAGCCTCTGGTTCTGGTCGACACCACCTGGAAGGGCGTCCCTCGCAAGCTTCTGCTGCAGGCGAACCGCAACGGCTATTTCTATGTGCTCGACCGGCTCACCGGCGAGTTTCTGCTGGGAACGCCTTTCGTCAAACAACTCACCTGGTCACGCGGTATCGACGCCCGCGGCCGGCCCATCGTCAACGAGGCGGCCAAACCCACTCTGGGCGGAACAGTGGTGTGCCCGGCCGTGCGAGGCGCCACCAACTGGTACTCCACTGCCTTCAACCCGGCTACCCGGCTCTTCTACGTGATGGCCGTTGAGGATTGCAACGTCTACCGCCAGGCCGGAAGCTGGTTTGTGCCGCACAATGATCCGGCCCAACCGCCCCGGAAACTCCTCCGCGCAATCAACATTGAAACCGGCTCCATTGCCTGGGAGATCCCACAGGTTGGCGCGCCCGAAAGCAACTACTCCGGCGTCCTCTCAACCGAAGGCGGACTGATCTTCTACGGCGAATCCGGCGGAACCTTCGCCGCCGCCGACGCCCGCACCGGGCGCACTCTCTGGCATTTCCCGACTGGCCAGGCATGGAAAGCCTCGCCCATGACGTACACGGCGAAGGGCCGCCAGCACATCGCCATCGCGGCCGGCGGCAACATCCTCTCGTTCCGCCTGCCGTAGCCGTGCCGCCTGCATCTTTTCCCGGAACTGCACATCAAGTACGTAGAGAGGCAACAAAGATGACCAAACAGATCAAGGGAATCTGGCGGCACGGCGCCGCCTACTGGGTGGGCGACGGGTTCGAGGTACGGAACATGTTCCCCTCGAACCCCATCGCCCAGGACGTTAGTCCGTTTCTGATGTTGGATTACGCCGGGCCCACTGTATTTGCTCCCTCGCCACAACCGCGTGGCGTCGGCGAACATCCGCACCGCGGCTTTGAGACCATCACCATTGTCTATCAGGGCAAGGTGGAACATCGCGATTCCACCGGCAGCAGCGGCGTCATCGGCCCGGGCGACGTCCAGTGGATGACCGCCGCTTCGGGCCTGGTGCACGAAGAGATCCATGAGCGAGAGTTCGCCCGCCAGGGCGGCACCTTCGAGATCATTCAACTCTGGTTGAACCTGCCCCGCATTCACAAGATGGCCGCGCCCGGCTACCAGACCCTGATCAACGAAGACATCCCTCGGGTTGACGGCGTGCGCGTGATCGCCGGAAGCCATGGCGGTGTCCGTGGGCTGGCGCACACCTTCACGCCCGTGACCCTGCTCGATATCGCGGCCAAGGCCGGTGAGACCAAAACCTTCAGCCTGGAGCCGGGTTTCAACGCGGCCCTCTTCCTGCGGAAGGGCAGTGTGAGTGTCAACGGAACGGCGCTGGCGGGCGAGGCCCAAATCGCCGTGCTTGCGGGCGAGGGCACGGATGTGGAGATCGCCGCGGACAGCGATTCCGGGCTCCTGCTGCTTGCAGGCGATCCGATTCGCGAACCGGTGGCCCAGCAAGGCCCCTTCGTCATGAACACACAGCAGGAGTTGCTGGAGGCCATACGCGATTACAGGGCGGGCCGCATGGGCCACCTCACCGCGCGGGTATGATGAAGCGTGTCCACACTGCGCGCCGCCGTTGTTCAAGCCGCGCCGGTACCGTTTGACGGCCCGGCGTCCCTGGCCAAGGCCCTCAAGCTGATTGAGGAAGCCTCCGCCGCGGGAGCCGGGCTCATTGTTTTTCCGGAAGCGTTCCTTTCCGGCTATCCCAAGTACCTGAACTTCGGGGCCAGCGTCGGGCATCGCCCCACCGCCTCCCGCCCTCTGTACCGCCGCTACCATGAGAGCGCAATCGACGTACCGGGGCCCGTCACCGAAGCGTTGGGCGAAGCATGCCGGCGCCACGGCGCCCATCTGGTGATGGGCGTCATTGAACGCGATGGCGGCACCGTATACTGCACCGCACTCTTCTTCGACGCGGCGGGAATTTTGCTGGGCAAACACCGCAAGGTAATGCCCACCGCGATGGAACGGCTCATATGGGGCTACGGCGACGGCTCCACTCTGGGCGTCCATGAAACCGCCGTGGGACGCGTGGGAGCCGTCATCTGCTGGGAAAACTACATGCCGATGCTGCGCATGGCGATGTACTCGAGGAACGTACAGCTTTACTGCGCGCCCACCGTCGATGACCGCGAGACGTGGCCCGTATCGATGCGGCACATCGCCTTCGAAGGCCGCTGCTTCGTGCTCTCCGCAGTGCAGTTCCTGACGCGGGCCGACTATCCGCCGGACCTGCAATCGCTGGTTCCCCAGGAAGCAGCCGAGCCGATCATCCGCGGCGGCAGCCTGATCGTGGGACCGCAAGGTAACGTCCTTGCCGGGCCGCACTATGGCAGCGAGGCCATCCTGACCGCTGAAATCGACCTGGGCCAGATCGTCGAGGGCAAATGGGATCTCGACGTGGTGGGCCACTACGCCCGCCCCGATATCTTCCGCCTGGAAGTGGATGAAGCGCCCAAGCCGCCGGTCAGCCGTGGTTGATGTAATCCATGCGTCCGCCGTCGATGGTGAGCACCTGGGCGGTCATGAAACTCGCATCGTCGCTGGCCAGAAAGGAAACAACCCCCGCGATGTCGGCCGGTGTGCCCACGCGGCGCACCATGCTCTTTGATGCCAACGCTTCCCGAATCCGGTCCACCTCTTCGTCCGTGCGTCCATCGGTCACCATGTCAGTGATAATGAACCCCGGGGCCACCGCGTTTACCGTGATGCCATAAGGACCCAGGTCCATGGCGAAGCGCCGGGTGAGCACGCTCACAGCGGCCTTGGTGGCGGCGTAGAACGTGGTGCCGGGCAGCGCCGTCCCGTGGGCGGCGATCGAAGTCAGATTGACGATCCGGCCGAACCGGCGCTCCTTCATGCCGGGCAGCACTGCGCGTGTCATGGCCACCAGGCCATCCACATTGGTGCGGCGCATGAAGTCCATCTGGGCGAAATCGAAATCCTCGATATCGCCGCGGACAATGATGCCGGCGTTGTTGACCAGGACATCAATGCCGCCAAGCTGCTGCTCCACGCTGTACACCATGGAGGCCAGTTGCATCGGATTCGCCACATCGGCGCCGTAGGCCATCACGCGGGAGTTGCCCTCGGCCTGGATTTCCGCCGCCAACTTCTCGGCCTCCTCGCGCCGCGTGCGGTAGTTGATGCAGACCCCCAGACCGTCAGCCGCCAGGCGCCGGGCAATGGCGGCGCCGATTCCCCGCGAGCCCCCGGTCACAAGTGCGGTGCGTTGCATCAAGGCTTCCCCGCCGGTTCCAGGATCGCCGACATGCTGCCCTTGGAGTTGGGCATCCGCCGGTCCGCGCCATAACCGTGAATCTGCGTCCGGGCAAACTCGGCCGGCTCCAGTTCGCAGGTCAGGACCACGGTGCGGCCGGCTGAATCCACCTCAACCGCATGATCGTAGGCCCGGCTTTTCGAAAGGAAAAACAGAGCCTGAAGCATTTCGACAACATAATCGTAGGTGTGCTCGTCGTCGTCAAGCAGCACCACGTTAAACAACGGTGCAAGGGCCTCAAACTGCGCCGATTCGACGTCGGGGGAGGCGAATGTGGCGGACATGCGAGAATTAGCTCAAACGGGCCCAGGCATGGGCTACGTTCAATTGTACCGCTCCCCGAATCACGTCGGCCGCCTTGGCGCCGTACTCCTGCACCTGAAACTTCATCAGATTGCCACCCAAGTACTCCATGTAGGCGCCCGTCAGGCTCTTCAGTTTGTCCGGCGTCAGTTCGCTCCCCAGTTGCGCGGCGCTCTTGCCGGCGCGGCGGCCCGTGGCCACCGCCTCCGCCAGTTCCTCCACGTACCGGGCCTTCATGTAGAGAACGTCCTTGTTGTTCTGCACCAAACCGTGCCCGCCGATCACGCGATCGAAATCCAGTTGGGCCACGCTCAGCAGAGTGCGCGGCCACTCCAGTGGGAAGGAGTCGCCAAGATAGGGCAGGAACCCGTGCAGCATGTCACCCGTGGCCACCACTCGCTTCCGCGGACAGTGCACAACCACGTCACCCGCCGTGTGCGCCCGGCCGCGGAACGACAGGTGAAGGTCGTGCATGCGGTCATGAATAATGAAATCCTGGGTCAGCGTCACATTCGGCAAATCGATCGGCGTGGCCCGCATCTCCGCCAGATACTCGGAGGATTCGCGCACCGCCCGCTGATAGTAGGCCTTCTCCTCGGCCGTCGCGGCGCTCACAAGCTTCTTCCGCGCCGCCTCCAGCGCCTGCGCGGTCTGATCCAATGACTCCTTCAAGCGCTTCGGAGCCTCCTCCGAAAGCAACTTCCTCGTCGCCTCGGTGGCAATGATATCCGCGCGCGGCGCCAGCTTCCGGTACGCGCCATTGCCCTGCGCGTGATCCCAATGAAAATGCGAATTGACGATGTACCGGACCGGCTTGGGCGTCACCTCCCGCTTCAGTTGCGCCACCAGAGCCACCACGGCCGAAGGCTTGGAATGCGAATCCACGATCAGCAGCTCATTCGAAAGCTCGAAGATGGCGGCGTTCGAATTGAGCAGCGTTACCGGCTTGGCCAGCGCCGAATAGACGCCCTCGGCCACCTTCGAAATGTCGAACAGGGATGGCAGCCCGCCGGTCGCCTGCGCGTTGGCCGCCGTCGCCCGGAAGAAGGCCTGCTCCATCAGAGCGGCGCTTGTCCAGACAGTGCCCAGGGTTTCTTTGAGAAATCCCCGGCGTGACCGGCGTGAAACGGAATGGGCCATAGCTCAGTGTCCTCCTTGCGCGGTGACGCGGATCTTGTCTTGCAGCTTCCGCATCCCGCGCAGCCAGCGATCATAGTCAGCCGCCTTGCGCCGAAAAAACTCGGCCACTTCCGGGTGCGGAAGAATGAGGAAGTTGCCAGCTTCGAAACCCTGCACAACGGCCTCCGCCACCTGATCCGGATCGAGCGCGGTCTCTAGAAGAAACGCCGAATTCCCAAACTCCGCGTTGAACAGCATGTTCGTCTTCACGCCCTGCGGGCAGAGTGCAAAAACCTGAATCCCCTGATCGCCGTAAGTGACGGCCAGCCATTCGGCGAAGGAAAGCGCGGCGTGCTTGGTCACCGAATACGGAGCCGAACCGATCTGCATGAGAAGCCCGGCGGCGGAAACTGTCTGCAGGAACGCCCCGCTGCCCCGGGCGATCATGCCCGGCACCAGCGCGCGGGCGGCCCACACATGCGACATCACATTGATGTTCCAGATGCGCTGCCACTCCGCATCGGGCACCTCGGCGCCGCCTTCAAGCCCGATGCCCGCGTTAGCGCAGAACAAATCCACATGGCCAAAGGCGGCCTCGGCGGCGGTGATCGCGGCCCGCACACCCTCCTCGGTGCCCAGATCGGCGGCCACAGCAATGCCGCCGACTTCTTCCGCGGTGACCCGAGCCCCGGCCTCATCCCGGTCGGCAATCAGCACCCCGCGGGCGCCCTCGCGTGCAAAACGCCGCGCCAGGGCGCGTCCGATTCCGTTGGCGCCGCCCGTGACGACGACGCTTAGTCCTGTAACTTTCACTGGGTTAACTGGCTCCTCACACGGTTGCGGTATCGGATGGAGGCTTCAAGCTCGCGGCGGAACTCATCCACGTCCACGTCGCGCTCCGAGCAGATCAGCATCAGGACACCATCTTCCCGGAAGTTGCCGTCCCAGGCCACCAGTTCCTCGTCCGTCCACTCCGGCCGGTACTGCCGCAGCTTGTCGTCCGGCATGCGGTCCAGGTAGGCGCGGAGGTTGACACCGCTCTCATCGGGGGCTTCCTCGAAGGGCTCCTGCTCGAAGTTCCAGATGGGCTGCTGCATGCGATCTGATCCGCCGGGAATAGAGATTGTAACAGGACGCGATACAATCCCGGTCATGGCGAAATCGGCAATCACAAGGCGGCGGCTCCTCGGACTCCTCGGCGGTGCTGCATGGGCATTGGAGACACGCGCGGCCCAAACCGTGCGCATCGAACGTGTCGAGATCTTCAAGGTGGTGGTACCCATGAAGCCCGGCGTGGCCGTGAGCGAGAACTACCCCAACCTGGATCGCCGCCTCGCCGAGTTCGACAAATTGCCCAAGTTCATCCTCAAGCTGCATGCCTCGAATGGAGCCATTGCACTCGGCGAAACCGCGCGCGAGGTGCCGCAGGCATCGGTGGAAACGAACGCGAAGTGGCTCACCGGAAGGCTGCTCGGCGAGATCGATCTGGCGAAGTCCGCGCTGGGACTCCCGGATGGCCGCACCGCCGACGGCTTCGAGATCGCCCTCTTCGACCTGCTCGGAAAAATCGCAGGCATGCCCTGCTGCGCGCTCCTCGGCGGCCGCCAGCAGAACCGCGTCGCCGTCTCCTACTGGACCGGGCAGCGCACCGATGACGACCTGGCCATGGTCGCGCGCCGCGCCGTCGAAGGCGGCTTCCACACTCTCAAATTCAAGGCCCGCTTCGGCGACCCCATCGACAAGCAGATGGCCATCGCCGCCAAGGCCGGCCCCGGGCTCAACTTCATCGTTGATTTCAACTCCTCGTACCCTGACCTCGCTTCATTCCTGCCCATCGCGCACCGGCTCCAGGGCTTCAACCTCATCATCGAGGACCCCGTGCCCAAACGCCTCGACTGGTTCCGCCAGTTGCGCCAGCGCGTCAACATTCCGTTCGCCCTCACGCCCTCCGGCCTGGCCCAGGTGTTCGAGGCCGCGCGCACCGAATCGGTCGATGTCTTCAACCTGGGCGGCAACATGCGGGACTTCGTCCGCGCGGGCCAGGTCGCCGAACTCGCGGGGATCCCCGCGTGGCATGGCAGCGGCGTCGAACTCGGCATCCGCGATATGTCGTTCATTCACGCCGCCGCGGCAACCAAGAGCTGCACCATCGGCAGCGACACCCTCTGCTACTTGAGACAGCACGATCTACTGGCAAAACCTTTCAAGGTGGCAAACGGGTTCATCGAGGTGCCAACCGCGCCGGGCCTCGGCGTCGACCTCGACGAAGAAGCCGTCAAGCGATTCCGGGTCGCCTGATGACGGTAAAATAGCCATTTTATGCAAGCTGAGACGTTCGAACGCGCGGGTATCGCGGATATCGCCGAAAAAGTGTGGGCGGGCGGGCGCGTTTCCTTCGAAGAGGGCGAAAGGCTATTTGCCTGCGGCGACCTGGCCGCATTAGGCGTACTGGCCAACCATGTCTGCGAACGCAAGAACGGCCGAGTCGCCACCTACGTGTTCAACACCTATTTGAACTATTCGAACGTCTGCTACCTGAGTTGCCAGTTCTGCTCGTTCGCCAGGAAACCGAACCAGGAAGGCGCGTTCACTCACGGCACGGACGAGTTGATCGGACAAGCGGAAGAGGCATACCGGCAGGGAGCCAATGAGGTCCACATGGTGGGAGGGCTCCATCCCAAGCTGCCGTTCGATTTCTACACCGGCCTGGTGCGCGGCATCAAGCAGCGGTGCCCGGGCCTGACCGTCAAGGCCTTCACTGCCATTGAAGTTCGCCACCTGGCGGAACATGTGGCCAAGCAGTCCATCCGCCAGACGCTCGAAGCGCTCCGGGATGCCGGTCTCGATTCCCTCACCGGAGGAGGCGCCGAGATCTTTGACGCTGCCGTGCGCGACCAGATCTGCCGGGGCAAGGAATCAGCCGATGAGTGGCTGGAAGTGCATCGCACCTGGCACCAGATGGGAATGCGCAGCACTTGCACCATGCTCTATGGCCATGTCGAAAACATCGGCCATCGCGTCGATCACCTGGACCAGTTGCGCCGCCTGCAGGATGAGACGGGCGGCTTCACGTCGTTCATTCCCTATGCGTTCGAGCCCAGGAACAACGCCCTCTCGCACCTGGGGCGGGCCACGGCCTACGACGAGTTGCGAACACTGGCCGTTTCGCGAATCTATCTCGACAACTTCGGCCACCTGACCGGTTACTGGATAAGCCTGGGGCTGCCGCTGGCGCAGATCGCCTTGAACTTCGGCGTCGATGATCTGCATGGAACCATCTTCCGCGAGTACATCTTCCACATGGCCGGCTCCCAGACACCCCAGCAACAGACCGTCGAGACCCTGGAAGGCGCCATCCGGCAGGCCGGCCGCACGCCCCGCCGCCGCGATACCTTCTACGCCCGCATGCCGGAGTTGGTGACGGCTTGATGACAGGCGGGGCCCGGATCGGGTCGGTTCCTTATCTCAATGCGCGGCCGTTGATTGACGCACTGCCGGGCGAAGTGCACCTGGCGCATCCGGTGCAACTCAGCGCCATGCTGCGAGCGGGCGAACTCGACGCCGCCCTGGTCCCGGTGGTTGAGGTCCTCGAACACGACGCCTACCAGGTGCTCAATGGCTACTGCGTGGGCTGCGACGGCCCGGTGCACAGCGTATTCCTGGCCCATGAAACACCGCTCGCCGAGGTGTGCAGAGTAGCGCTCGACGCCGCATCCAGGACCTCCGTCCAACTCCTGCGAGTCCTGCTGCACCAGCAGGCCGGGCTCCGTCCGGATTATGTCTCACAAGGTGAACCGGCCAACGCCCAGCTCTGGATTGGCGACCAGGCACTGCGATTCCGTGAAAACCACCCCCACTGGCGATACTTCGATCTGGGCGAAGAGTGGAAACGTTGGACCGGACTGCCTTTCGTCTTCGCCGTCTGGGCTCTACGCCACGACGCGCCACCTGAAACGGCGCGCCTCCTGCGGGAGGCGGGCCGGGCAGGCGTAGCGGCGCGCCATGCCCTGGCGGCGAACGAAGCCGAACGCCAGTATCTTTGCCAGCACATCCGCTACGAGCTTGGCCCACGCCAGCAGGAAGCCATCGGCGAGTTCTCCCGGCGCCTCGGGATCGAAGGGCTCCCAGTGCGCCCGCCCACCGCGTTTGTAGAATAGTTGGCCATGTGGGCGCTGCTCCTGCTACTGTCGCTGAGGATCGAGCCGGTGGATCTCTATTCCGAAACCGCCCGCACCGCGGTGCGGGAGCAAGTCCGCAGGGCTTGCCAGGCCGTGGACGCGGATTCGATCGGCCCGGCGTGGGTACGCCATTTCCAGAAACTGGGCGCGTCAACCGATGGCAAGCAGGCCTACGTCGGTTTCCTGAAAGACCGCTACGGCTACACGATCACACGGTTCAACGAGGCGTATGGCGTGGACTTCCAATCCTTCACGGACCTGGAGACCTTTACGTTCGACGGAGTGGATGCAAATCGCCCGGCCCCAAACGGCGATAGCCGGGAGTTCATCGCGGCACTCCGTGAAATTGCCGCCCGTGTGTCGGCAGAAGGCCTGCGCGGATGTGGCGGGGCGCCTAAGCGCTAACCAGTTGCCGGGATCGGTGCTGGGCGGCCATCAACATCTTGCGAGCGGTGTCCTTCAGCGGCGCGATCTTCTCGGCTGCACCCAGCCTCACCGCCTCCCGCGGCATGCCGTAGACCACGCAGGAAAGCTCGTCCTGAGCGATGGTGTGCGCACTCCGCTCGAGCAGCACGTTCATTCCCCGCGCGCCATCGGCGCCCATACCGGTGAGAGGCGCGGCAATCGTGTGGCGGCCCGCTGCCTCGGCGAATGACCCGAACATCACGTCGACGGCCGGACGCTGGAAACACACCATGCGACCCTGATCCAGTTGGATGCGGCAACGGGCTTCCATTCGGCGAAGCTGCATGTGGTAGTTGCCTGGGGTCCGGTGCACCGGCCACCACTTCCATGCCGGGGTCGCACTGAAGCGAGTCGGCGATCGCGCGGCGGAGAATCGCGAAATCGTCAACAATCAGAACCTTGATAACATTCACGAGCAAACTTCTCCCGATTACGCCACGAGTCAGTCCTCAGCCACATAGCCGAGTTACATGCCAAGCTTTCCCTCACCCAGATGGCACCCGATGCAGGATCTTCCGAATCGCGGCCGAGTTATCAACGATCAGAACGTCAAGTTCAAGTCGTCTTGGTTCTCCTCTGTGCTCCCGGCTCAAGCGGCTCTCCGGCGGTTCCGGCCCTACGCCTGACGCGTGCCAACTCCCATCGCGACGCCGGTTTGGCCACGATGAGAAAGCTTCGTCAGATGTCAGGATTTTACTTTCACTCGCCGCCCGGACTTGCTATGCTTCCCTCACCATGTCCAATTCAACTCCGCACTCCAGCCGTTTCTCCAGGCGGACCGTCCTGGGCCTGGCCGCCGCCTCTCCTTTAGCCGTGCCCCGCGCGGCCGCCGCCGTCAGCCCCGATATCGTCCGTTTCTCATCGGAAATGGAACCCCTCGTCCGCCTCATTGAAGACACTCCCCGCGACCGTTCCGCAGCCATGGCCGCATCTCTCCTCCGCAAGGGCGTCTCGTACCGCCAGTTTCTTGGCGCTCTCTTTCTCGCCGGCATCCGCAACGTCAACCCCAGGCCCCCGGGGTTCTCTCTTCACTGCGTCTTCGTCATTCACTCGGCTCACCTGCTCGGCCTCGAAGCCGCACCCGAAGACCGTCTCCTCCCCCTGTTCTATGCCCTCGATAACTTCAAGGGCGCACAGGACCGGGACCTCAAGCAGAAAGCCGGCGACTACACCATGACCACTCTCAGCGGCGCGATCCCCGCCGCCGGACGCGCCGAATCCGAACTCGCAGCCGCCATGGACACCTGGGACATGGAACGCGCCGAACGCGCCGCCGTGTCCCTAGTTCGCCACCGCTCCCCCGAGGATGTCTTCGGACTTCTCTGGCAGTTTGGCGCCCGTGATTACCGGAACATCGGCCACAAGGCTATCTACACCGCCAACGCCCACCGCACGCTCCAAACCATCGGCTGGCGCCACGCGGAACCAGTCGTGCGCTCTCTCGTTCTCGCACTCCTTGACTTCGGCAAGGACCAGACCGTCAACGGCTACGCCTGGCTCGATCAGTGCTATCACACCAACATCGGCCGCCTGATGGACATCTACCCGCGCCTCAAGCCCGCCTGGGCCTCCGCCGCACACAACCCGGAAGCCTCGCGCGAACTCCTCGCTGCCCTCCGAACCGGCTCCCCGGATGCCTCCAGCCAGGCCGTCGCCTCCGCCCTCGAGAAAGGCGTCCCCGCGGGCGCCGCCTGGGACGCGGTGCACCTCTCTGCCGTCGAACTCGCCATGCGCACCCGGGGGGCGTCGGTCATCGCAGGCATCCATGCCGTCACCGCCATGAACGGCCTCCGCCATGGCTACCACGCCGCCGTGGATCCCCGCACCCGCCTTCTCCTGCTCCTCCAGGCCGCCGGCTGGAGCGCGCAGTTCCGCGTTTGGAGCGAGTCGCGCGAAAAGGACCTCCGGCCCTTCCCCATCACCGCCATCCGACCCGGCGCCCAGCCCTCAGTCGACGCGGCCTTCGCCGCGCTCGCCGCCTCGCCCGATCAGGCCGCCTCCCACATCCTCGCCGCCGAACGGCGCGATCTCGTCAACGCCGCCATCCGCCATGTCCTCGCCAAAGGCGATGAAGTGCACTATTACAAGTACCTCGCCGCCCTGATTGAGGATGTGCCCCTCGCAGCAACGGCATTCCAGCCTCATCTCGCCGCCGGAATGCTCTACTACATGAAGTCCCCCTCGGACCCCGATTCGAAGGTCCTCACCGAAGCCCGGCAACTCCTCAAGAACGCCTGATCCCAGGCGCCGACCTCAGGACTGACGCACCCCGGGTCTTGTACAATGGGTCCAAGCCGGGGTCTGCCATAGCCCCGGCGATGTTTTGAGGAGGGACACGTTGAAACCCACCGATATCGGCAACCCGGACTACTTTCATAAAGTAGTCGATTGCCAGTGGGGGTGTCCGGCACATACCAACGTTCCGGAATACATCCGCCTGATTGCCCTTGGCCGTTACACCGAGGCCTATTTGTTGAACCGCCAGTCGAACGTCTTCCCGGGGATCCTCGGCCGCACCTGCGACCGCCCCTGTGAACCCGCTTGCCGCCGCGGACGCCTCGACGGCAAACCCGTCGCCATCTGCCGCCTCAAACGCGTGGCCGCCGACCTGCGCGACGACGTGTCGGACCAGATCCCCAAAGGCGCGGGCGGCACCAACGGCAAGCGCATCGCACTCATCGGCGCCGGCCCCGCCTCCCTCACCGTCGCCAATGATCTTGCCCCCCTCGGCTACCACATCACCATCTTCGAGAAGCAGAACAAACCCGGCGGGCTCATGCGCACCAACATCCCGTCGTTCCGTCTGCCCGAAAGCGTGCTCGCGGATGAAACCGGCATGATCCTCGGCATGGATGGCGTCGACATCTTCTACAACTCGCCCATTCGCAGCATGAAGGAACTGCTCGGCCTCGGCTTCGACGCCATCTTTGTTGGCACCGGCGCCCCCCGCGGCAAGGACCTCGAAATCCCCGGCCGCCACGAAACCGATCGCATCCACATCGGCATCGATTGGCTCGAATCCATCGCTTTCGGCCACGTCGAATCCATCGGCGAACGCGTGCTCATCATCGGTGTCGGCAACACAGCCATGGACTGCTGCCGCTCCTCCCGCCGCCTGGGGGGCAAGGATATCAAGGTGATGGCCCGCCGCCCCCGCCAGTTTTTCAAGGCGTCGCCCTGGGAACTCGAGGACGCTGAAGAGGAAGGCATCGAAATCCTCATCAACCATGCCCCAAAGCGGTTCGTCATCGAAAACGGCAAACTCACCGGCATGGAGTTCGAACGCCTGGAATGGGATGCCAAAGCCGAACGCTCCAAGGTCCTCGACAGCATCATCATCCCGTGCGACGATGTCATCCTCGCCATCGGTCAGGATAACGCCTTCCCCTGGATTGAACGCGGCATCGGAATCGAATTCGGCAAATGGGATATGCCCAAGGTCGACGAGAAGACCTTCCAATCCACGCTGCCCCACGTCTTCTTCGGCGGCGATGCCGCTTTCGGCCCCAAGAACATCATCTGGGCCGTCGAACATGGCCATCAGGCCGCCATTTCAATTCACAATCACTGCCAGGGCATCCCCGTCGCCGACCGGCCGCCGCAGGGCCAGAACCTCGTCAGCCTCAAGATGGGGCTCAGCGAGTGGAGCTATCACAACGACTTCAATCCCTCGCAGCGCCAGAAAATGGTTCACGTCGACCTCGAAGAGCGCTTCAAGCGCATGAACGTCGAAGTGGAACTGGGCTTCAGCGCCGAACAGACCGCCCGCGAAGTGCAACGCTGCCTCAACTGCGACGTGCAGACCGTATTCACGGCCAAGAAGTGCATCGAATGCGACGCCTGCATCGACATCTGTCCCGTCCAGTGCCTCACCATCGGCCGCGATGGCGAAGAGGCCGAAGTGCGCGGCCGCCTGTCCGCGCCCGCCACGAACACCGATCAGGCCCTCTACGCCTCCGAACCCCTGCCCCACACCAAGAGACTCATGTTGAAGGATGAAGATGTCTGCGTCCACTGCGGACTGTGCGCCGAACGATGCCCCACCTCGGCGTGGGATATGCAAAAGTTTGAACTATTGACGCCGCTGGCGGGAGGAGAGGCATGCACAACGTCTTACTCCCACGCGTAAACGACTTCGCCATCAAACTGGCGAACGTCAACGGCACCGGCTCGGCTAGCGCTAACGGACTGCTCATGCAGTCCATCTTTCGCATGGGCATTCCCGTTTCGGGCAAGAATCTTTTTCCGTCGAACATCCAGGGGCTCCCCACCTGGTATGAGATCCGTGTCAACAAGGAAGGCTACACCGCACGCGCTCTCGATTACGACCTTGTCGTCGCCATGAACGCCCAGACCTATGATCGCGACGTGCGGGAAGTACGTCCCGGCGGATTCCTCCTCCATGACTCCTCCTGGCCGCTCGCCCCCGCCCTGCGGCGCGAAGACATCACTTTCATTGGCGTCCCCTACGCCAAAATGTGCAACGAAGCTTTCACCGGCTCCCGTGAGCGCATCCTGATGAAGAACATCGTCTACGCCGGCTCCCTCGTTGCCCTCCTCGACATCGATATCGATGTCGTTGAAGGCATGCTCGCGGAAAAGTTCGCCAAGAAGCCGGCCCTCCGCGAATCGAACAGCAAGGCCATTCGCATGGGCTACGACTACGCAAAAGCCCATTACGCCTGCCCGCTCCCCTTCCGCCTCGAGAAAATGGACGGCAACCAGGACTCCGTCCTCATGACCGGTAACGCCGCCACAGCCCTCGGCTGCCTTTACGCCGGCGCCACCGTCGCCGCCTGGTATCCCATCACTCCGGCCACCAGCGTCATGGACGAGTTCACCGACCTCTGCAAGCGCTACCGTCGCGACCCGGAGACCGGCCGCAGCAACTTCATGATCCTCCAGGCCGAAGACGAACTTGCCGCCATCGGCATGGTCATCGGCGCCTCATGGGCCGGCGCCCGTTCTTTCACCTCTACCTCCGGCCCCGGCGTCTCGCTCATGAACGAGCTCCTCGGCCTTGCCTACTACGCCGAAATTCCCGCGGTCCTCGTCGATGTGCAGCGCGTTGGGCCCTCCACCGGCATGCCCACCCGTACCCAGCAAGGCGACCTCTTCGAATGCGCCTATGCCTCCCACGGCGACACCAAGCACATCCTCCTGCTCCCCGCTAACCCTCGCGAATGCTTCGAGTTCGCCGTCCGGTCCTTTGACCTCGCTGAACAGTTCCAGACCCCCGTCATCATGCTCAGCGATCTCGACATCGGCATGAACGACTGGGTCGTCCCCAAGCTCACTTGGGATGACTCCTACCGCCCCAGCCGCGGCCGCGTCCTCACGGCCGAAGAACTCGAAAAGCTCCCCAGTTTTCATCGCTACTCCGACGAGGATGAAAACAACGTCCCGCCGCGCACCCTCCCGGGCGTCCACGCCAAGGGGGCATTCTTCACGCGCGGCTCCGGCCATAACAAGTTCGGTGGCTACACCGAGATCCCCGACGAGTATCAGGAAGTCGTCGACCGGCTCCTCAAGAAACATCAGTCCGCCGCCCGCTTCGTACCTGCGCCGGTCATCGAACGCCGCCCCGGCGCCCGTTTCGGCCTGGTCACCGTCGGCGGCTGCGATCTCGCCGCCCGCGAAGCGCTCGACACCCTGGCCGTTCGCGGCGTCCCCATGGACTACATGCGTGTCCGCGGCTTCCCCTTCGATCAGCCGGTCGAACAGTTCCTCCTGGAACACGACCTCTGTTTCGTCGTCGAACAGAACCGCGACGGCCAGTTGAACTCGCTGTTCACCATCGAAACCGCCGTGCCCAAGGATAAACTGCGGTCACTCCGCTTCTACGGCGGATTCCCGCTCAGCGCCCGCCACGTCGTCCATGCCGTTCTCAAAGAGTTGGGAGACTAGTTTCCAGTGCCGTCCATCGTCAAACCTGTAGCCAAGCACCCGAGCCTGCCCGCCAACAAACTCGGGTTGACCGTTCGCGATTACGAAGGAAGCATGTCCACGCTCTGCGCCGGCTGTGGGCATGACTCCATCACCGCGGCCATTACCAGGGCCTTCTGGGAACTCTCCGTTGAGCCGCATATGATCGCCAAGCTGAGCGGTATCGGCTGCTCATCCAAGACACCCACTTACTTCGTCAGCGGCGCCCACGGGTTCAACAGCGCCCACGGACGCATGCCCGCCATCGCCTCCGGCGCCAACGCGGCCAACCGCAATCTCGTCTATATCGGCGTCTCCGGCGACGGCGACTCCCTCTCCATCGGACTCGGCCAACTCTCCCACGCCATCCGCCGCAACCTCAACATGCTCTACGTCATCGAAAACAACGGCGTCTACGGGTTGACCAAGGGACAGTTCTCCGCCTCCGCCGATGTCGGCTCAAAGCCCAAGAAAGGCGACCCCAACCAGATGTCGCCCATCGACCCCGTCACCCTCGCCATGAGCCTCGGTGTCACCTTCGCCGCCCGCGCCTTCTCCGGCGACAAGGAACAACTCGTTCCGCTCCTCAAAGCCGGCCTCTCCCACCCCGGCTTCGCCCTCATCGATGTCATCTCACCCTGCGTCACCTTCAACGATCACGAAGGATCGACGAAGAGCTATCTTTACTCCCGCCAACGCCTGTTCCATGCTACCGAGGTGGACTTCGTGCCCGAAGAGGATGAGATCGTCGCCACCATCACCCCGGCCGGCGAAACACCCGTCCGCATGCACGACGGCGGCACTGTCCGATTCACCTCCACCCCCGAAGGCTACGATCCTCAGTCCCGGGAAAAGGTCTACACCTACCTCCAGGAGTGCCAGCAGCGCGGCGTCGTACCCACGGGGCTGCTGTTCCGCGACCCCGAAACCCGTGACATGCACGTCATGAACAATTCGCCGGAAGAGTCCCTGTTCAATCTGCCCTACGAAAAACTGTGCCCGGGCTCGGATGCGCTTGAGAAACTCCAGCGCAACTATCGTTAGACTCCGACTCCGGGCGTTAGACTCCTGTGGCGTAAGGCACCCAATGGTAAAGTCCCTTGCCTGAAGAAAAATTCAACCAACCCCGCATCACGCTCAGCCGCATCTACACGCGGCGGGGCGATGGTGGTGAGACCGCCCTCGCAGGCGGCCTGCGCCTCCCCAAGGAGTCGCTCCGCATCGAAGCCTACGGCACCGTCGATGAGTTGATGGCCGTCACCGGCACCGCCCGCACTACCTGTGACGCCAGCCCCGCTCTCGCCCCGCTCGCCGCCATCCTCCTGCGCGTCCAGCATGAGCTCTTCAACCTCGGCTCCATCCTCGCCCATGAGCCCGGCAAGATCCACCCCAAACAGCCCAGGGTCACCGAAGCCGACATCGCCCAACTGGAGCACGAAATCGACACCATGCTCGACGGCCTACCAGCCCTCCGCTCCTTCACCCTCGCCGGTGGCTGCCGGATCAACGCCGAACTTCACGTCGCCCGCACCGTCTGCCGAAGGGCCGAGCGGGTCCTTGTCCGCCTCAGTCGCGAAGAAGAAGTTCTTGCTGAATGCCTCCACTACTTGAACCGCCTGAGCGACGCCCTCTTCGCCTGGAGCCGCTGGGCCACCCATGCCCTGGGAGCCGAAGAGACCCTCTGGCAACCCAACCAGGCCTCCAGCGCCCTCCCGAATCGGTAGGTCCGTGATGTACACTCCGCTCTAGTGCATCAACACCCACGCAGCCTCACCCGGCGAGCCCTCCTCGCCAGTCTCCCCGCCGCCCTCGCCCAGACCACCCAGCGATTCCACAGCACCGTCGCCATCTTCGACCTCAAATCCCGCACCTCCCGAACCATCTACGGACAAAGCGGTATCGCCGAAGCCCCCAACTGGTCCCGCGACGGCCGCTTTCTGCTCGTCAACACCGGTGGCAACCTCTACCGTCTCCCGCTCGAGGGGCCGCCCAAGCTCGAACAGATTCCGGTAGGCGAAGGTCTCCGCTGCAACAACGATCACGACCTCTCGCCCAACGGCGCCCTCCTCGCCTTCTCGGCCTCCAGTCCCGCCTCCCGCCAGTCCCAGGTCTATGTCGCTCAGTCCTCTGGAGCCCAAGCCGAACTTCTCACTCCAATCGCTCCCAGCTACTTCCACGGTTGGTCTCCCGACGGCCGCTGGCTCGCCTTTGTCGGCCAGCGCCAAGGCAAGTACGAACTCTTCCGCGTCTCTGTCGACGGCGGCGACGAGCAGCGTCTCACCTCCGCCGGAGCCTATGACGACGGCCCTGAATACACCCCCGATGGCCGCTGGATCTACTTCAACTCCAACCGCGGCGGTGCCTGGAACATCTGGCGCATGCCCCCCTCCGGCGCCGGCCCCGCTGATCGCCTCGCCGAACAGATCACCAGCGACGAATGGGAGGACTGGTTTCCCCACTTCTCACCCAACGGCCGCCACATGATCTTCCTGTCCTTCCCGCCCGGAACACCCGGCCACGGCGGCCGCATGCCCGGTATGCGCCTGCGAATGATTCCGGCGCCCGGACGCAAGCGCGGCAACGCCAAAATCGAAACCCTAACCGAATTCTTCGGCGGCCAGGGAACGATGAACGTCAACTCCTGGGCCCCCGATTCCCGCCGGTTCGCCTATGTCGCCTACCGGCCAGAATAGGAAGATCTGGAACCCCTGCTCCGCGCGTAATAGGATTGAAATGGGGTTCATCCTTCCAGCCGTGGGCCGTCGTCCAACCCTGGTTTCCACTATCCTGAGAAGAAGGCTGTTTCCCGGTGACGCCAGACCGGGGAACCAGACAGAGATGTCCACACACCCCAGCACCGCGACACGGTCAGCCACGTCCCCGCCGCGCCCCTATATCGGCCGGCGGGATGACGCGCTTCTGCCGCTGGTGGCGGAAATGGCTCGCGGCGGGCAGGAAGCGCTTGGCGGCCTCTACGACGCCACGGCTCCGCTGGTCCACGGCCTGGCATTGCGAATGCTTGAAAAGGGCGAAGACGCCGAAGAAGTGGTCACCGACGTCTTCATGAAAGCCTGGCGCAATGCCGCGTCGTATGTGCCGGAGCGCGGCTCCGTGCAGGGCTGGCTCCTCACCATGACCCGGACCATCGCCATCGACAAGATGCGGAAGAACCGGAATCCGGCCCTCCCCCTCGAAACGGAAGACGGTTCCATTGACCCGGTTTCCGCCGCCCCATCCCCCGAACAGGAAACGGACTCCGCCCTCTGGCGCCGCCGCGTCACACAGGCCCTGGCCGCTCTTCCGCCGGAACAACAGCAGGCCGTCCGCCTGGCATTCTTCAGCGGCCTCAGCCATACCGAACTCGCCGGGCGCCTCGGGCAGCCGCTCGGCACCATTAAGACACGCGTGCGCGCGGGGCTCCGCCGCATGCGTCAGACCCTGGGAGAACCCTTGAAGCAATGAGCGATCACAGTACAGACCGCCAGTTGTTGGAAGCGTGGGAAGAGAGCGCCGCCATGGCTGCCCTCCGGCTCGCGACACCAGCCGATACCGCCTCCGCGCCCCCCGCCCTGATCGCGGAATTCACTGAAACCGCCTCTCTTCTCGCCGACACCGTCGTCCCCGTGCCCCCGGCGCCCTCGCTGCGGGCCCGCCTCATGACCCAGGTGGCTGATTTCGAAAACCTCAAGCCCGTCGCCGATGTCCGCCGCTTTGACGGCGAATGGTCCGACACCGGCCTGCCCGGCGTCGATGTCCGGTTCCTCTACAAGGACCGCTCCACCGGGCTGAGCACCGTGCTGCTGCGTATGGCCCCCGGTGCCTCCTATCCCTCGCATCACCACCACAACGAGCAGTGCCTGGTGATCGAAGGCGATATCCGTTTCGGCGAAGTTGTCTACCGGAAAGGCGATTTCGTCGTCGCCGGCAAGGAAACCACCCACCCCACGATCCACACTGCGGAGGGCAACATTCTGCTCCTCGTCGTCGGTCACAACGAATTCGTGCAGGCCTGATCACGAAACGCGGGGAGCAAACCCGTCGCCACCGGTGTCAAACCCTCAAGGCGCCAACATGCTGCAAGGTCTAACGCGGTCCCTCCGCCAACTCAACAGGTCCCGTTTCTTCGCCGTGGCCACCATCCTGATTCTCGCCGTGGGCATCGGCGCCACAACAGCCGTCTTCAGCCTCCTCGATGCCGTCCTCCTGCGCCCCTTGCCCTACGCCGATGCCTCCCGTCTTGTGCGCATCGAACAGACAACCGGAGCCAGCGCCCCCTCACCCATCCCGGCAACATACTTCCAGCACCTCGAAACCCGGACCAATGTTTTCCAGCAGATCGTCCCCTTCCTCCGCGATACCGTCACCCTCACCGGCGGCGGCGAACCGGAGCAGGTCATCGCTGTCCGGTCCCGTGGCCTCCTCCCCCTGCTCGGCGTTCCCGCTCGCCTCGGCCGCACACTCACCCATTCGGATGACCACCCGGGCGCCGCGCCCGTCGCCGTCCTCAGTGACCGTCTCTGGCGCCGGCGCTTCCACGCGGACCCGGCCATTCTCGGCCGCGCCATCACCATCTCCGGGGAAGCCGTCACCGCCGCCGGCATCATGGAGCCGGACTTCGAGTTCCGCTATCCCGAGGCCGAACTCTGGATGCCCGCGCACCTCACGCCCACCAGCCCCTGGCTTCAGGTGGCCGCCCGCCTCCGCCCGGACATCTCGCCCGCGCAAGCCGCCAGCGCACTCCAGGCTACCGCCCGCCAGATCCAACAGGACCAACCCGCCAGCCGCGGCCCGGTCCGCTTCGCCGTCACTCCCTGGAGCGAAATGCCCGAAGAGAAGTACCGCCTGACGCTCATCTTCGTCATGGCTGCGGCCGGCCTCGTGCTCCTGGCCGCCTGCGCCAACGTAAGTGGCCTGCTCCTCGGCCGAGCCCTCGAACGCCGGCGCGAAATCGCCATCCACGGTTCGCTCGGAGCCGGACCAGGACGAATCGCCTGGCAGTGCCTTGCCGAAAGCCTGGCCTTGGCCTTGCCCGGCGCCGTGGCCGGCCTTGCCCTGGGGCACCTCGGGGTGGAAATCCTCACTTCGCGTCTGGCCGCGCTCCCCATCGCGCTGCCCCACCTGGGGCGCGCCGGCTTGAACGGCCGCGTGTTGGCCTTCACCACCGCCGTCTGCCTTTTGGTGGCCGTTCTGTGCAGCTTGGCGCCCGTGCTCGCGGTGGCGCGCACCGGCCTGGAATCACTCCTGCGCGGCACGTCAGCGGGCGCCGGCGTTCGCCGGTCATCCCGCCCGTTCCGCGTGCTCATTGCCGTCGAAGCGGGGCTGGCCTTCCTCCTGCTCACCGGCTCCGGTCTGATGGTGCGCAGCCTCCTCCAACTGCGCCACCACGACAGCGGCTTGCGGCCGCAGCACGTACTGACGCTCCGAGTCCCCGTCGGCACCTTCACTCAACCGCGGCCTACCGGCAAGTACGACACCCGCCCCCGGCAGATTGCCTACTACCGCGAGATCCTCGAACGCGCCGGCATCGTGCCCGGCGTCGCCGCCGCGGCCATCGTCAACAACCTGCCGCTTTCCGGCATCAACAGTTCACTCCTATTCGACCTCCCGGGCAGCCTGAGAAACCAGGCTCTGTCCGCACGCACCATCAGCCCCCGCTACTTTGAAGTCATGGGCATTCCCCTGCTGGCGGGCCGCGACTTCACCGAAGCCGACCAGGCATCGTCGCCCGCCGTCGCCATCATCAACCAGCGCCTCGGCAACCAACTCTTTCCCGGCCTGAATCCGCTCGGCCAAAAGCTCGCCCCAACACCCCAAGCCTCGGGGCCTACCGTCGTCGGCGTCGTCCGCGACACGCCCCAATCCAGCTATGAGCTTCAGCCCACTGGCGAAGTCTACATCCCCTATCGGCAGTACATTTTCACCACCTTCATGTCCACCCTCGTCGTGCGCGCCGCGGGCGACCCCAGGCCCCTCGCCGCAGCTCTTAAGAACCAGGTCTGGGCCATTGACCCCACCCAACCCATCGTCAAAGTGGAAACGCTCGAAGACGTCATTGAAAACTCCCTCTGGCGGCCCAGATTCTCGGCCTGGATCCTCGTCGTGTTGGGCGCCCTGACCGTCTCGCTCGCCGCCATCGGCGTTTACGCCATCGTGGCCTATACCTCAGCGGTCCGTGCGCACGAGTTGGCCGTGCGAGTCGCCCTCGGGGCCGGCACCGGCCAGGCGGTTCGCATGATCGTCCGCGAAGCCATGGTCCCCGTTCTCGTGGGCTTGGGCGCCGGTGTCATCGCCGCTCTGTTCCTGGCCCGTCTCCTCACCTCCCTTCTTTACGGTGTGAGCAGCCAGGACCCGGCAACCTACCTCGGCGCCGGTCTCGTCATCGCGGCTCTCGGCGCCGCCGCCAGCGCCCTGCCCGGCTGGCGCGCCGCCACGCGCCCCCCGCTGCCGCTGCTGCGCGGCGAGTGAGGTCGCAAAAGGCTACACTGAATCTCAGCCGTCATGACTCCATCACGCCGTTCCGCCCTTCTTTCCACCGCCGCCGGCCTTGCGGCCTCACTCGCCCAGCGGCTCCACGCCGCCGACACGGCCAGCAAAGGCAACGTGAACCACTCTGTGTGCAAGTGGTGCTACCCCCGCGTGCCACTCGACGAGCTGTGCGAAGCCGGCAAGAAGTTCGGACTTTCGAGCATCGAACTGCTGGGCCCCGCGGACTGGCCAACCGTCGCCAAACACGGCATTACCTGCGCCATGGCAACCAATCCCACCGTCGACGGCCTGGGCGGCATCCCCAAGGCATTCAACCGCGTGGAACACCACGACAAACTTGTCGCCGCCTACGAGGACTACATCCCCAAGGCCGCCGCGGCCGGCCTCAAGAACGTCATCTGCTTTTCCGGCAATCGTGACGGCCTCGCCGACGACAAGGGCATCGAAAACTGCGCCCAGGGCGTCAAGCGGCTCATGTCCGCCTGCGAGAAGAACAAGGTGACGCTGGTCATGGAGCTTCTCAACTCCAAGGTCAACCACAAGGACTACCAGTGCGACAAGACCGAATGGGGCGTCGAGCTCTGCCGCCGTGTCGGCTCTGAAAACTTCAAACTGCTCTACGACATCTACCACATGCAGATCATGGAGGGCGACGTCATCGCGACCATCAAGAAGTACCACGCCTACATCGCCCACTACCACACCGGAGGCGTCCCCGGCCGTCACGAAATCGACGAGACCCAGGAACTCCACTACCCCGCCATCATGAAGGCCATCGTCGAAACCGGCTACAAAGGCTTCGTCGGTCAGGAATTCATCCCCGCCCGGGAAGACAAGTTCGCCTCGCTCGCCCAAGGCGTCAAGATTTGCGACGTCTAGACTAGACGCCCTCAGTCCCTTCGCGCCACGTACCACGCATCTGGGTCCACGGCACGGAGGGTGTACAATGCTGGCATGCGAATCTCCGTACCGGCCCTGGCCGCGTTACTGGCCCCAGGTCTGCCGGCTCTTGCTCAGGGACCCGTCACGCAAGTGGTGATGGCCCGCTACACGCCCATGAAGCAGAACATCATCGAGAGCGCGGAAATCGTCAAAGCGGAAGATTACGCGTTCCGTCTGACGCCGGCGCAGAGAACCTTTGGCGAATGGGTGGAGCACAACGTGATGCTTGCCTACAACCAATGCTCAGTGATTCAGGGCCACGCGGCTCCCAAGGACAAGATCAAACACGGGGCTACCGACAAGGCAACGCTTCAACGAACCATTCTTGAGGCGTTTGCATACTGCGATGAAGCATTGAAGGGCATGACGGACGAGAGAGCTTTGACCCCTGTCCAGATTGGAGACCGGAAGGCCGTGCCGGTGACGGCGATGGTGAACCTGGTGTCCAGTCTCAACGAACACTATGGCAACATGGTGGGCTACATGCGCACCCGGGGGCTGGTTCCGCCCTCGACGGCGCGCGCGAATGCGCAGAAGAAGAAGTGACCGGCCCGGCGCGGCCGGACCCGAAGGTTCAAGAAGGAGTAGCTGATGACACGTTTCCTGTTCACACTTTGCCTTGCGGCCTCAGCCGCGATGGCGGCCAATCTGACGGATAGTTTGAAGGCCGGCAAACCGGCGTTGAAGTCCGCTTCGGTGCTCGCGTTCGGGCCCGAGGGCATCCTGTTTGTGGGCGACTCGATGGGCGCCCAGGTGGTGGCGATTGACACGGGCGACCGGAAGGCGTCGAGCGCCGCTGGCGTGGAGTTGAAGGGCGTGGCAGCGAAGGTGGCCGGACTGCTGGGCACGGCTCCAGACCAGATCCTGGTCAATGACATGGCGGTGAATCCGCTGTCGCGCAATATCTATCTGGCAGTGTCGCGTGGACGGGGACCGGACGCCGCGGCGGTAATCGTGAAGGTGGACACCAAGGGCACACTCACTGAGGTGGCATTGGATAATGTGAAGCATTCGGCGGTGAGTCTGCCAAACGCGGCGGCCGTAGACGCCAAGGATCGCCGCGGGCAGAGCCTGCGCACGGAAGCGATCACGGACATCGGCTGGGTGGACGGCCGCGTGCTGGTGGCTGGACTCTCGAACGAGGAGTTTTCATCGAATCTGCGTGCAATCCCGTTCCCGTTCCAGACCGCGGACAACGGATCGAGCGTCGAGATTTTCCACGGGGCACACGGACGGTTTGAGACAAACTCGCCGGTGCGAACGTTCCTGCCGTACAAGATCGCCGGGGAGCAGCATCTGCTGGCGGCCTACACGTGCACGCCACTGGTGAAGTTCCCGATCTCGGCCTTGCAGCCGGGCGCGAAGGTGAAGGGGGTCACGATTGCGGAGTTGGGAAATCGCAACCGGCCGCTCGACATGGTGTCGTATTCCAAGGGCGGCAAACCGTTCATCCTGATGAACAACTCAAGCCGCGGCGTGATGAAGCTGCCGGCCAACGGACTTGACAGCTATAAAGGCATCACTGCGCAGACGGATGTGACGGGCGTGCCGTATGAGACCGTCGCGGCGTGGAAGGGCGTTGAGCAGATCGACGGTTTCGACACGAAGACGGTGTCGATGCTGGTGCGCGGCGAGGACGGCTCGCTGGATCTGAAGACGGTGGAGTTCCCGTAGGCCGCGGCCGTGACACGGTTGTGGATGGCGGTGGCTCTTGTCGTCGGGGCTGCTACCGCGCAGCAGGCAGATCTCGCCGTTGCGCTGGACCGCGCGGGCGGAGTGATTCGTGTGCGCGGCAAGCTGGTGGCGGAGGCACTCCGGACAAGGCCGGCGGACGAGCTGGTGCGGGTGTTCGTGGCGGAGGCGGGGGCCGAGGCGCCGGCGGTTGGGGGATCGTACGCGGGTGAGGGCGATGCCATTGTCTTCACGCCGCGCTTTCCGTTCGAACCGGGTATCGCTTATCGCGTGGAATGGGACGAAGGCGCAGCCACAATGACCGTACGAGCAGGGAAAGTGGTGCCGGGCGGGACCACGGCTGTGGCAAGGATCTATCCCACGGCGGACGCGCTGCCTGAGAACCTGTTGAAGTTCTACCTGCATTTCACGGCGCCGATGTCGCGGGGCGAGGCCTATTCGCGCGTTAAGCTGTTGGACGAGAGCGGAAAAGCGGTGGAAGCTCCGTTTCTCGAGTTGGACCAGGAGTTGTGGGACTCCGAGGGGCGGCGGTTCACACTCTTCTTCGATCCTGGGCGCATCAAGCGTGAAGTAACGCCGAACATGGAGGCGGGACTGCCGCTAAAGGCCGGACGGAGTTACACCCTGGTGGTGAGCCGGGAGTGGAAGGACGCGAAGAGTTCGCCGCTGCGCCGTGAGGCTCGCAAGACGTTCCGGGTGGTGCCGGCGGACCGGACGCCGATCGATTTGAAAACATGGCGGATTGCGGCGCCAACGGCGGGGTCGCGCGGGGCTCTTGAGGTGCGTTTGGGGGAACCGGTGGACCATGCGCTGGCGGATTGGATGATTGAGGTGATGGGAAGCGACGGTCCTCTACCGGGGCGTGTGGAGTTGACGGAGTCGGAGTCCGTGTGGCGGTTCGTGCCCGACGTGGCGTGGAAGGCTGGGAATCACCAGTTGCGGGTAGCAGTGACGCTGGAAGATCTGGCAGGGAACAAGGTGGGGCGGGCTTTTGACGTGGACGTGTTCCAGAAGGTGGAAAAGCTGTCACAGACCAGGAAGATGATGCTGCCGTTCCGTGTGGACGCCCCGCGGTAACGTTCAGGCACGCTCATCGTCGGGGCGATGGCTTGAAGCCTTCTCTTCCTGTTGCTGCTTAAGGTACGCGATCCACGACTTGAGCGCGAACGCCCCCAGGGCAATCAGCGTGACCAGGCGAAGCGTGCTTTCACCCGGACCCCGCAACGTAAGCCATGCCATCAGCGCCAGGGCTGCGTAGCAGAACAGTGCGATCTTGAGGCGTTCCCGGGTCATTGCGGCATGTTGTAGAGGAACGAAAACTGGAGCCGGACCTGATCGCCCTTGAACTCAGCGGGAAGTGGCGGGAACGGGTTTGAGGCGCTGATTCCGGCCACCGCGGCCCGATCCAGCGCGTCGGTCCCGCTGCCCATGGCAATTACGAGCTTTGGCACGCGGCCATCTCGACTGATGGCGAACTGAATGGCCACTTTGCCCTGGCGGCCAAAGCGTGCGCTTTCAGGAATCACAGACATCCAGTTGCGCTTGACAATGAGCAGAATGCGGCGGAGATAGGGGCGGAAATCGACGCCCTGAGGGTCGCTGAGGAGTTCCAGACTGCTGCCCGTGCGGCCCGGCTGTTGCTGCTGACGGAAGATGTCGCCTAGGCCTTGAGGCTGCTCGCCGAGGTCGGAAACGACGACGCCTCCCGAGGAACTGGCGGCGGCGTGGGCGGCGCCGCGGATGGCCTCCTCAAGACCGGGTTTGGGCGGGGCAATTCGCCCGCGCGCCGTGGGGATGCCGCTGGGTGCACCGGGTGTTTCAAAGGTGAGTTTCGGGTTCTCCTTGGGTGGCGGGGGCGGCGGCCCAGGGAGGCCCTGCGCGGCATTGCCCAGCGTGGGTGGCGGGCCTTGGGCCAGGCGGGTTTCCTGTTCGATCTTGGGCGGCTCGGCGAGAATCTGCGGCTGGGGCGGCGCGGGACGGAATTGCGGTTGGGGCGGGGCCGGGCGCGCCGGCGTGGGGTTCTCCTGAGGTTTGACAGCCGGGGGCGGCGAAGGCGGCGCGGCCATACGCGGGGCCGTGAGCGCCTGCAGGTTGATCTCTTTGCTGATCCGGCCCTGGTTGGGGTCCTTCTGCGTGAGTTCGAAGCGCGGCGCAACCAAGGGAGTGGAACGCTGCAAGGCAGCCTCCAGCGGATTCCATTGACGGATTTTCACCTGCCAGACTTCGGCCGGCAACAGGATAAGAATCAGCGCCAGCACGGCGTGTGCCAGAAGCGAAAGCATCGCGGCTCGGCGGGGGCGGGGCTTGAGGGGGTCCTGATCCCAGGCCACCAGAAACTGGGGAACCGGTCCGTTGACGGGCTGTTGGGACTCGGATTCCATAGGCCTTGGCTGCGTAGACTCCGGCGAGTGCTCAGGTCTGGCCGGCGAGGGCCTGATTGACGGCCTGGGCGTGCTCCTTGATCTTATCAAGGATGGCCAGGGCCACTTCCAACGCGGCGGACGCCTGCGGCCCGCCAACGCGCGGAGCGGAGCGTGCGGCGATGCAATCGAGGAAGGAGTCGAACTGGAGCTTCAACGGCTCGTCTTTGGTGACAAGCTGCGGCGCGAAGCCGATCTGCATGGGCGGCGTGACCTTGAACTGTACAACATCCTGCCGGCTGTAATCGAGTGAGATGTATTCGTGCGGCTGGAAGAGCCGCAGCTTGCGAACCTTCTCCGTTGAGACCCGGCTGGCGGTGAGATTGGCCACGCAGGCATTGGGGAACTGAAGCCGGACATTGGCAATGTCTTCCTTACTGGAGAGAATCGAAATTCCGGCCGCGCGAATCTCGCTGGGCATGCAGCCCGTGAGCGCAAGAATGATCTCCAGATCGTGGATCATCAGGTCGAGCACGACGTCGACATCGAGACTGCGCGGGGAGAATACGCTCAGCCGGTGCACCTCAAAGAACAGCGGCTGGCGGACGATTTTTTCGAGCGCCGTGACGGCGGGGTTGAAGCGTTCCAGGTGGCCCACTTGCAGGACACGGCCCCGCGCGGCGGCAAGCGACGTGAGACGGCGCGCTTCCTGAATCGTGGATGCGATGGGTTTTTCAATCATCACATCAAGGCCGGCTTCCAGAAGCGGCTCCGCCACTTCGGCATGCGCGGTGGTAGGCACGGCGATGATGGCGGCGTCACACAGCGCGGGCAGTTCGGCAAGCGCGGCGGCCTGCGTGTTGTACTGCCCCGCGAACTGCGCCGCGCGGGCGCCGTCGGAGTCCACAACGGCGGCCAGGGTGGCGCGCGGATTCTGAGCCACTACGCGCAGGTGATTCTGGCCGAACGCGCCAGTTCCCACCACGGCGACACGGGTCACGGTCATGCCTCCTCCTCCGGCGCGTGGCCGATGACAGCGATCTTGTGTCGATTGGCTAGCGCCAGCATTTCGTCTTTGTCCAGAAGTAAGGTGCGGCCGGCGTCGATGGCCAAGGCGGTGGTTCCGGTTTCTTGCATGGTGCGGATGGTGCCCGGCCCCGCGACGGGGACGTCGAAGAGCAAGTGCTTGCGGCGGCGCGACCCTTTCACCAGTCGCATCGGCTTGCCATTCACAAGACCCGCGGCGCGGCGGAGCGCGGCATCGGTGCCCTCCATGGCTTCCACCGCCACGCAGGCCCGAGCGGCGACCACCACGCTTTGGCCGACGTCAACACTGGAAAGAGCATTGGCGATACGGCGGCCGTAGCGAATGTCGGCCGATTCGTCGTCATCGGGCTTGCGGCGTGTGAGCACACCTTCGGTGGCAAGCAGCGGCTTCAGCAGAAGGGTGGAATCGGCAAGGTGAATGCCTTCTTCTTCCAGCACGCGCGCCACACCGCCAATGAGCGCGTCGGTGTTGTGATGCTTGAGCGAGGCCAGCAGCTTCACCAGACGCCAATCGGGGGCGATGGCGGAAAAGATGCTGACATGCTTCACCTGCCCGGCCATCATCACTTCCGTGATGCCTTCGTCCTTCAAGATGGAAATCAGCTTGCCGAGAGCGCCAAGAGAGATCCAGTATGTTCGCGCGGCAAGCTGTTCGATTTCAGGCGGCGCCTCTTCCTTGATTCCGATGGCCACCACTTCGTCGCCCAGCCGGCGCGCGGTTTCAAGAACCAGAACCGGGAATCGCCCGTTGCCGGCGATGAGGCCGTACTTCACTTGATGACGCCCCGTTGGGAATCGCGGATGAAGGTGAGAAGTTCCTCGATCTCTTCCGTGCGCGGCAGTTCGGCTTCGATCTTTTCGATGGCCTGCGTGGTGTTGAGACCGGCGCGGGTGAGCAGCCGGATGGCGGTCTGCAGAGCTTCGATGGATTCGGTGGTGAAGCCGCGGCGTTCCAGTCCCGTGCGATTGGCGCCAAAAACCTTCACCTCACGCGGCGCCACGGTGGTGGTGAACGGCATGACGTCCTGCGTTACAACGCTGTAGCCGCCGATCATGGCGTGACGGCCCACGCGGCAGAACTGGTGGAGGCCGGTAAAGGCTCCGATGACCGCCCAATCTCCGATGGTGACATGGCCGCCCAGCGTGACGCCATTGGCGAGCACCGTGTCGCTGCCGATGTGGACGTCGTGCGCCACATGGGTGTAGGCCATGAGAAGGTTGCGATCGCCAATGGCGGTGAGGGCGCCTCCGCCTTCCGTGCCGCGGTGGATGGTGACGAACTCGCGAAAAGTATTGCCTGCGCCGATGCGCGTGTAGGCACGTTCGCCGTGGTACTTCTTATCCTGCGAAGCGACGCCGACGGTTGCAAATGGGTAGAAAACGTTATCGGGACCAATGGTGGTGGGGCCTTCGGCGTAAATGTTGGCCATCAGGCGCGTGCGCTCACCGATTTCGACCTCGGGGCCAATCACGCAAAACGGACCGATTTCCGCGCTGCCGGCGACCCGCGCCTCCGGATCGACCAGTGCGGTGGGGTGTACGGGCATGCTCGGCTAGAGAACGCCCTTGTCCACCAGGCGGCAGACGACGTTGGCTTCAGCCACCACCACGCCATCGACGGTGGCGACGCCGTTGAGCTTCGCCAGGGTCGGCTTGCCGCGCAGGATCTTGCATTCAATGCGCAGTTGATCGCCGGGGCGCACAGGGCGGCGGAACTTGGCCTCCTCAATGATGGCCATGAAGACCTGCTTGTTCTGGCGGTCGGGAATCTTGCTCATCACCAGCACACCGCCCACCTGAGCCATGGCTTCGACGATAAGCACGCCGGGCATGACCGGGTAAGCGGGAAAGTGACCCGCGAAGAAAGGTTCGTTGATAGTTACATTCTTGATTCCGACCACGCGGTCCTCTTCAAGCTCCGTGATCCGGTCCACAAGCAGGAACGGATAGCGGTGCGGGAGGTACTCCATGATCGCCTGGATATCCAAGGTGGGCATGAAGCCGCTAGTATAGCAAGCGATGCTTGAAATCCTGGAATCGGCGCGGCGGCGGCAGACGGAATTGACCGGATTCATCAGGGAACTCGTGGAGTGTGAATCGCCAAGCGATCATCCCGCTGGCGTGGCGCGGTTCGTTGATCTGTTTGCTGCACGCGTGGCGGATATCGCCACGGTGAAGACGTTCAAGGGCGGGGCCTTTGGCCCACACCTGCTGTGCGAGTTCGAGTTGCCGGGGCGGCGGAAGCAGGGCCGGCTGCTCGGGCTGGGGCATTCGGATACCGTATGGCCGCTGGGCACACTGGCCGCCATGCCCTTTCGCCAGGCCAACGGCCGCCTGTGGGGGCCCGGTGTGCTGGACATGAAAGCAGGACTTGCGTTCTTTGTTTTCGCGGCCCGGATCCTGCGGGATCTCGATGTGGCGGTGCGGCGGAAGGTGGCGCTGCTAATCAATTCCGATGAGGAAGTGGGTAGCGATTCATCGCGAGCTCTCACGGAGCGGCTGGCGCGCGCAAGCACGGCGGTCCTGGTGCTTGAGCCCGGCACGGGCCTTACCGGAAAACTGAAAACCGCACGGAAGGGCGTGGGTGGTTACACGGTGCGTGTCGAGGGCAAGGCTTCGCATGCCGGTGTCGATTTCGAGAACGGCGCCAGCGCCATTGTCGAACTGGCCCGGCAGATTGAACGGATCCACGGCTTCGTGGACCTGAAGCGGGGGCTCACCGTGAACCCGGGCGTTGTGCGGGGCGGCACCAGGTCGAACGTGGTGGCCGCGCGGGCGGAAGTGGATGTCGATATCCGGATCGCGCGGCTCCGCGATGAGGCCCCTCTGGATAGGCGCTTTCGCGCGCTAGAGCCCGTGGACAAACGCTGCTCCATCCATGTCAGTGGTGGATTGAACCGGCCGCCGATGGAGCGCACGCCCGCGATTGCGGCACTGTACCGGACGGCGCGGGCGCTGGGGGCCGAGATGGGCGTGACAGTCGAAGAGTCGATGACCGGCGGAGGCTCCGACGGGAACTTCACGGCGGCGCTGGGTGTGCCGACCCTGGATGGGCTGGGAGCCGTGGGCGAGGGCGCGCATGCACCAAACGAAAGCCTTCTGGTGGACCGCATGGCTGACCGGACGGCGCTGCTGGCGGGACTTATGAAGACACTGTAGCGAGCGCGGCGGTGGCTGCTTCGACAACGCGCTCCTCGAAGCGGTCGAGCCCGCCGGCAAAGAAGTGATCCTGCGCCTCCACCCACAGCAGTTCCTTGGGAGCGTTCAGTTTCTCGTAGACCGCTTCCAGATCTTCCACCGGGCCGAACTGGTCATTGGTCGATTGGATGAAGGTCTTGCGGACCGCGCAGCCAGCCAGATAGCCGCGATCCTGGTACACGGTGGGAAAGCCCACCGCGATCACTTGGCGCGCATCCGCGGCCAGACATCCGATCTTGAGCACAATGCGAGACCCGAACGAGAAGCCCGCCAGCACGTAAGGCAAGCCGGGGTACCGCCCGCGCAGTTCGCCCAGCACGGCGCGCGCATCTTCCGTTTCGCCATTCCCATTGTCGTAGGCGCCTTCGCTGAGGTTCACCCCGCGGTAGTTGAAGCGCAGCACCACGGCCCCGGCGCGGCGGAGTCCGCGGGCCAGGCGGTAAACCACCTTGTTGTGCATGGTGCCGCCGTGCTGAGGGTGCGGATGGCAGACCAGGGCGGCGGCGATGGGCGCGCGCTCTTCGGGCTCTTCAAGAAGCGCTTCCAGGCGGCCGGCCGGGCCTGCAACAAACAGGGATTCGATCTTCCGCGGCACGGCGTCAGTTCGTACGGTAGTTGGTGAACTGCATGTCGATGCCGAAGTCTTCGCCGCGCAGCAGCGCGATGATCTCCTGCAGCGTGTCGCGATCCTTGCCGGCCACGCGCACTAGGTCCCCCTGGATGGAGGCCTGCACCTTCTTCTTCGAATCCTTGATGCACTTGACGATCTCGCGTGCCTTTTCGATGGGAATGCCCTGTTGCAGGCTGATCTCCTGCCGGACGCTGGAGTTGGCCGCCGGAGTGACGGTCCCATACGTGAGCCCCTTCAGGGGCACTTTGCGCTTGATGAGCTTCTGCTCCAGCACTTCGGTGACGGCCTTCAGCTTGAACTCATCCTTGCTGGCCAGAAGGATCTTGTTGTCCTTCTCATTGAGTTCTATCGAAGATTTGGAGTCTTTCAGATCGTAGCGGGTGATGATCTCCTTGAGAGCCTGCTGGATGGCGTTGCTCACCTCCGGCAGTTCAATCTTCGAGACAATGTCAAAACTGTTATCTGGCATGATCCTTACCTCATTCGGCCTTGGGTGCGCGGGCGGCTTTGAGTGCCGCGAGCACGCGCGCGGTAACGTCGTCCACCAGCGCGGGAAACGCCGCATCCAGCGCGATGCTGACAGCGGCGCGCAGGGCGGCGGGGTCGATTCGTTCGGGTTCGGGTGGGGGTGGCGGAGCCGGACGTGCGGCCTCCTGCACAGCCAGCGCTTCGCGCGCATGCACCGCCGAACTGGCCATCGGCTTAACAATCTGTATCAGCGCCGAGGCCTCAAAAGGCTTTCGTACCAACCCATCGCTTCCCACTTCACGGGCACGGGCTTCATCTACGTCGGCCGTGGGCGAGGCCGTAAGTATGAAGCGGGCATGGCGCAGCCCGGGACGCTTTCGCGCTTCCAGGCATAGCTCGTATCCGGAGAGGCCCTGCAAGGCTACGTCCGCCAGAATCACGTCGGGCGCAAAATCGTCCAAACGCCGAGCCGCGGTCTGGCCGTCGGTCACCGAAACCACCTCGTAACCTTCGCCGCGCAGAATGAACTGGCCCATCCGCTGCGCGTGGGGGCTTTCATCGGCTAGAAGGACTCGGATAGTGGACATGAGGTGGGGCGGTGGGAGTTTCGAGGATTCTCTTTCAGTGTAATGTACTGGCGAGCCCTGCTATGCTCCGAGTGAATGAGCTACCAGACACTGCTTGTGGCAACGGAAGGTCCCGTAGCCACGGTGACGCTGAACCGGCCGGAGCGGCGCAACGCGCTTTCGCTGGAACTGATGCGGGAGTTGATTACGTGCCTGGACGCCGTGGGCAGGCGCGCGGACGTGCATGCGGTTGTGCTGGCCGCGGCGGGTCCGGTGTTTTCCTCGGGGCATGATCTCAGCGAGATGACAGACCGCAATGTGCGCGAGTATCGCCTGATCTTCGACGTCTGCACGGAGCTGATGACGAAGCTGCAGACGATTCCTCAGCCTGTGATCGCGGCGGTGCAGGGCATGGCGACCGCGGCGGGGTGCCAGCTGGCCGCGACCTGCGATCTGGTCCTGGCGGCGCACGGGGCGCGGTTTGCCACGCCGGGCGTGAGGATCGGGCTGTTTTGCACCACGCCGATGGTCGCGTTGACCCGTGCCGTCGGACGGAAGCGGGCGATGGAGATGCTGCTGACCGGCGCGCCGGTGGATGCGGAGATTGCGGCGGAGTGGGGCCTGGTGAATCGCGTGGTGGACGCTGAAAACCTGGCGGCGGAGGCACGGGCGCTGGCCATCCGAATCAGCGAGGCAAGCCGGTTCACGGTGGGGTTGGGGAAGCAGGCGTTCTACGCGCAGGTGGATCTGGATCAGCCGAAGGCGTATGCCTACGCCAGGGAGGTCATGACCATGAACGCCTTGG
>VFZY01000030.1 GCA_016870915.1 Acidobacteriota bacterium | reverse complement strand
TCGGACTCTTCAAGAACAATACGTTCGGCGCCGACGGCCGCTTCAACGCGCAGTTCCGCGCCGAGCTATTCAACGCTCTCAACCACGTGCGGTTCGGCTACCCGAACATGTCGTTCGGCAATCCGCAAGTAAGCACATCGAGGTGTAAGGATGCTAAAGACCATCGACATTTTGTTGGGCGTGAGCGTAGTGATGCTGATTGTCAGCATGGGCGTGAAAGTGTTGACGCAGGCGATCAACGGCTTGCTGCAGCAGCGGGGCAAGCGGCTGAAGGAAGGGCTGGCCGGGCTGCTCAAGCAGATTGAACCGAAACTCGATGCGACGCTGGCGGACCAGATTTCACATGCGATACTGGCGCATCCGCTGGTGGCCGACGGCGGCAAGCTTTCGGGGACGCTGCACCGCGAGGAGTTCACGCAGATGCTGCTGGAACTGGGCGCAAGCGATACGACGCCGGTGGGCGTCAAGGTGCGCGAGATCCTCACGGCCCATGGAATTGAGGACCCGGGAAAAACGCTTGAGAACGTGCGATCGATGGCGCTGCAGATTGAGCGAAGCAATCCGGAGCTGGCCGCCGACGTTCGCCATACGATGGCTTTGATGTCTGAGGTGAAGGATAAGCTGCTGGGCAAAGTGCATGGCTGGTTCGACCAGACGATTGACCGGGTTGCGGACCGGTTCACGTCGAGCACGCGGGTGGTTACGGTGGTGTGCTCGCTGGCTGTGGCCCTGGCTCTGCAATTGGACGTGATCGGTCTGGTGAACCGCTTGAGCGAGGATCCGGAATTGCGGCGCACGCTGGTGGCTGAGGCGATCAAGGCTGAAGCAGCGGTTGCCGCCGCGAAGACTACACCGGCGGAGAAGGAGACGGCCCTTAAGGACCAGGCTGCGGCAGTGAAGGGTGAAATCCGGAACCTTGCTTCCTTGGGCGTTTTGACGATTCCGAGCAGTTGGACCGGCTGGTGGGACAACTGGGGCAAGGTTAACGTCCTGGGCACTCTACTCTCAGCGCTTTTGCTCAGTCTGGGTGCACCGTTCTGGTACAACGCGTTGAAGAACCTTCTAAAACTGCGGTCCGTGATCGCCTACAAGGACGACGATCAGCGAACCGTGCGTCAAACAACGCAAGCCCTGGGCGGTGGCGCCGCCGAGGCCGCACCCGCCAAGGCCGCCGCTGCGATTGCCGGTGAACGCGGCGTGATCGGCTAAGGAGACCTCCATGCCCAAGCAATGGATCGGTTGCGCGCCGGCGAACTTCTTTTCCGGCCGCAAGACCTTCAAGCCCGAAGCGATTGTCATCCATCAGATGGCCTCGCTTGACGAAGCTGACCGCACATTCCAGAACGCTGGCTCGTCGCTCTCCGCCCACTACGCCGTGGATTCGGATGGCACGGTGCATCAGTATGTCGAGGAGAGTGACTCCGCCTTCCATGCGGGCGTGGTTGTGAGCGCAACGTGGACCGGCATTCGCAACGGCGTCAATCCGAACCTCTACACGCTTGGCCTTGTGGGCGCCACCGGCGAGAGTTCGTGGAGCCCGGCTCTGTATGATGCGATGGCGGCGCTGGTGGTGGAGGTGGCGGCGCGGCACGGGATCCCGCTGGATGCGGCGCATGTGGTGACACACACCGAGATCCGCGCATCGAAGGCTTGCCCAGGGCCCGGGTTTGACCGCGATGAACTGCTGCGGCGCGCGGCCCGCCTGGGGGCTCCATCTGAGACGCAGCGCCTGGAGCGGAGTTTTGTCACGCTGACGGCGGATGCGAATCTGCGCAACGGCAAGCCTTCGACGAAGGCCGTGGTGGCGCGCACCGCAAGCAAGGGCAGCGAGGTTGAGATTGCGGGCTTCACGGACACCGGCGAGCGCATTCAGGGCAACGCCGCGTGGTATCAGACGCCGGACAATCTCTTCTTCTGGGCCGGGAACACGGACCGGCCGCAACCCGCGCCTCAGGCTCCGGTGAGCGCTCCCGAAGCGGCACCCGCGCCACCCGCGGCACCGGTATCGATGCCGAGCCCGGCGCCACCGGGGGGCGGACCACGGCGGTGTGGAATCGATAAAATCGACGATCTGCTGGCCGGGACAGGCACGCCCATTGGCCGCGACGAACGCGACAGGTCCGTGGTGGGAGCGGTGCAGGATCTGCTCTGCGGCCAGGGGTTCACGGAAATGCCAAGCATTCTGAGCCCGGTCTATGGCGTGTTCGGGAACCAGACGCTGTCCGCCGTGCGGCGTTTCCGGAGCCAGCAGAATCTTGACACGGGGGATGGCGTGGATACCCGGGTGTTGCAGTGTCTGGTGAGGCAGCCGGCGGCGAGTCCGCGGATCACGCAGGCCTATCTGACACTGGTGCTGGGCGTGCCGTTCAGCGGCATGCAGAAGATCCTGAGCATCACGGCGCAGATGGAGGGCGCGGGCAAGTTCGGCGCGCTCAACCTGAACACGGACAAAGCGGGACTCTCCTTTGGCCTGATCCAGTGGGCGCAGAAGCCGGGCCGCATGCCTGAATTGTTGCGCGCGTTCTCACAGGCGAATCGAGATCTCTACGTGCGGGTCTTTGGCGATGGCGATGCATCGCTGGCGGACGCTCTGGTCTCATTCACTTCGCGGACGAACGGAGGCGTCAACGCCGACGGCTCGACGACGAACCCGGCATTCGATCTGATTGACGATCCGTGGAAGGGGCGATTCCAGCAGGCGGCGCTGGCGCTTGAGTTTCAGCGGGCGCAGATTGTCTGCGCGGTGAAGGCGTTCGAGAAGTCGCTGGGGACGATCCGCACGTACGCGGCGGGGATCAGCTCCGAACGGGGCATCGCGTTCATGCTGGATGTGGCAAATCAGTTTGGCGATGGCGGGTTGAAGCGCATCCACAATCAGACGGTGAAGCCCGGCATGACGGAGATGGACAAGCTGGAAGCGATCGCCGATGAGACGGTGCGCGAGATGCCGGACAAGTTCAAGACCGGCGTGCGGCACCGCCGCGATGGGTTCCTGCACTCGCCGTACCTTTCCACGGAACCGAGCGCGCTGGCGCAGACGGCGGGCGGCTCGAACTGAGCGGCAGGTTCCTCAAGGCTGGGCGGCCCCGGCCGGCCTGCTACGCGCTTCCGGCGCGCGTGGCATGTGGACGGGTGACCCGCACGGCCAGCAGGGCCGCGCCCAGCAGCAGAAGGGACGCCACCAGGAAGGGCGCACCCGGCAACTGCCATTGCCGTCCGGGGGCGATGAACATGGCGAAGACGCCGGTGAAGAGTCCTGGACCGAGCAGGCCGGTGACGCTACGCATGCCGCTGATGGCGCCCTGCAACTGGCCTTGTTCGGAGGGGCTGACCAGGATGGTCATGAGGCCCTGCGCGGAGGGTCCGGCCATGCCCCAGAGCGACACGAGGGGGACGCCGAACCAGAACGCCGCACCGGTGGCAACCCAGCCATAGACGGCAAAACCGGCGACGCCGAACAGCAGAGCCGCGACGAGCGTGGCGCGTTCCCGGAATCGCGCGACGACGGGCCGTACCAGGGCCGCTGAAACGATCATGCTGCAGAGGCCGACTCCCGCGAGTGTGAGTCCGATGACGCGCTCATCCCACTGGTAGCGATGCGTTGCGTAGAGCACGAAGACGCTGGGCAGCACATCGTGCGCAAGGTAGGAGAGAAAGATCACCGAAGCCAGGCCCAGCAGTTGCCGGTGGGAGGCGAGCAGCCGCAGGGATCCCACGGGATTGGCGCGGGCCAGGCGGAACGGTCCACGGCGCTCTGGAGCCAGCGATTCCGGCAGCACAAAGAAGCCGTAGCAGGCGTTGAGAAGGCTAAGTCCCGCGGCCACCCAGAAGGGGAACCGGGGATCGCCCGCGCCCAGCAGACCGCCGAGCGCCGGCCCCAGGATGAAGCCCGCACCGAACGCGGCGCCGACGATGCCGAAGCTCGCGGCGCGCTTTTCCGGCGTCGTGACATCGGAGATGTAGGCAAACGCGGTGGGGATGCTGGCCGAGGTGACTCCTGAGATGACGCGTCCCAGGAAGAGCCAGTTGAGGGTGGGCGCCCAGGCCATCAGAACATAGTCCATGCCCAGGCCGAAGTTGGAAAGCAGGATGACGGGGCGGCGTCCGAAGCGGTCCGACACGGCGCCCAGAAAGGGCGCGGCGAAGAACTGCATGACGGCCCAGGCCGTGCCGAACAACCCGAACAGCCGCGCCGCTTCCGCCGTGTTGCCGGCGAAACCGAGCATGAGCTTCGGCATCACCGGGATGATCAGGCCCAGCGCGATGACATCGAGCAGGACCGTGAAGAAGATGAAGATAATGGCGGCCGGGCGGGCGGAACTCATCGTTTCGTGAGATCGCGCAGCCAGATCTCCTTGAAGCGCATGTCGCCGCGTCCGCCGGAGTGCAACTGCAGGGCGATGCCGCCGTCAAACGATTTGGGACTGGGGTCCGTGTAATCCACCATCAGCACGCCGTTCAGCCGGGAGACGTAGCGGTTGCCTTCCACCTTCAGCAGATACTCATTCCATTCACCGCGCCGAACCACGGATTCGTTTTCGGGCGCGGGCCAAACCACCCAGCCGCGGCCGTCGCCATAGATGCCGCCGGTATGCTTCATCATGGAGCAGTCCACTTCGAACTGAAGACCCTGCGAAACATCGGGGGTGCCGGATTTGAAGGCGGTGTGGAAGAAGACGCCGCTGTTGCCATCCCCTTCGCACTTGAACTTGAGCGACAGTTGGAAATCCTTGTAGTGCTTTTCGGTCATCAGATAGCCATAGGCCTTGCTGATGGCGATGCCGTGCAGTTCGCCGTTTTCGACGTTCCACTTCTCCTGGCCGACATTCACCCATCCGGTGAGATCCTTGCCATTAAAAAGCTGGATCCAATCCTCGCCCGGCAGCTTCGGCTTCTGATTATTCTGTGCGGCGCACGGCAGAGCCAGCGCGATGAGGACGCAGATTGCGTTTCGCATGTTGTCTCCTCGATACCCTACTACTTTTTCGCGGCTTACTTGCGGCGCGCGGAGATGCCCAGCCCGGCCAGGGTGCGCTCCGCCTGCACGTCGTTCATCCGCGTCGCGTCATACTCCACGGTCAGCACGTCGAGACGGGGGGAAAGCCGCGCCGAAGCGATGCCGTAGACGCTGTGCAGCCGCGCGATGGCCGCCGCCGCCGCGTCGTCAACGGGACGCGAAAGCTCAAACTGAATCTGGCACTTGGTCATGGTGAACCTTCCAGAATACCCGATCCAACGCCTGGTCAGGCCCCATTGCGCCCGCCGGGATGCTTGAGCTTCCAAAGCACCTGGCGCATCATGCCGCACCAGTTCTCGGCATCGGCGGGCGAAAGAACCATTTTGCGCAGAAGGCGCCGCAGTTTGAGCCGCGCCGCTTCGCCGCGCAGATATCCGGCCAATGTCAGGGATTCTTCCATCAGCGCATTCAACGAAGCGACGCTGGCGCCGGCGGCACGCTCCGAACGGGTGCGCGGCACCCCGGCACGGCCGCGGATGAGCTCATAGAGGCAGATTGCAACGGCCTGACCCAGATTCATGGAGCCGTGCTGTTCGCGCGCCGGGATGCGCGTAAGCCAGTGGCAGTGGCTCATCTCATCATTCGAGAGGCCCGATTTTTCGGAACCGAAGAGCAACGCCACACGCCCGCCCGGCCACTGCCGGATGGCCCGGGCGCCGGTCTCAAGACGCTGCAGGGGCAGGTGCAATTGGCGGTGGCGTACGCTGGTGGTGCCCACCACCAGGGAACAGTCGTGGACGGCTTCCGCGATGCCGGGGTAGTCCGTGGCCTGAAGGAGCACGCCCGCGGCGCCGGGCGCGCCACGCGCCTCATCCACGGCATGACGGTAGGCCTGCACCAGACGCAGCTCGGTGAAGCCGAAGTTCGACATGGCCCGCGCCGCGGCTCCGATATTGACGGGATTGCGCGTTTGCGACAGCACCACAACCAGATCGGGTGCCATCACATGCCCGACGCGAAGCCGTGGTCGTAGCGGCCGGAGAGCATGGCTTCGAGGTCCATGCCGGTGAACAGGTGTCCGCCTTTGCCGAACAGCGCATACACGGCGCGGGCAGGCTCAAACGCCGCCGGCGTCCGGCCGTAGAAGCTGACCCGGCGCGGCGCCATCATGGCCACGGCCTCCGGCATGTCGAGGTGCCGCAGGACGTTGAGGAAGATGGGGCCCTCGGTGTGGGAGGGCGGCGGGTTGCGCAGGATCACCTGTTCGATGCGCGGGTCAAGCAGAGCGGCGTAGAGACCGAGCGCGCCGCTGACGCCTGAGCCTGTCACGGCGATCTTCTCCGGGGCCACGCCCGGCTGCGCGCGCAAAACAGTCACGGCGCGCAACACGTCCCACAGGCGCATGGAATCCACGGTCCAGCCGGTGTGCATGGCGTTGCGGAGGGTATCCTTCCAGAAGCTCTTCTCCCACGGCACTTCACCCACGCCGCGCGGATACACCACCATCCGCACATGCGGCGAATTTCCGCGGGGCGCCCGAAGCGTGGCGCTGAGCGCGCGCACGTCATCGCCGTCGGAGGCGATGTAGAGCAGCGCGGACATGGGCTTCGATGTGTCGCGGGGGGCCTGAACGAGTGTTCTCACGGCGACGCCATCGACGTCGATTTCGATGACGTCGAAGGGATTGCCGGGTTCGCGATCCAGCTTGCGCCAGCGGGGCGCGGCCGGCTCACTGGGGAACGCGCGGAACACCTTTTCGCGCAGCGCTGTCATGACGCCCGCGGCATGCCGATCCCAACTGGCGCGCGAGGCGTAGGGTTTCAGCACCGCCACCGGGTTGAAGGTCTCATGCACGCGGTAGTTTGCCGCATCGGCGGGCGGCCCGGCGGGAAAGACGGCGAGTTCCTCCTTGGGCGCCTCGCTGTAGTCCATGTCGAGCTTGCGGTCCGGTTGTCCCAGCAGAAAGCGGTCAAACCAGCGAATGGCCTGCTCGCGCAGGAAGTGTGAATCCTCGTGCCCGGTCTCCACTTCGATAGCGCGGAAACCTTCCGGCTTCTGGTAAGCGCCGAACAGAGTCTGCATGCGCTTTTCGACGTCCTTGTAGCCCGGGACGGGAAAGAGGGCGTCCAGCCGGCCATGGGCCATCAACAGGGGCCGTGGGGCGATCAGCGCGGCCTGATGCATCATGTCGTGCAGGTGGGTGTTGATGGCGAACATGCAGTCGCAATGCAGCTTCTGGGTGTTCGCCTTGAGATTCTCTTCATACGTACTGATCCCCATGACGGGCGCCGCCACCTTCACACGGGGGTCGACGGCGGCGGTGAACCAGGTCATGGCCGCGCCGCCGGAGCGTCCCGTCATGCCGATCTTTGCGGCATCCACTTCCGGGCGCGTCTCCAGATAATCGATGGCTCGCATGGCATTCCACACCTCAACGCCGGCCGGCGTGTAGCCGCGCGCGTACCAGTCATACATCTCCTGGTTGTAGATGCCGTGATGCAGGGCGAACGTTTCAGCGATCTGGATCGAATCGAGGATGAAGGCCACGTAGCCGTTGCGCGCCAGAGAGATGCCGTGGCGCTGATACGCGGCCTTGTCGCCCTGCGGCGTGTAGCTGTGGCCGCACACATAGATGACAGCAGGCACGCGCCCGGCGCGCTGGGCGGGCACATAGAGGTTGCCCGTGACGTAGATGCCGGGCAGGCTTTCGAAGGCGATCTTCTCAACGGTGTAGGCGGTCTTGTCGAGCTTGCCGGTGATGCGAACCTTGAGAGGGGTCCGTTCGGGCCAGGGCAGCAGACCCAGCATGTCCCGCATTTCCTCCAGGCGGCGCGCCCGGACCGACTCCCATTGCGCGCGATCCGTCACTTCGGCGGCGGCGCGCGCGGTGATGCGCCGCGCTTCGCGTTCGAGAAACGCGGTCACCTCATTGCGGCTGCGCACCATGCGCTGGAAGGAGGCTTCCTGCGCCAGCACGGATGCCGCCGTCATGATGAGTGGGTACATCCATTTCATTCTGATCAGAAATGTACCACTCACGCTGGCTCCAGCGCCTGCGGATCAGAAGGTAAGCCGCAGGCCGAACTGAATGTTCCGTTCGCCGCCGCCCTCGGTGATCTGCCCGAACAGCGGGTTGGTGACGTCGGTCGAGGCGCCGCGAACGTCGAACTGGGGCGTGTTGAAGACGTTGTAGATTTCGGTGCGGAACTGAAGGTTCATCTGCTTATCGCGGAACGTGAACGGGTTGTTCTTGAACACGGACCAGTTGAACGCCGTGCGGCGCGGCGTGCGCAGGTCCGGCTGGCTCAGGCTGTCGGTGGGCACCGTGAAGGCCGAGGCGGCGCGGAAGGCCGAGGTATCGAACCACCGTGTCTTGGTGGGGTTGTCGATGACGGCGCTCTTCAGCCGGTCCGCGCGGCCGTTGGTGTAGGCGAACTCGAACAACTGCGTGTTGTCGGGCGCGCTGATCAGGATGGGGCGGCCGGCCTGCAGGATCGTGATGCCGGAGAACTGCCAGTTGCCGAGCACGCGCGCGGCCACGCCGTGGTTCAGACGATTGCGGCCGATGCCAAACGGCAGATCCCACAGGTGGCTCATCACCAGGCGGTGCGGCGTATCGTTGGCATCCAGACCCCGGTTGTATTTGGGGTTGTAGAGAGCGTTCGACGGGCCGATCACCCAGGTGTTCGACTCAGCGGTGGAGGCGATCAGTTTCGACAGCGTGTAGCCGACGGAAAGCGTGTAGCCGCCGCTGTAGGCCTTCTCCAGGCGCCCCGTCATGCTCTGGTAGCTGGCATCGCCATACGGCCGCCGCACGGCGAGCACCTGTTGATACTGCGGGAACGGGCGCAGAAGCTGGCGGCGCTCCACGGTACGCCCGGAAAGCGCACCGCTGGTGATCTTGCCGAAGAACGGATTGGGCACCTGGTCGCGCAACCGCGATCCCCATTGCGAGAGCAGCAGCGGATCATTGGCGTTGTCGAAGCGGTTCCAGAACAGATGCGTGGTCTTGGTGCCGATGTAGGCCACCTCGACGAGGGCATTGGGATTCAACTGGCGCTGGATGGAGAGGGTCCAATTGCCGAGATAGGCCAGTTTGTGATCGCGGAACGCCACGCGGACGTTCTGGCCGACGAAGGTGGTCTTTCCTTTCTCAGGCAGCACCAGACCCGCCGAGAAGGGGTTCGACCAGGAAGCACCGGTGGGCGGCGTGAATCCGAACTGGGGGGTGCCCAGGAAAACAGCGTTGGTGGTGAAAAGGCCGCTGCCGAAGTCGCTGGCGGCGGCGTTCAGGCCGTTGTTCGAGGCGTTGAAGAGACCGGCCGCCACGCGGATGACCGTCTTGTTGTCGAACGAATACGCAAGCCCGATGCGCGGCCCGAAGGTCTTGTAATTGGGATCGTTGTGATAGCCGCCGGGGGGCACCCACTTGAAGATGCCGGGGAGGCCGGTGACGGGTTCGACTTCCTTGGAATCGAAGTAACCGATCTGGCCGAACTTTTCCCCGTAGGGTGAGGTGTATTCGTAGCGGAAGCCAAGGTTCAGAACCAGCTTGTTGGTCACCCGCCAGTCATCCTGGATATAGCCGGCGTTGTAGCGCTGGAAAAGCAGCATCTGCGGCGTGGTCTCAATGCTTCCCGAAATCGGCGCACCCAGCAGGAAACTGGCGAACGCGTTGCCGGAGTTGATCGCCGTGGCGGCCGGGTTGGGACCCTGGGTGAACACCCGGTCAAACACGAACTGCCCGGCCGAATTGCGCGAGTTGAACGCCGCCATCTTCTGGCGCTGCACGTCGGCGCCGGCCTTGATCTTGTGGCGTCCGCGGCTCACCGTGATGTGATACTGCGCGTGGTAGGTGTCCTGGGGAAGGTAGTTCTTCCCCGCCCCGCCCAGGCCCGTCACTTCATCGGCGCCGAAGGTGGCGACGGCCAGACCGGTGCCGGTGGCGTATTGCTGAACCAGAATCTGCGGGAACTGCTTGTAGGTCACCGCGTCCACCCAGCTTCCGGTGAAACCGAGCGATTTCAGATCGAACCCTTCGCTGATGGGACGCGAATTGTTCTGCAGGCGCGTGTAACTGATGCGGAACTCGCCCAGCACGTTCGGTGAGAACGTGGAAGTGAGGCTGATGCCGACATTGCGCTGAGGGTTGCTGCCCACGGCCGTGGCCGGGAACGCCGCATCCACCAGGCCATCGGCGAAGCTCTCGCTCTGCAACCCGCCAAAGCGGCCGAACAGGCGGTGCCTGGAACTGATCTCATGATCGATGCGCGAGAACCAGATGTCGTTGTTGGTCACGTTCTTGCCGGTCTTGAAATAGTTGTTCACCTGGGCGGCGCCCTCACCACCGCGGTTGGAAGACGGCCAGAACTTGGCGATGTTGTTGGAGATGCCGTTGATGCGGGAGGCCGGAATCTGGTTGCCCGGGAACTGGTCGCGCACCACGCCGCCGGCCGGATTGCTGCGCGTGGTGGACGGATCGTAGATGGAGATCTGCTGACCGGTGCGGTCCAACGTATTCCGGAAGTCGCCCGTGCGCCATTGCGGCTGGGGCACGGTGGCAAGAAAATTGCGCGGGCTGCCCTGGCGCAGCGCTTCATAGTTCGCGTAGAAGAACGTCCGGTCTTTCCTGATGGCGCCGCCCACGGCCGCCCCATATTCATTGCGCTGGAACAGGGCGCGCGGCACACGGTTCCGGTTGTTCGACCAGGAGTTCGAGTTGAGGTGGTTGTTCCGGACGAACTCATAGAGCACGCCGTGCAACTGGTTGGTGCCCGATTTCGACGCCACGTTGACCACGCCGCCGCCGGCCCGGCCAAACTCGGCCGAATAGCTGGCGGTCTCCACCTTGAACTCCGCCACGGACTCGAGCGGGAAGGCATACGACTGGCCGCCCGATGTGAAACCCCGGCTGTCGCCGCCGTCCATGAGAATGGCGTTCTGGTTCGCCAGTCCGCCCGAGATGCGCGAGTTGCCGGCCTGACCGATGGCATCGCCGCCCGCGCCAACCTGCCCGCGCGTGGGAATCACGCCCGGGGCCAGCGCCGCCAGTTGCAACGGGTTGCGGCCCAACAGCGGCAGTTCCACCACGCGGCGCGTCTCAACGGTCTTGCCCAAGCCCGAAGTTTGAGCTTCAAGCTGCACGGCCGTGGCGGTCACTTGCACCGATTCGCTCACCGCTCCCACTTCCATCTGCACGTTGATCGTGGCGGTGAGACCCACGCTCACCGGAATGTTCGACACCTTCCGTGTCTTGAAGCCGCTGCTCTCAACACTCAGTTCGTAGCGGCCTGGATTGAGCGCCGGGAAGGTGTAAATTCCGGCCGTGTTTGACTCGACGCTGTTGCTCAGGTTGGTTTCCATGTTTCGCAGCGTAGCCTTGGCGCCGGTGACCACCGCGCCGGAACTGTCCGTGACGGTACCGGTCACCGTTCCGCGTTCGCCCTGGGCCCAACCAACGATCGTGCTCGCCGCGAGTATCGCGGCACAGGCAATCAGAGATCTCATGGTTGTGAACTCTACCAAAAAAAAGCCCGGCCGGGGCGCCAGAGCGCCGCACGGCCGGAAGGAGATTCGGAGTTGGAGGAGACTGTCGCGGAAACCGGCTTACTTCACCGCGGATTTGAAAGAAGCTTCACCCAGCAGGACCTCGGCGAACGAGCACCAGACCTGCACCTTCGCGACATCCTTGATGTAGGCCGGCAGCGCGATCCTGCGATTGGTTCCTCCCTTGATCTTGAACTGATTCAGCAGATAGACGTTGCCCTTGGAATCCACCACCTGCCAGCTTGGGGCCGGCGTGTCGGGAATCTGGAAGTCCTCGGAAACCGCCAGCATCTGCTTGCCGCTCTCGATGTAGTGCATCGCGGAGCCGGTGTTCGCCTTGGGTCCCTTGAATCCATTGGTGTGATGGGCGCTGTGGTCGGCCCAGGCGGGAACGCCGGAGACGGCCAGGGCAAGCGCGGCCAGTCCGGCCAGCCGCGCGAAACGAGAGGTAAGTGTCGTCACTTTACTGTTACTCCTTGTCGGTTGGTCTGAATATCTTAAAGGCTTATTTGCATTTTGTTTTGCATCTGGCCTTCACCGGGTATATCCTGCCACCGGAGCCCGCTATTCCGTGGATTTTTTCTTCTTTTGCAGTTCGGGCCAATTGCGGTCCGCCTTGGCGATCCAGCCCGCCGCGTCTTTCTCCCACTCCCGCTGCACTTTCCTGCTGTAATTGAGATAGAGCTTGCCGTCCACGATCTTCCACGCCTCAGGGTCCACGGGCGCGGTGTAGCCGTGCCCCACCGCCCAGGCGCAGAAGGCCCCGTACTGGGGGGCGAACGCCTGGGGTTCGGCCGCAAAGCGGTCGCGATTCCGGGCGGAGGCAAACCGCCATACGGCGCCGTTCCAGGTGTGGGTGAACGCCTCCATCCCCCGCACCGCGCGGCCGGCGGTGAAGTACTCCACGGTGTCAAAGCCACGGATGGCCACGGGCGGTCCGCCCGCTTGCGCCAGGGTCAATACGATAAGGCCCGCGGCCAGAGGCAGGCCCATCGTGAGAATGGTTTTCTTCATGATCACGGAATCCGCCGCCCGGGGCGGCTTATTCCGTTCGCGTTACACGAGCACGCCGGGGAGAGGACCGGTGCTATCGGCGAACCGCTCCACGGGCGTGCCGAACGCGTCGAGCATCGACACGTAGAGGTTCGCGAGCGGGGTGTCCTTCGGATACTTCAGGTGCTGGCCCACGGCGAGACGCCCGCCGGCGCGTCCGGCCACCAGCAGCGGCAGATCGTGCGGATCATGACGGTCTCCATCGCGGATGCCGGCGCCGAACAGGACCATCGACGAATCCAGCACGCTCCGCTCGCCTTCCTTCATCGCCGCCAGGCGCCGCAGCAGGGCGCCGTACTGCTCCACGTGCCAGCGCGTGATCAACTGATACTGGCGCAGGTTGTCTTCCTTTTTCTGGTGGTGCGACACCGTGTGATGGCCGCTCGACACACCTTCGACGAACGAAAAGTTCTGATTGCTCACCTCGTTCTGGAACATGAACGTGGCGATTCGCGTGGAATCCGTCTCAAACGCCAGGGCGATCATGTCGAGCATCAGCTTCACATGCTCGGCATATTCCTTTGGAATGCCCTCGGGCTTGCGGGCGCCATCCACGGGCACGCGCGGGCGCCAGGCCTTCCGTTCCGGCCGCGAGGCGCGTTCAATGCGCTGCTCCAGGCCGCGCACCACCGAGAGATACTCATCCACCCGCAAGCGGTCCTGCGCGCCCAGCGTCTTCCGCAGCGCCCTCGCGTCGTCGATCACACTGTCCAGCAGCAGTTTGTCGCCGCTTGAGGCCGCTCCGCCCGGTTGCGCCGCGCGGAACAGCCGTTCGAACACGCTGCGCGGGTTGATCTCCTTGGCCAGCGGCGAGGTGGGCCCGCTCCAACTGACATGGGACCCATAGACGCGCGTGTAGCCGACATTGCGATCCACACCGGTGGTCACCGGCGCCACCGCCAGTTCAAGCGAAGGGAACGGCGTTTCCGCACCCACACGCCGGGCCGCCACCTGATCCATGGAGACGCCGTTGCAGCTCACATCCACGCCCAGGGTCTTGGTCACCGTGGTGCAGGTGAGGAACCCCGAGATCTTCACATAGTGGCCATCGCCGCCCACACTGCCCGCATTCCACAGGTTGGTGAGCACCATCAGTTCGCTTTTCAGATCGGCCAGCGGCTCAAGCGCCGGTGAAAGGTTGAAGCCGGGACCCTCCGTTTCCGGTGTCCACAGACCGGGGTGCACGCCGTTCGGCATGTAGAGCGCGCAGAGCCGCTTGGGCGCGGGTGATTCCGCCGCGCGCGCCCGTGGCGTCATGGCTTCAAGCCACGGCAGACCGAGCCCCACGCCCGCGCCCCGCAGCAACGTTCTTCGTGATATCAGAAACCTGCTCATCAGTTTTTCCCTATGGCGCCGCTGGCGCCCTGGCTCCCTGTCGCGCCGCTGGCGCCCTGGCTCCCTGTCGCGCCGCTGGCGCCCCGGCCCGCGTCCCCGCCTGATAACGAAACGGAACACTCAGGACGATGCCGCGCACCAGTGATTGCGCGCGATAGCCATCCTTTTCCAACTGTTCCATAATCGCGTCAATCGCGCAATGGTCCTCCATGGTGAGCCCGCGCCCCAGCGCGTAGCCCATCATCTTCGAGGCCAGGTTGCGCGCGAACTGGCCCTTCCTGGCCAGCAGCACTCGTTTCAGTTCCTCGGGACCGGCAAAGCGCGTCCCGTCCGGCAGCACACCCACGGCGTCCACCGGCTGGCCCGCATCCTCGGTCCGCCAGCGGCCCAGCACGTCGTAGTTTTCCAGTCCAAAGCCGATGGGATCCATGCGCTCGTGGCACCCGGCACAGACCGGGTTCCGGCGATGTTCGCTCAAACGCTCCCGAAGGGTTCTGGGCGCGGCGCCGTGGACGTTCTCCGCCAGTTCCGGCACGTTCGGCGGCGGGGGTGGAGGAGGAGTTCCCAGCAGCGCGTCCAACACCCACTTGCCGCGCAGCACGGGGCTGGTGCGATGCGGATAGGAAGAGACGGCGAGCACGGCGGCCATGCCAAGAATGCCCCCGCGATGGCTGTTCGCGGGCAGGTCCACGCGTTTGGGCTGTTGCCGCAGATCCTTCACCGGCGGCAGGCCGTAGAACCGCTGCAGCTTGTCGGTGGAGATGGTGAACGAGGCGTCGAGGAACGTCTCAAGCGGCAGATCCTGCGCCAGGATTTCCTGAAAGAAAATCACGGGCTCGTACTTGATCGCGCCCTGGATCTCGGCGTTGTAATACTCCGGGAAGAGTTTTCCGTCGGGCTTGATGTCACGGCCAAGCTCGCGTGTGTTGAGCCACTGCTCGACGAACCGCTCGGCAAACTCGATGGCCTTGTTGTCCTTGAGCAGCCGGGCCACCTGCTTGCCCAGCACTTCGTCATCCTGCAGCTTGCCGGCCTCAGCCAAAGTGATCAACTCCTTGTCGGGCGTCGAACCCCACAGGAAGTACGAAAGGCGCGACGCCATGGCATGGGAATCGGCCAGGCGTGGCTCCGGGGCGGGGTTGGCCTCTTCCAGCCGGAAGAGGAACGAGGGTGAGATCAGCACCGCCTGCAGGGCAAAGCCCACGGCGTCATCGAACCCGCCGCCCTTCACGCGTTGCCCGCGGTAGAGCCCCAGGAACTTTTCCACTTCCCCCGGCCGGACCGGGCGGCGGAAAGCTTGCGGCACGAACGCTTCCAGGATCTTCCGGGCCGCGTCGTCGTCGCTCAGATCCTGCCCGGGCGCGGCGGTCATGAAGACCGCGCGGGACCGGGTATCCCGCATGGCATAGCCCACGGCGAGCTTCGCCGCTTCCAGAAACTTCTCCGCGTGGATGGGCGAGAGGAACAGCGTCTCGGCGGCGTTGTCGAAGCCTTCACCGCCCGCCCCTTCGGCCGGCAGCGCGTGGCCCGCGTTGATGTGGATATTGAGCAGATCGCGCAGGGTGGCCGAATACTCACTGCGGTTGAGGCGCCGCACCAGAAACGGCGCCGGCGTGATGCCGTCGGCGCAGGCGGCCGCCTTGAGCGTGCCGCCAATCCAGGCGGCAAGCAGGTCGCGGTCTTCCAGGCTGGGGCCCGGCACATTGCGCGGGGGCATGGTGCCTTCGCGCAGCCGGTTCATCGCCGATTGCCACTTGCGCGGCTGCAGGGAGAGGCTGGCCGGGCTCTCAAGCCGGGAGGCATCGAAACCACCCACGGCGCTGCGCCCCGTGTGGCACTTGCCGCAATGGGCTTCCACCATGCGCCGGGCCGCCGGGAAATCGAGTGGCGCCGCCCACGCGGGACAGGCCGCCAGAATGAACACAATGCGCCGCAAACCACTACTGTACCGCGGGAGCCTGACCGCCGTACCGCACCAGGGCATCTCGCAACTGATGCACGTTGATGGGCTTGGTGAGATAGTCGTCCATGCCGGCATCAAAGCATGCCTTCCGGTCGCTTTCCAGCGCATTAGCGGTGATGGCCACCAGCCGCGGTCCCGCACCCGGCCACATCTGCCGGATGCGCCGGGCGGCCTCCAGGCCGTCCATTTCCGGCATCTGGACATCCATCAGGACCACGTCGTAGGTCTGCTTGGACAGGGCGTCCAGCGCTTCGGCCCCGTTCCAGGCGATGTCAACCCGGTATCCCATCCGCTCAAGCATCCGGACGCAGACACGCTGGTTCACGGCATTGTCTTCCGCCAGAAGGATGCGGAGCGGATGACGCTGGGCAAGCTGCCGGTCGAGTTCCAGCAGCGGGCCGGTCATATCACGGTCTTCAGCGCCGGGCTCCCGCGCCACGATTGCGGGAATGACGAACTGGAAGTTCGACCCCGTGCCGGGCTCGCTATCCACCCAGATCCGGCCGCCCATCAGGTCCACCAGTTTGCGGCAAATGGCCAAGCCCAGGCCGGTGCCTCCGTAGCGCCGCGTGGTGGACGAATCCACCTGGCTGAAGGGTTGAAACAGCCGGTCCAGGCGGTCCGGCGGAATGCCGATGCCCGTGTCTTTCACGGAGAACCAGAGTTCGCCATCGCGTGAGGCGACGCTGATGTTCACCTCGCCCGACGTGGTGAACTTCACGGCGTTGGTCAGCAGGTTGATCAGAACCTGCCGCACACGGGTGACGTCGCCCAGCACCCATTCGGGGGCAGACGGATCCACTTGCGTAACCAGAGGCACACCTTTTTCGCGGGCGGTCACCGCGAGCATCGCCGTCGAATCCCGGACGCACCGCACCAGGTTGAAGGGCAGCCGCTCGATCTCCAGCTTCCCCGCCTCGATCTTTGAAAGATCCAGAATATCGTTGATCAGTGTGATCTGGGCGTCGGCGGAGGTACGAATGAGCGCCAGGCACTCCCGCGCGTCGGGCGTCATGTCCATGTCCATCATCAGGGTGGACATGCCCACAACGGCATTCATGGGTGTGCGGAGTTCGTGGCTCATGTTGGCCAGGAATTGGCTTTTCGCCCGGGCGCCCATTTCCGCGGTCTCCTTGGCCACCAGCAGTTCCTGGGTCCGGCTGCGCACACGGCCTTCCAGTTCGGCATTCAGATTCACCAGCCGCCGCACTCGGTAGCGGTAGACCCGCCAGCCCAGGGTGCCGGCCGCCAGGATGCACAGCAGATAGAACCACACAGCCTGATAGAAGTGAGGGGCAATCTCCAGATCCACCGAGGCGCCTTCGGCGTTCCACACACCGTCACCGTTGGTGGACTGGACGGCAAACCGGTAGGTACCCGGCGGCAGGAAGGTAAAGAAGGCCTCCCGGCGTCCCCCTGCTTCCACCCACTCGCGCCCTTCCAACCGATACCGGAAGCGGCTCTTTTCCGGAGGGGCAAACGCCAAGGCAGTGAAATTGATCGAAAGGTCACCCCGTCCCGGCCCCAGCCGCATGCGGCCGGCGGAGCGCTGCGGCACCCCATCGAACGTCACCGACTCAATCGCCACGCGGGGCGTGGCCGGGTTCAGACGGAGCCGCGCCGGATCGATCGCCGCCAGCCCCTTGGTGGTGGCGAACCAGAGTAGACCTTTGCGATCGCGATGCACCGGCGGCCAGGTTCCATCGAAGATTTCGGTGGATGGCAGCCCGTCCGCGATGTCGTAGACACTGACCAGGACACGGGACAGGCGCCCCGCCGCGGCGTCCAGCAGGTGCTCTTTGCGCATCCTCAGCACGCCTCCGCTGGAGGCCGCCCACAACTCACCTTCCGGGGTATCCATCAGGCCGAACAAGGCCTGGCTTGGAATGCCATGATCCCGGTTCCACAGCTGGACCCGGCCTGCGTGCACGCGGGCCAGGCCCGCGCCCACCGTGGCTGCCCAAATCGCCCCGTCGCGGTCCTCGATCATGTGCGCAATCGTGGAGTTGGCGATGCGGCCTGCCCGGGTGACCGCACCATCCTTCAGCCGCAGAATCGCGCCTGCCACGGCGCCGATCCAGAGCGACCCATCGCGCGCGGCCAGCAATGAACGGACTCCGTTGGTGGATTCCGGCAACGGGACCGGTTCCATGGAGGTCCCGTCAAAAACACCCAGGGTCCCGGTGTTGTAGCCCGCCCAGACTCTGCCGGTCCGGTCTTCAACCAGGGAAAACACGAACGAAGCCGCCTGGTCTGGCGATGGGAACACTTCCTTGCGGCCGTTTTTCCAACGCACCAGGTTGGCCGGCCGGGCCGTGGACCAGACGGCGCCGTCCCGTCCGATGAGTATGCCCACCGGGTGATCCAAATCCGCGCCCAGCGGCGTGGACTTGCGATCAAAGCGTTCAACTCCGCCGACGATACTGCAGACCCAGAGAGACCCATCGGGCCCTTCGCTGATCCCGCCGTTGCCGGCAAATTTCGTATCGCGGAGTTGAAACAGCCCGCCCCCAGCCAAACCCGCCCACAAGCTTCCCTCCTGATCCTCGTACACCCCCAGGACGTCGGAATTCGGCAGCCCGTCAGCCACCGTCAGCCGCTCCAACCGCCCGTTGCGAAGGCGCGCCAGCCCGCGCGGGTAGTGGGAGAACCAGACGTTGTCGTCGCGATCCACAACAATTTGGCGCGCCGTCTCGACAGGCTTGTACGGCAGCCCGAGTTCGATGTCGCGCCCGACCCCGTCTTCGTAGACGGTCAATCCGGGCCCCGCGCGCCCCGCCCAAATCCGTCCATGCCTGTCGCGGTGCAGTGTGACCACTCCCGGAGCCGGCCACTTCGATGGCACCGCTTCAAGACTCCCACTCTCCGTGTGCAGAATGAACAGCCCGGCGTTGTATGCCAACCAGATTCTTCCCGGGCGCTCCTCGACCATCCCCTGCACGCTGCCGGGAAGCTTCTGAAGTTCGCGGAACTTACCATCCAGGAAGGCCAGCACCTGGCCGTACCGGTTGCCCACCAGCAGAGTGCCATCCGCCAGTTCGAGGATTCGATTTGCCTGGCTGTGCGGCAATCCGGTGGCGGCCGTCCAGGTGGTCCAGATACCGCCGGCCAAGCGTGCCAGGCCCTGATCTCCGGCAACCCAGATCGCTCCGTCCCGGGTGTCAAGAATCTGGCGTACGAACCGGACGCCGTACCCTGGCGTCTCGGACGGCCGGAAGTTCTCGAATCGCACGCCGCCGAAACGGCTGACGCCCTCCTTGGTGCCGATCCACAAATAACCGTCGCGGCTCTGATGGATGGTGCTCACGACGTTGCTTGAAAGGCCCTGATCGGTGGTCCAGCCGCGGCGAAGGTATCGCTGCGGAAGCAGGGAGGGGTCCAGCCCCCACAGGGCCGATGAAAGCCCCAGGATGAAACCCGGATAACGGATGATGATCGCGGCCACTTTCATACCGGCCAAACGCTAATAGCTACGCCGGTCCGCAAGACCAACGTACTGCACTTCCTCCTCCAACTCAACGGCGAACCGTTCCCTGACGCGACCCTTGAGAAGGTCGATCAGTTGGCAGACGTCCCGGGCTGTACCCGTGCCCGTATTGAAGATAAGATTGGCGTGATATCGGGCCACTTCCATCCCGCCCTGAACCATACCCTTCCCGCCCGCCTGCTCCAGGAAAAACGCGGACGGGACCTTGCCATCCCGCACCAGGGACGGCGGCACCGCGGCGCGGGCCTTTTCAGTCAGATCGGCAAAAAGCAGGTTCTTGAAGATACTGCCGGCGCATTTCATCGTGGGAGGGTACTTCGCGTTGCGCACCGTCAGAATGCCCTCGGCTTTTTCCCGCAGTGCCACACGATCCGCCGGCAGCATCGCGAAACGGGCGCTGAGCACGGCACGTTCCTTATGCTTCTTGAACCCGCTGGCGCGATACGTGAAGCCGCAGCCGGCGTTGTCCAGAACCTCCGTCCGCGAGCCGTCGAAGTAGACGGCATCCGTCAACCGTTCGGCGATCGACTGGCCGTACGCACCGGCATTGCCGTAGACGGCCGCACCCACCCAGCCGGGGATACCGGTCATGGTCTCGATACCGCCCAGTCCCTCGGCGATCGCGAAATCCACCAGATGCTGCAGGACGGCGCCTGCCTCGACGCGGATTGTGTTCCCTTCCCGCTCCACGGTCTGTCCGGTGAAACGCACGACGATGCCATCGAATCCGGCGTCGGAGACAATCAGGTTGGTGCCGCCGCCAAGCAGTGTCCATGGCTCGCTGGATGCGGACACCAGCCGGTGGACTTGGATGAACGCATCCGGGCTTGCGGCATCCACCAGCAGGCGTGCCGGGCCGCCCAGCCCGAACCGGGTGTAACGAGCCAGCGGCGCGTTCATCACTACCTGTACATTGGGAAGATCCGCGAGACGGTCAGCGAGCCGTCCGGGTGTTGACATTCACTTTCAGTGTACCGGAGGCCGCCTGATGCCAGCCAGTTTCGCGGGATTCCAGCCCCAAGCCCTGGAGTTCTTCCTCCAACTGGAACAGAACAATTCGCGGGAGTGGTTCCAACCGCGCAAGGAGATGTTCGATCAACTGCTCAAGGCTCCCATGCTGGAGCTTGTGGGGCGGCTGAACCGGCAGGTGCCCGAGTCTCACACCACGGAACCATCGCGCGCCGTCTACCGCATCCATCGCGACACGCGTTTCAGCAAGGACAAGACCCCGTACAAGACCCACATCGCCGCCAACTTTCCGCGCCATGGCCTGGAAAAACATGCCGCGGCGGGGTATTATTTTTCCGTTTCGCACAAGCAGATTGAAGTGGCGGGCGGCGTCTACATGCCCGGACCCAATGAGTTGCTGGCCATCCGCAAGCGCCTGCACACCCACCACGCCGAGTTCCGGAAGATGGGCGCCGCGGCCCGCGTTGAAAAAGCCTGCGGGCCGCTTCAGGGCGAATCTCTGACGCGTGTACCGAAGGGCTTCGAGCCCGATCACCCGGCGGCCGATCTGTTGAAGCGAAAGCAGTGGTATTACTACGTTCTGCTCGATGCCGGATTGGCACTCTCGGGTGCCGTGGAAAAGGAAGTGGCGTTGCGCTTCAAGCTGATGCAACCCGTGGTGGACTGGCTGAACGAAGCGATCGATGCCGGACGCGCCAGGAGCGCCCGTCAGCGGGATCCACTGCGCCGGGGGATGTAGCAACCCACGGCTTTGGTGGTTCGAAGGCGGCCTGGATTTGGGGATAAGGCCCGCTCCAGAGCGGCAGCCAGGTCCTGCTTGGACGGCGCGGGGCGGGTTTCGCCCAGCCTTACGTGCCGGTCATCGATGCGGCCGCGATAGATCAGGCGGCGCCCGGCATAGACCGCGGCTTCCGGGGTGACCGTGGCGCCTGCCTCACGGGTCCAGCGGCGGTCCGTATCGGCCAGCACGCCGCCGGGCAGCTTGAACAGGGCCGCGTGCGCGCGCGCCGCCGGCGCTTCAGCATTGGGATAAACGATGTGGAACGCTACACCGCGCGGGGCGAACCGTTCATTCAACGCGGCGATTTCCGGTGCGTAGCGGTTGGAAACGGGACATTCGGGGTCGACAAACAGCAGCACGGTGGCGCGCGCTTCCGGCCCTTCGAACGGACCTGCGCCCTGAGCCAGGAGAAAAGCCGCTAAAAGGTGCGGCACAGGACACCGCCGTCCACAACCAGCGTGGTTCCGGTGATGTAGCTGCCCGCATCGGAGGCCAGCAGAAGCGCGGGCCCAGCCAGTTCGCGCGGCTGGCCCCAGCGGCCCAGGGCGGTCTGCCGGGCGAAGTGTTCCTTCTGTTCCGCGGTGAGAATCTTGCCGGGCAGATCGGTGAGGAACGGGCCGGGCGCGATGCAGTTGCAGGTGATGTTGTAGGATCCCAGGTCAAGGGCCGTGGAGCGAGCCATGCCGATGAGCGCTGCCTTGGTCGCGCTGTAGATGTTCCGGCCTTCCTTGCCTGACAATCCAAGGATGGACGAGATATGAATGATGCGGCCCCAGCGCCGCTCTTTCATGCCGGGGACCACGGCGCGTGTCAGCGCCATGATGCCGGAGAGGTTCAGCTCCAGAATACGGTCCCAGGCTTCATCGGTCACGGCGTCGATTTCCTGGGGCACGTTGGAACCGGCATTGTTCACCAGAATGTCCACGCGGCCGAAGCGGGCCAGGGTCTCCGCGGCCAGGCGCTTCGATTCGTCGCGGCGGGCAAGATCGGCGGCCAGGAACTCGACTCGTCCGTCGAGCCCGGCACCGATTTCGCCCGCTGCCTGCCGCAGTTCCTCTTCACTACGGCTGCAGATCATGACATCCGCGCCAGCTTCAGCGAATCCCCGAGCCATGGCTTTGCCAAGGCCTTTGCTGCCGCCGGTGACCAGCGCCACGCGGCCGGCAAGATTGAAAGAAGTCATCAGAATCTACGATACAGCGCGGGCGGGGCCCCCGTGTGGGATGTGCGATCTGCGAGGGAATGGACCGTCAGCGGGCGCGGCGGCGCGCCGCACCGGCGGGCATTGCCGCGCGGGCAGAGGGGAACTCGATGAGCCGCAGGGCCGGGCGTACAGACGGCTGCGCGGGTTCGGCCGGGGCCAGAACACCCTCAATGCCCTTCAGGATCAGTTGCCGGATGGAAACGCCATCATCGATCGCCCTGGCGTGCAATTTGCCGTAAAGGTCGGCGGGAATATCGACGCAGGTGCGGATCTTGGCAGCATCCATGTCTCCACGGTAGCACGGCGGGGGCAAAATTGTTACCCAGTTGTGAGAATTTTTCGGCGGCCCGGCGCAAAAACAATCCGGCCGCAATTCGATACAATGAGATTTCACCGCTTCCACAACAGCCTGGCACGGCGCCGTGGACGTGTGGCACCACTTGGGAAAGGGAAACTGGCGACGGAATCATGGCTTTGTCTGGCGCGGGACTGGAAGGAATTATCGCGGCTGAATCGTCGATCTGCTGGATCGATGGCGACGCAGGCATTCTGAGTTATCAGGGATTCAACATTCACACGCTGGCTGAAAATGCCACTTTCGAGGAAGTGATTTTCCTTTTGTGGAACGGGCGGCTGCCGAAGGCGGCCGAACTGGCCGGCTTGAAGGCGGACCTGGCGGCCAATCGCGGCATTCCGGACGCAGTGACCGCGTTTCTGGCAAGCGTCAAGGACGCAACGCCCATGGACGTGCTGCGTACGGCGGTCTCGATGCTGGCGCTGCATGACCCGGAATCCCGCGACAACTCCGTTGCGGCGAGCGAACGGAAGGCCGTGCGGCTGATGTCCCAGACATCCACGATCGTGACCAGTTTCGACCGGTTGCGCAAGGGCCAGGATGTGGTGCAGCCGGACCCGTCGCTTGGCTTTGCGGCGAACTTTCTGTACACACTCACCGGCAAGCGGCCGGATGCGGTGATGGAGAAGGTCTTTGACATCGCCCTGACGCTGCACGCGGACCACGAGTTGAATGCCAGCACCTTCGCCAGCCGCGTGACGGCTGCGACGCTTTCGGATATTCACTCAGCAGTCACCTCAGGCATTGGCGCGCTCAAGGGTCCGCTGCATGGCGGCGCGAATGAGGACGTGATCCGGATGCTGCTGGAGGCGGGCGGCAACAAAGAATCAGCGCTTGAGATGGTGAAGAACCGTCTGGCGAACAAGATCAAGGTGCCGGGCTTTGGCCATCGCGTCTACAAAACACTGGATCCGCGGGCCATTCACCTGCGCCGCATGTCCGAGGAGTTGGGCAAGAGCACGGGGCATGAGAACCTGTACGAAGCGTCCTCCGCCATTGAGCAGTTCATCAAGGAAGCCAAGAACCTGAACGCCAATGTCGATTTCTACTCGGCTTCGGCATATTACTCGCTGGGCATTCCGATCGACCTGTTCACGCCCATCTTCGCGGTGAGCCGCATGTCCGGCTGGACGGCGCATGTGCTGGAGCAGTATCGCAACAACCGCCTGATCCGGCCGCGCGCAGACTACACCGGGCTTCCGGTGGGCCAGGCGTGGGTGCCGCTGGAGCAGCGCTAGGCCCCATGCACGACCTGGGGTTTTTCCGCGCCAACCTGGACGCGGTGGCGGATCGTCTGGCTTTGCGGGGCTTTCAACTGGACCGGGACTCGTTCCGGCAGATGGATGCCGAACGGCGGGCGGCGCTGACGCAATCGGAGCAGCTCAAGGCGCGGCGCAACGCGGCCAGCCAGGAGATCGCGGCACTGCGCAAGCAGGGTGTGGACACCGCGGTGCGCCAGCAGGAAGTTCGCGCGCTGGGCGATGAGATCGCCGCGTGTGAAAAGCAGGCTGAGGCCACCGACGACCGTTTTCGCGAGTTGCTGAAAGGCATCCCGAATCTGCCCCATGAGAGCGTTCCGGCAGGCGGCGGCGCCGAGGATAACGTCGAGGTGCGGCGCGAGGGTTCACCGCGCGCCTTTGACTTCGCGCCCAAGGCGCACTGGGATCTGGGCACGGGGCTGGGCGTGCTGGATTTCGAGCGCGCGGCCAAGGTAACCGGGTCTCGTTTCGCGGTCTACTGGGGTCTGGGCGCGCAGTTGGAGCGGGCGCTGATCAACTTCATGCTCGACCTGCATACGCGCGAGCATGGCTATACCGAAGTGCTGCCCCCGTTCGTGATCAATTCGGCCAGCCTGTATGGCACCGGCCAGTTGCCCAAGTTCGAGCAGGACCTGTTCAAACTGCGTGACACCGACTATTACCTGGCTCCGACGGCGGAAGTGCCAGTGACGAATCTCTACCGGGACGAGACGCTGGACGCCGAGGCGCTGCCCATCAAGTTGTGCGCGTATACGCCATGTTTCCGGAGCGAAGCCGGGTCGCATGGGCGGGACGTGCGAGGCATCATCCGGCAGCATCAGTTCCAGAAAGTGGAGCTGGTGAAGTTCGCGCGGGCCGATCAGAGCGCGGGGGAACTGGAATCTCTCACCAACGACGCGGAGAACATCCTGCGCCGCCTGGGACTGCCGTTCCGCACCATGGTGCTTTGCACGGGCGACATGGGGTTCTCCTCGGCCAAGACCTACGACATCGAAGTATGGCTTCCCGGCCAGGGCGAGTTCAAAGAGATTTCGTCCTGTTCGAACTTCGAGGCGTTCCAGGCGCGGCGTGCCTCCATCCGGTGCAAGGCGGCGAAGGGCAAGAGCGAACTGGCCCATACGCTGAATGGCAGCGGACTGGCAGTGGGCCGCACATGGGTGGCCATCGTCGAAAACTACCAGCAGGCGGACGGCACTGTAACCGTGCCCGAGGCCTTGCGCCCCTACCTCAACGCCGAGTGCATCACGGCGCGCGGCGCCCTGAAGTAGACGCGCGGTAGTAAGCTGGCGGAATGCCTTCCGCCGCCATTCTAATCGCCATCGCCTGTCTTGCGCAGGAACCTCGTCCGCGCGCGAGAGAGTTGGGTATTGCTCCCGGCGTGTACCCTCCGGGCCCGCTCAACGCCATCACCGATGTGGCCGGTGTGCTGGTGGGCCACACGACGCTGATTGAGGGAGACCGCATCCGCACGGGAGTGACGGCCATTCTGCCCCACGGCGGCAATCTCTTCCAGGACAAGGTGGCGGGCGCGGTGTTTGTGGGCAACGCGTTCGGCAAGCTGGCGGGCGCACTGCAGGTGAATGAGTTGGGGCAGATCGAGACGCCGATCATCCTCACAAACACCCTGGCCGTGGGGACGGCGGTGGAGGCCGTGGTGGCGCACACGCTGGCGCAGGCCGGCAATGAGCGGGTGGTGTCGGTGAATGCGGTGGCGGGTGAAACCAATGACTCGCGGCTGAACGATATCCGGGCGCTGCCGGTGCGGCGCGAGCATGTGACGGGGGCGATTCGCGCGGCCCGGCCGGGTCCGGTGGAAGAGGGGTCCGTGGGGGCGGGGACGGGCACGGTGGCGTTCGGATGGAAGGGCGGGATTGGCACGGCATCGCGCAGGCTGGCCGAGGGTTACACGCTGGGTGTTCTGGTGCAGACAAACTACGGGGGCGAGTTGACCATTGGCGGCGTGAAGGCGGGGCGGGCGGCGCTGGGGACGGCTGACGGGTCCTGCATGATCGTGGTGGCGACGGATGCCCCGGCCGATGCTCGCGACCTGGGACGGCTGGCGGCACGCGCGGTCTTTGCCATGGGCCGCACGGGGGGCAGTTACTCAAACGGCAGCGGCGATTTCGCCATCGCCTTCAGCACGTCGGCCGAGATGCGGACCCGCGCCGGGGAACGTGGTGTGGTGACGCGGCGTACGTTGACCCCGGAGGGGATGTCGCCGCTGTTCCAGGCGGTGCTTGAGGCTACCGAGGAAGCGATCTACAACTCGATGCTGCGTGCCAGAAGCGTGGGCGGAGGCGTGGAACCGCTGCCAATTGGCCGGTTGCGGGCCATTTTGGGGCCAAAACGGCCCTGACCGAAACTCGAGTCACAGCGTTTTAAGCTTTTTTTTTCAACGTGTAAGTCGCTCCATATCAATCAGTTCGGCCCAAGTGTCCGGAAACGGACGTTCGTTTTCGGGGGTCCCGTGTGTATAGTCAGTCAGAGCAGAAACGAACTGCTTGCCGGGGCCCGAAGCCGGGCGGCTGGAACGACCCACCCCACACTTTATATCCGTTGGCGTTTTCGTTCTGGTGCCGTTGGCGAGGGCCCCGTTATTTTTTGCAAAGGAAGGAACATCCGCAATGCCCAAACTCAAGCAATGGCGAAGCGCCACGATTCTGCTCGCATTGCAGAGCCTGTCCGTTCCGGCTCTGGCGCAGCCGCAGTTGACCACGGTTCAGGACACTCTCTACAAGGCCGACGGGGCGAAGTTCAACGGCTACGCATTCATCGAGTGGAAGTCGTTTCAGGCCGGCGATCAAACGCAGGTGGCGACGCAGACGGTGACGGTGCCGATCATGGACGGGAACCTTCGCGTCCGTCTGGTACCCACCACAACCGCCACGCCGGCCGCCTACTACCTGGTGCGCTACAACAGCGACGGTAAAATTCAATTCACCGAGTACTGGAATGTGCCTCCCACCTCGACGGTGTTGAAGCTGCGCGATGTGCGGACGGCGACGCCGCCCACGGGCAACGTAACCACCGGCAACCCATCCAGCGGAACGCTGGTGAGCGATGTGCAGGGGTTGACGAATGAGTTGTCGGCACGGCCGACGAAGTCCTCGACGTATGCACCGTCACGGACGCTGCGATCGAACGCCACGGGCCAGTTGGAACCGGTTCCCGGCAATCTCGACGCCTGCGTGCGGGTGGATGGCACATCGATTCCGTGCCCCACATCGGCCGCGGTGACGGCTCCGGGGTTTGTGGATGGCGAGGTCCCCGCGGGCGCCGTGAACTCCTCGAATCTGGTGTTCACTCTGGCCAGTCCTCCGGACCCGCCGACAAGCGTTGCACTCTATCGGAACGGCGTTCTGCAGAGGTCGCCGGGGGATTACACGATTGCCGGCAACACGATCACGTTCACGGTGGGTTCGACGCCGCAGTCCGGCGATGTCCTGCAGGCCTCTTACCGCCTGTCGAGTTCGGGGGATCCCGTGGGCAACGCGGGCGGGCATCTGGCGGGCAGCTATCCGAACCCGACGATTGCCGCTGGCGTCATCAGCGACATTAACGTGGCGGCCGGCGCGTCGATCGGCGAGAGCAAACTGGCGCTCAACTTCCCGACACACACCAACGCCAACGATCCGTCACCGGAACAAAAAGCGGCCCTGACGGGCACCAATGGAATGCCGTCGTTCACCAACCGCTATGTGACGGACACCGACCCGCGAATGACCAATGCGCGGACGGCGGCGCCGCATTCGCTGCTGAGCGGTTCGCACGGCGATTCGACCACCGGAACGGTGGCGCGCGGCGATCTGATTGTGGGCCAGGGCGCTTCCGCCACATGGACCCGGCTGGCGATTGGCCCGGCCAACCGGTGCCTGATGTCAAACGGCTTCGACGCAGTGTGGAACACTTGCCTCTTCACGGGCTTTTCACTCGGCGCGGTGCCGTTCGTGGACAACACGGGTACGCTGACGCAGAACACAAGCGGGCTGGTTTTCGATAACGCGAACCGGCGGCTTTCGGTGGGCAACAGCCAGAGCCTGAGCACGCTGTATCTGTTCGATTCGGCGACACCCAACGGCGTGACGCAATTGACGCTGCGCGGCGGCCAGGCGCAGGGCACGACGCCGCTGCAACGGTGGATCAACGCCGCGGGCACGGAAGTGGCCCGGGTTGAGAGCGACGGCAGCATGGCGATCAAGAGTCTGCAGACGGTGACCACGGCGACACGAGCGGCGTGGAAGGATCTGGGGACACCAACCGACCCCACCGACAAGCAGAACGGCGACTTCTGGTTCAACACCTCACAGCAGGCGCGGCGGAGTTTTGAAGCCGGCCAGGCACATCCACTGCCGCAGGTGCTGTGCAGCAGCACCGGGTTGACCACCAATTCGACGATCCCCACGGCGCTCGGAACGTGCCAGATTCCGGCGTTCTTCTTCGACGCGGGCGACCGCATCGACATCCGGTTCGACTACGAACACGAAGGTGGAGCGGCGGCGGGCTTCACGGTGCAGTTGCTGTTCGGTCCCGCCAATCTGTTGACGCGCAGCATCTCCTCAACCGAGACGTTTATCTCGGGCAAGATGGATGGCGCGCTGCATGGCACGGGTATCGTCTGGGGAGGGCAGAGCTGGGGCACGACGACCAGTTTGCAGGCCACGACCGGCGGTGCGTTGACCCTGCCAACCGACGCCTTCCTGATCCAGGTGGTGGGCGTCATGAATTCGGCCACCAGTGAGACTGTGACCCTGCGGAACTTCACGGTTCTGCGGTATCCGGCGCAGTCAAACCCCTAGGCCAAACGGGCCGCTCCGTGGATTGAGGTTGGCATGGAGTGGCGGGAGCGGCCCGTTTTTTTACAACTTACGAGATTTTGAGCTTCCCGGACACGACCCTGGGGGAGGGTTCGAGTACGGGTTCCCGCGCTGGCCTGTTTACCTCCTTTCACAGGCCGGGAGCACCGGGGTGGGATCCGGTGCGCCTTCGCGCGGGTGGATGGCCGGCCCGCGGAGTGCCTTGAGCCACGCGCATTTGCGCGAAGAGCTCGGCCTCCGGCATGGGCCTGGTTCACGGTTGGGCGCCGTGAACGATCGAACCGGCGGGTTGCGGAGCCTGCCGGTTCCGGTCCTGGGCCGGCCGTCCATATTTGCACCGCCCGCGGGCGGCGGTTGGGCTAAGATGGACGCATCCCCCAACTGAAGAAAGGTCCCTACGACAATGACACCCGAACAAACTTCCGCATTACGCGATACGCTGATCATGTTCATCGAGCCCGAGATCCCGACCACGGGACGGGTTCTTGAGGCGGTTCCCGACGATCAGGCGGCGTACCGTCCCCACGAAAAGTCGATGTCGGCCGGTGAACTGGCCGAACACATCGCCACGGCCGATAACTGGTTCCTGGAATCGATTCTGGCCGGTTCCTTCCGCATGGAAGGCGGCGGATCGACCGGCATGGCGCCGTCGGCGGCGGCAGCTCTTTACAAGACGCGCTTCCCCGCCCTGCTGGATCAGGTGCGCGGCATGGGCGGCGAAGACCTGGCCAAGCCGGTGGATTTCTTTGGCATGCTCAACTTGCCGAACGTGCTCTACCTGAACTTTCTTCTCAAGCACTCCGTGCATCACCGCGGCCAGCTTTCGGCGTACCTGCGTCCGATGGGGGCGAAGGTGCCCAGCATCTACGGCGGCAGCGCCGATGAACCCATGAGTATGTAAAGAGAGATGCCGAAACTCCTGCTAGCGACGCTCCTGCCCGTGCTATGCGCGGCGCAGGAGCGCCCTGCGATTGACTGGCCGAAGCTGCACGAAGAGGCGATCCGCCACTTCCAGGCCTTGATTCGCATCGATACCAGCAATCCACCGGGCAACGAAACCAAGGCCGCCGAGTACATCAGGCGAGTGCTCGAAGGCGAAGGAATTGCGGTGAAGCTGCTGGCACGCGAACCGGATCGTGCGAACCTGGTGGCCCGCATCAAGGGAAACGGAAAGAAGCGGCCGCTGCTGATCATGGGCCACACGGATGTGGTGGGCGTGCAGCGCGAAAAGTGGACCTTTGATCCGTTCGGCGGCGAGAGAAAGAACGGCTACATCTACGGCCGCGGCGCGCTGGATGACAAGGACAACCTGACTGCGTGTCTGATGAACATGCTGATGCTGGCGCGGCTGAAGACTCCGCTTGACCGCGATGTGATTTTCCTGGCCGAGGCGAGCGAGGAGGGTGGCGGCCCAGTGGGTATCGATTTCGTGGTGGCGAACCACTGGAACGAAATCGAAGCCGAGTTCGCGCTGGCCGAAGGGGGCGGCGGCCTGGCAGTTGGAAACACGGTGAAGTACTTAACGGTGGCGACGACGGAGAAGGTCCCGCGGGGGGCGCGTCTGGTAGCAACAGGCACCGCGGGGCACGGGTCGGCTCCACGGCTGGATAATGCGGTGGTGCGATTGGCCAACGCCGTGGCCCGGGTGGGAGCATGGCAGCCGCCGATGCGTTTGAACGACACGACACGCACATATTTCGAGCGTTTGGCCACCATTTCGAAGCCGGAAGACGCCGCGCGGTACAACAACGTGGTGAATCCGGAGAAGACGCAGGAAGTTCAGCGATACTTCGCCGAGCATGAGTTAGGGCACTGGTCGATGCTGCGAACCTCGATTTCACCGACAATTCTCAGGGCCGGGTTTCGGACGAATGTCATCCCGTCGGATGCCGAGGCAACGCTCGACATTCGGGCGCTTCCCGGCGAGAATCTGGATGCTTTTTACGACCTTTTGGGCGGTGTGATCAACGATCCGAACGTGAAAATCGTGCCCAATCGCTCCTATCGGCCTTCGGCGGCTCCTTCGCGGCTGGATACGGAGATGTTCCGGCTGCTCGAACGGGTACAAAAAGACGTTTATCCGGGCGCGGTGACGCTGCCTACGATGCTCACTGGGGCGACCGATATGGCGCAGTTACGCGCCAAGGGCGTGCAATCGTACGGAATTGGGCCGTTGATGGACGAAAAAGACCGCTCTTCCGGCGGCGGCGCGCATGGCGATGACGAGAAGATCATGGAATCGCACTTCCTGAAGTTCGTGGAATACCAGTGGCGCGTGGTGCTGGAAATGGCCGGCGCGCGGTAGTTACTTCCAGAGGGTAGACAGGGCCCCGGACGCGCCCTGCACGGGATCCGTGGCGGGAAAGCCAAGTGCCGCCATGCGGCGCACGGCGGCGGCATCGGGGGCGGAACGGCAGAGGTCCCAATCCTGCCCCGGGGGATAGGCTCCCACAACCAGGAAGTCACGGGACGCATCGACGCGGCAGTGGCCGGTTCCGGCGGGGAGCAGCGCGACATCGCCGGCCCGCACCGTGACGATGGTTCCGCCTTCGCCACCCAGCATGATGCGGGCTGTGCCGGCGGCAAAGCCGAGCACTTCATGTGCCGTGGAATGGTAGTGATGGAACGGATAGACTCCGTTGCGCCATTGAGGCGGCCAGCCATGGCGGCGGAACATGCCTTCCAACGCTTCCGCGCCGGCGCTGGAAGCAGCGAGTACGCCGCGATAGAGCAGAACCGGCAGGCGTTCGTTGTTGGGCATCCATCCGTTCCGGGCGAGCCGAAGCTGTTCCGGAGAGGCGGCGGCCTGGGCGTTGACACCGATCGCAGTGAGCAGGGTCTGAAACCGGCGGCGGTCGAGGAGTCCGCTCATCGTCCACCCGCCGCGGTGAAATTCGCCACCAGGCGCCGGCCGACACCGATCACGGCAACGGGCTGGCCAAGGGGCGGCGAAACGGTGGATGTAATCTCCAGCGGCATGGTGCCGCCGCTCCTGGTGAGAACTCCGATGGAAGAGCGGGTGTTGTGCCCGCCCTGAAGTCCGCGCGCCAACCTGCCGTTGGCGGCTTCCGCGGCGGCCGGAAGCAAAACGTTCGAGATCTTGAGGTTAAGCACCTCCGCCCGCGAATAGCCAGACGCTGTGAGCGCGGCGTCATTGCCCTCGATCACTGTGCCGTCGAGTGCATGGGCGTCCATCATGTCACCGGCGGAATCCAGAAGCTGGAACAGCGGGTTGGAGTGTTCGGAAATCGCGTGAACCAGGTCTTCGGTCATGGTCAGAAATCATACACTGAGGTCATCGAATTGGCCTGGCGGCGCGGCCGGGTATCGATTCAGTTATCGCTAGTATCTATCCGCGTAGATCGGACTACCAATACCCCCATTTGAGGGAAATTTGTAGAATGTTGCGGGGAAGCGCCCAACTGGATGGGAATCTCACCCGGCGAGTGGTTCTAGAAAAGGCCGAGTTTGATGCGAAGGAACTTCTTCGGATTGGCCCGGAAATCCTTCATGAGGCCCTGCATCTCGTGGGTGGCTCCGTTCAGCGACTCATAGAGCTGCTGATTCACCACCAGTTGTCCGAGCGTTCCCTTGCCCTTGTTGACGCCATCGAGAAGCGTGTTGATGCTGTCGATGGAAGCCTTGACACTGGCATGCAACTCGTCGCTCTTGAGGAGCTTGCCGGCGGTGCCCTTGCCTGCGTTGATGTCGGCCAGAAGGCCGCGCACTTCGGCGAGGCTCTTGCGGGTCTCATCGTAAACGGCCGGGTCCTTGAGGAACTTGCCGGCAGTTCCGTTGCCGGCTTCCAGTTCGGCGATGAGACGGTCAATGCGGGCGGTGGTCTTACGGATATCGGTATAGAGGGCGTCATCGTAGATGAGCTTGCCGATGGTGCCCTGGCCCGAGGCGAGCGCGCCGGTGACCTTCTGCATGTCTCCCAGCAGGCTGTTGAAGCGGCGGTAGAGTTCTTCGTCCACCAACAGCTTGCCGATGGTTCCCTTCCCCACTTCCACCAGCTCAATCACCTTTTCGATGCGCTTGAGGATGGCCTGGGCGGTATCCATGGTGGTGACGCCGCGCTCGACGATGTCTTCGAGTTCGGGTGTCGCGCCGCTGATCAGTTCGCCGCCGGGGGCGACGGGCGTGGGACTGGTCCCCTTGCGGATGCTGATGAAGCGGGAGCCGAGCAGACTCTCCATGCCGATGATGACGTTCGAGTCGGCGGGGATGGAGCGGAGGCGGGCTTCATCGATCATGAGGTCGAAGCGGATGGTGCGGGAGGGCTTGGGGTCGCCGGAGAGCTCCACCTGGCCCACCTTGCCCACCAGAATGCCGTTCAGGCGGACAGGGGCACCCTTGGGTACCACCGCCGAGGTTCCCATGTAGGTATAGATGGTGACCTCTTTTGAAAAGACACTCTTGCCGCTTGTGAGGTAGAAGATCAGGACGGCTAGCACCGCCATGGCGACCAGCGCCAAAATCCCCACCCGAAGCTGCGACCATTTCACCCGTTGCGCCGATGGCATCTGCTAATGATTCCGCCTCACAAATTTTGACACATATGGATCGGAAGACGCCGAGAGGGCCTCTTCCGGTCCCTGAAAAACCAGTTTCCCTTCGCACATCACCATGTATTCGGTCTGCTCGGTGGCGCGGTGCCCGGCCGTGGCGCGTTCCACCTTGCTTTCCGCCGTATTCCAGCAGTAGTTGGCCAGAAGGTAGCCGTCCTGAGCGCGGTGGGTGACGATGATTGGGGTGATGTTGCGCAGGTCGCGCTGCTTGACCACCAGCGCCATGATGGTATTGGCGGTGATGGGGTCAAGCCCGGCGGTGGGTGAATCGTAGAGGACCAGTGGCGGCTCCGTGACGCCGGCGCGGGCGATACCGACGCGGCGGCGCATGCCGCCGGAGAGTTCGCTGGGCACCTTGGCGAGGGTGTGGCCCAGTTCGACGAACTGGAGGGCCTGGTTGACACGCGGCAGCACCTCTTCGGCCGGGCACTTGATGCTCGCCTGATTCACCAGCGGGTAGGCGACGTTTTCCTCGATGGTGAGGGAATCGAAGAGGCCGCCTTCCTGAAACAGGATGCCGACGCGGGAGCGGAGGCTGAACAGGTCACGCTCCCGGAGGTGAGTGATATTGGTATCGAAGAGGAAGACCCGGCCGGCACTGGGACGAACGAGGCCCATGGCCACCTTGAGCAGAACCGTCTTGCCGCTGCCCGCGGCGCCGAGGATGACCCGGGTTTCGCCGGCACGGACGTCGAACGAGACATCGTTGAGCGCCAGATCCCCGTCGAACTCGACGCTGACATGCTCAAAGCGGACAACCGAGGCGGTGCTCATGGTCTACAGGTTGACGAAGACCTGGGTGACGAAAACGTCAATGACAAAGATCCACACCGAGGCCACAACCACCGCCTGAGTGGTGGAAAGGCCGACGCCCTGGGTTCCGCCGGTGGTGCGGAGGCCATAGAAGCAGCCGACCAGCGAGATGACGACGGCAAACAGGAAGGGCTTGACCAAGCCCTGGGCGATGTCGTTGTATTCGAGCGCCTGGTAGGCCGAGGTCCAGTACTGGGAGGCGGTGAGGTTGAGCATGAAGTAGGCGATGAGGAAGCCGCCGGCGATGCCAAGAAAATCGGCGAGGACGGTGAGCAGGGGAAGAACAAGCGAGGTGGCGATGAGGCGTGGCTTCACCAGCTTGAGAATGGGGTCCGTGCCGAGCGCGCGCATGGCGTCGATCTGCTCGGTGACCTTCATGGAGCCGATTTCGCTCGCGATGCCGGAGGCGTTGCGGCCGGCGACGAGGAGCGCGGTGAGCACGGGTCCCATTTCGCGTATCAGCGTGATGGCGACGATCTCCCCGGTTTTGCTGACGGCGCCGTAGGTGGACAGAGCGCGCGACATCTGCAGCGCCATGACGACGCCGCTGAAGGTGCCGATCAGCATGACGATGGGGAGGCTGCCAACGCCGATGACGTCGGCCTGAATGGACTGATCGGCAAAGTAATGCGGGCGGCGGAAAATGGCGCGGAATGCGCGTCCGGCGAGGTAGAGGAAATCCTGAAGGGTGAGGATGAGCTGTTTCACGGCTTACGCGTGCGGACTCCGCAATTCGAAGTTAGCAAGAAACGCCCCATCACGGCGAGACGGCCCGACGCCGCGGGGGCAGCAGGAACTCCGCCAGGTGCGCGGTGAGGAGGACTACCGCGCAGCCGATCACGTTGTACCAAAGGAATGAGATGGCGGTGAAACCATAACAGAAGAAGATGGCCGCTTCGCCGGCGAGGACGCCGATGAACGCAGCCGTGCCACCGATGCGCGGGAAGTAGAAAGCCAGGACGAAGACACCGAGCATGCCTCCGTAGAAAAGCGACCCTAGAAGGTTTACCACCTCAATGAGCGACCCGAGTCCGCGGCCGAAGCGGGCGGTGAGGATCGCATAGGCTCCCCAGAGCGCGGTGGCGATCATGGAGGCGCGGACGTAATGACTGTCGGAGCCACTGGGCTTGACGAAGCGCTTGTAGATATCGACGATGCTCACGGTGGCCAGCGAGTTGATCTCCGCGGAGATGGTGGACATGGCGGCGGCGAAGATGGCGGTCATGATGAGGCCGACCAGTCCGGCGGGCAGGTGCTTGGTGACGAAGGTGAGAAAGATGTAGTTGGTATCGTTGAAGCCCTTGCCTCCGGAGGAAGACAGGGCTTCCTTGCGGACGGTCTCAAACTCCCGATTGCGTTCGCCGAGTTCGGCGGCACGGCCGTCACGCTGGGCGTCTTCGGCCCGCACAAGAGCCAGCGCCGCGTCGCGCCGTGCTTCAAAGGCCTGATCGAAGCGCTGGCCGACTGCCTGCCGGGCGGCCGATTGATGTTCGTGGTGAAACACGATGGGCGGGCGTTCGAAGGTGAAGAAGACGAAGACCATGGCGCCTGTCAGCAGGATGAGGAACTGCATGGGGATCTTGGCCACGGCATTGAACAGCAAGCTCAAGCGGCTTTGGGCGATGGAGCTTCCGGAAAGGTAGCGCTGCACCTGCGACTGGTCGGTTCCGAAGTAGGCAAGGGCCAGGAACATGCCGCCGATGAGGCCGCTCCACAGGTTGTAGCGGTCATTCCAATCGACGGTGAAGGTGACCGGGTTGAGGCGGCCCGCGGCGCCCGCCACGCGCAGAGCGTCGAGGAAACCGACGCCATCCGGCAGCAGGTGTACAGCCATGTAGAGGGCGACGAAGAGGCCGAACATCATGACGAGCATCTGCTGGAAGTCGGTCCAGGTGACGGCCTTGATGCCACCGATGACAGTGTAGGTGACGACGATCGCGCCCATGGCAAGCGTTGTCCACTGGTCAGGCCAGCCGAGGATGACAGTGAGTACCACCGCGGGCGCGTAGAGTGAAATGCCGCAGGCGAGGCCGCGCTGAAGCAGAAAAACCAGGGTGACCAAAGTACGGGTCTTGGCGTCGAAGCGCTTCTCAAGATATTCGTAGGCGGTGTAGACGCCCGCGCGGTGGAAGATGGGTACGGCGGTGGCCGAGAGGATGATCATGGCCAGCGGCAGTCCAAAGTAGAACTGGACGAAGCGCATGCCGTCCACATAGGCCTGGCCCGTGGTGGAAATGAACGTGATGGCGCTGGCCTGGGTGGCCATGATGGAGAGCGCCATGGCATACCAGGGCATCGATTTGCCGGCCAGCAGATAATCGCTGGCCGTGCGCTCGCCGCGGCTGCGCCACAGGCCGTACAGCACGATGAAGACAAGCGAGCCGACGAGGACCCACCAATCCAAAGGCTTCACGAACCGAAGGCCTTTCCAAAGAGCCAGAACAAGAGGACAAGCGCAGCGAGATAGATAAGCACTGCGCCGTAGACCCGGCCCCAGGAGCCGAGGAAGGGCGGTGGCGAGATATCACGGCTCACTGCTGGCCCGCCTTGGCCGCACTCACCAGATTGGCGAAGATGCGATAGGCGCCGGGCACACCGGCGGGCAGTTGGCGGAACCAGGAGTAGGCGGTAAAGACGTAGACGCCCTTGCCGAGCCGCGCGGCCAGCGTGCCGCCTTTGAGGGCGTTCTCACCGGGATCGTGCGATTCGAAGATGGATTCGTACTGAGGATCCCATTCGGAGGCGAAGTAGAGGCCGCGCTCCTGCACCCAGCCTTCGAAGTCGGAAGAGCGAAGTTCGTTGGGGGCGCGGAGCAGGATGTGGCGCGGATCCGGGTACGTGACCGGGGCCTCCTCGACGGTAACGCGCTCACGGCCGATCTTCATGGGATACGGGCCCACTTTCTCGAGCAGCTTGGGATCGCCGCCCATGAATCCTCCCTCGAGGACGTTGTACTGTACCACCATGGTGCCGCCGGCGCGGACGAAATCGAGCAGACGCTGCTGGTTGGCACGAAGCGCGGCGCGAGTGTTGTAGGCGCGGACTCCGGTGACAACGGCGTCGAAACGGCTGAGGTCGGCACGGGCCAGGTCGTCGTCGCTGAGGAGCACAACGTCAGCACCCAGTTGGCGGAGCGCCGCGGGCACATCGTCTCCGGCACCCATCACGTAGGCGATGCGCCGGGAAAGCAGCGTGGCATTGACGCGCACCACATCGGCTTCGGCGGCCGGGAACAGTGTTTGCGGCGGGATGTGAGGGTAGCGGATGGTGAGTTGGCCGGCGCTGGATTCGCGGCCGTCCAGAATGGCCACGGCCACCGCTTTCCCGCGGCTTTCGGCCTGCGCCGGTGTGATGTTGAAGGAGAGAGTTGTTTCTTCACCCGCGCCGGCGATAGTGAACGGGCGCGAGGCCGGCTGAGCGGTCCAGCCTGGGGGAAGATCGAGCCGCACGGCGCCGGAGACGCCGGGCAGGTTGGCGCGAACCTGAACGTCGATGCCGCGCCGGTCGCGATTGGGGAAGATCAGGGATTTCTCGGCCAGCGTGAGCGCCACGGGCGGCACCACTTCGAGCGGCCGGGTGAGTTCGCCTTCGCCGCGATCGACGTAACGGTGGTGGACCGGGCGGGTGATGTCGATGGACTGATCCCCGAGTTCGAACCTTGCGCGGGCCATGAGAACGGGCAGGGGGCCGGCCATGGCGGAGCGCTCAGCGGCGGGTACGGTGTAGAGCGCGCCATCCTTCGGCCGGCTGAGCCAGAAGGGCTGGGTGTAGCTGAGGTTCCGGGGCACGGCCCAGGTCACTGTGAGGTTGACGGGATGATTCGGGGGAAGATCCCGGGGCGTGGAAACCGGGTCGGCGCCCGGCGCCCCGACGAACGCCACGCTGGCGAGCCGAACGGTGAGGCGGGAGCGGTTGACGGCCTGCACGTTGAGCCGCGCTGGGTGGCCGGGGACGGCCTGGGGACTGGCGGCGGAAACATCGAACCAGAGGCCGGCGGCGAGGGCGATGGTCTCATCGAGTTCGGCGCGTTTGCGGAGGCTCCAGGGGTCCTGGCGGGAGTCCAGAAGGCGGCGGACCTCAAGAAGCCTGGGCACGCTGGCGGACGGGTCTTCCATGCGGAACTCACGGGCGGCGGCGGCGAGGCGTTCACCGATGGGTGCGCCGCCGGGGGCGCGGTTCCAGGTGGTGTCGATGCCGTCGAAAAGGTCCTGAGCCGCCGGGTCGCCGGCAACGTGGACCAGCGCGTTGGGCTGAGCGCCCTTGCGTTCAGGGGCGCCCATGGCCTGGCTGCGGTGTTGGCTGCGGCTCATGCCGGCGATTTCGCCATAGGAGTAGCCGAGCACCGGGTCGAAGATACCGGTATCGATCGAGACGCGGTTGGGAAGATCGCGAGTCTCTTTTTCCTGCTGCGGGGTGAAGGCGAAGACGTTCCAGACCACTCGCTTGGCCTGCCAGGGCTGGAGCGTGGTGAGTTGTTCGGGGAAGCGGGCGGGGTCGGCGGCAGCGGCAAAGGCCTCTTTGCCGAGCATGGCTGAGGCCTGGTGCTGGCCGTGTCCGTCGCGAGGCGTTCCGGAGAATCGAAGGACAATGACGTCCGGGCGGAATTCGCGGATGACGCGGACGATATCGCCCAGCACCTCCTCGCGCTTCCATTTATCCAGCGTTTCGGCCGCGGTCTTCGAAAAGCCGAAGTCGATGGCGCGGGTGAAGAACTGCTCGCCGCCGTCGATGCGGCGGGCGGCCAGCAGTTCCTGGGTGCGGATGACGCCCATTTCGTCGCCCTGCTCGGCGCCAATGAGGTTCTGACCGCCTTCGCCGCGGGTGAGCGAGAGATAGCCCGTGCGGTACTTCCTGCCCCGGGCAAAGGCGGCGATGAGAGCGGTGTTCTCGTCGTCGGGATGGGCGGCAATCATGAGGACCGTACCGAGGACGTTGAGACGGTCCAGGGACTGGCGAATTTCGGCGGCACCGTAAAGATTCTTCTGTGCATGCGAAGGCAGGGCGGCGGCGGCGAAAAGCAGCGGCAGGCAGAGCACACCATGCAACCCGGGAACGCGATGGGACATCGAACCCAGTGTAGACGATCCCTCGGGAGGGACCGATAAGGAATGAAACGGTGGCCTCCCAGGATTCACTGTATGGTTGAGGCCGGCCGCGGCCGGAGGGAAGGAGAGGGACGATGTGGCGCGAGATGTTGACCAAAGCTTCGCGGCGGGTGCTCCATCTACCTTCCCGGCGGGAACCGGCAATCGGCCTGGCGTTGGGCGGCGGGTTTGCCCGCGGCGTGGCGCATGTGGGCGTGTTGCGGGCGCTGGAGCGGCACGGGATTCCGGTGCGGTTCATTGGCGGCGTGAGTGCGGGGTCCATTGTGGCGGCCGCCTACGCCAGTGGCTGCACGCCCGATGAACTGGAAACGGCGGCGGGCAGCATGAAGTTCCGCGACGTGGCCCGCTGGACGGTGAGCAAGATGGGTCTGGCGGACAGCGAGCGCATGGAGCCGTTCCTTACAAAGCTGCTCAAGAGCCACCGTTTTGAGGAGATGCGGATCCCGCTGGCCGTGGTGGCGTCGGATCTGATCACGTCGAGTCCGGCTGTGTTTCGCGGGGCGGGCGATGTAATGCTGGCGGTTCGGGCAAGCTGCTCCTATCCGGGGATGTTCATCCCGATCGAGCATGAGGGGCGCGTGCTGGTGGATGGCGCGATGACGATGGAACTGCCGGCAGAGCCGTTGCGGCGCATGGGTGCGACGCACGTGATCTCCGTGTGTCTGCCCACGGAAGGGCGGCGCGAGGCTCCCACCAGTGTGTTCGGGGTGGTGAACCGCTGTTTCCAGATCATGCAGAAGCGGCTGGAAGGCGAGTGGCGCCGTCACTCCAACCTGGTGCTGGCACCGAGCGTGGCGGGCACCGGCTGGGATGGGTTCCAGGACGCCAAGTCGCTGATCGCGGCGGGCGAACAGGCGGCCACCGAAGCGCTGCCCCGAATCCGGGCGTGGCTGGGAGAACCGGCCCTGGCCGTGGCGGGCCTGCCTAAGGCAAGCTGAATTCCTGGAATGCTCTAGGCGCGTTCCCAGATCAGGCGGCCGGTAACGGCGGGTGTTTCGGCAATCAACGTGAGCCGGTTGCGTCCTTCGAACTGGTAACCCCGGATCAAGTCTGTTCCCACCCAATTCGGAATCAGGCAGGCTTCCACGCGGTGGATGACGGTTCGGGCAGGTTCGTCGACACGGTAGGTTCCGTAGTAGGCAATGAAGCCGCCAGCCAACTCGCGGAGTTCGGATGCCGAAGCCTGGATCAGAATGAGGGCAGCCGCGGCACCCGGAACATCGCCGGAAAGGCGTTTGCGGCCCGGGTGCATCAACTGGGCGGACATGCGGCCTTCGCGGTCGTAGGTGATACGGCCGACGGGCTTTTCCGTATAGGGATGCGTGATGGCGCCAGTGGCCTTGTTCTTCAGTTCATAGCGGGCCAGACTCCATACGCCGGGGAAGCGGTCCTCCGCGGCGGCCGCGGCGGGGGCAGCGAGAAGAATGCGGCGGGAAAGGGGCATGGGGCGATTAATCTCCGTGCGCCGGATGAAGCGCGGGTGACGTCTGGCGGCGGGTGAAAAAGGTCTGGACGCGTTCCAGGTAGAGATAGACCACGGGGGTGAGATAGAGGGTGAGGACCTGCGATACCATCAGCCCGCCCACCACGGCCAAGCCCAACGGGCGGCGGCCCTCGGAGCCCGATCCAATGCCGAGCGCGATGGGCAGTGACCCGAGCAGCGCCGCCATGGTGGTCATCATGATGGGGCGGAAGCGGAGCAGGCAGCCCTGGTAGATGGCGTCGCGGGCCGCCAGGCCGTGATTGCGCCTGGCGTCGATGGCGAAGTCGATCATCATGATGGCGTTCTTCTTGACGATGCCGATCAGCAGGATGAGGCCGACGAAGCCGTAGAGGTTGAGATCGTAGCCGAACAAGGTGAGGGTAGCGAGCGCGCCAAGGCCGGCCGAGGGAAGGCCGGACAGAATGGTGAGCGGATGGATGAAGCTCTCATAGAGCACGCCGAGCACCAGGTAGATCACGAGAATGGCAATCAGGAGCAGCATGCCGAGGCCGCGAATGGAGGATTGGAACGCTTGGGCGGTGCCCTGGAACGACATGCTCATGGTGCCGGGCAGATCCAGTTGACGCGCGGCTTCCTCAATCTGTTCGACGGCTTCGCCGAGAGCGGCGCCGGGGCGCAGATTGAACGACACGTTGACCGCGGGAAGCTGGCCGGCATGATTGACGGTGAGCGGTGCGAGTCCCTTGTTGAAGGTGGTGACGGAGGAGAGGGGAACGAGATTGCCGGTGTTCGACCGGACGTAGAGCCGGCCGAGGGCTTCGGGGTCGCGCTGGTATTGGGGCAGGACCTCCAGAATCACATAGTATTCGTTGGCGGAGGTGTTGATGGTGGCCACCTGGCGCCCGCCGTAGGCGCTGAACAGGGTGCTGGCGATGGCTTCGGCGCTGACGCCGACGGCCTGGGCCTTGTCGCGGTCGATTTCGACGTTGATGCGCGGGCTTGAGAGGCGGAGATCGCTGGTGATGTCCTGCAGCGT
>VFZY01000029.1 GCA_016870915.1 Acidobacteriota bacterium | reverse complement strand
GTTTGTCACCCATTGGGTGCTGTCCTCCGCAGGGGTCTTCGCTGCCTTCAAACCCCTATCGATATTGATGCGGACGAGCATCCAGGAGATTCGCACGCGCGGCTCAAAACGGAAATGTGGGGTAAAAGCCTCTTCACGACCCTCGGCGTACCCGGCATTGATGTCGATAATGACCTCGTAGGCCACGTCGGGATGATCCGTGATGTCCGTGGCAAGGGGCTCGGCGATCACCGTTCGAAGGAGTTGCTGGCGAATTGCCTCGCGAGGATCGGAATAGTCAGGCATCGAAGGCCGATTGTATCGCGTTAGTGTTCCGTGCGGTTCATGCCGGCGGCTGGAACACTACCTTGCCCCCGGCAAACTGCGACTGGTACACCCCGTGCACCATCTCGATGGTCCAAAGGCCATCGGTGGCGGAGCACGCCGGCTCACGTCCGGTTTCCACGGCTTCCAGCAGATCGAGGGCCGCTGCCTGGTTCACCAACTGGCGATTGGCGAACGCCGTGCCCGGCGGATAAGCGATGCGCTTCCAGTTGGTTTCGCCGGGCTTCGATACCCAGGCGTCGCCGGACAGCCAGTAGGGCTCGTCCACCGGAATGCTGGTCTGGGGCAGGTAGATGAGTCCCTTGCTGCCGTACAGAGTCACGCCGAAGCGGGCGCCGCGCGGCATGTCGTTGGTCTTCGAGCCGAAGTAGCCATGGACGCCGCTCTTGAAGTAGAACATGGCAGCCACATCGTTGCCCCCAATCAAACCGATGGGTTCCGTGGCGGCGCGCATCATGGGCCTGGTGAGTTCACGCCCGGCATCGGTGATATGCGCGAACACCCAGGCGGGGTCACCGCCGAAGTAACGCATCAGGTCGAAGCAGTGCGTTCCCAGCACCATCATGTCTTCCCCGCCGGCCCGCCGGTCCTCCTTGCCCCTAGCTCGGATCTCCATCAACTGGCCGATATCTCCGCGTTCAAGCGCCTCGCGAGCCGCCCGGGTCACGCCCATCACCCGGGCCACGTGTCCAAGGTGGACCTTGATGCCGGCCTGGCGCGCGGCAGCCTGCATCCGCCGGGCTTCTTCCACGCTGGCCGCGAATGGTTTCTCCATCAAGACGTGGGCGCGCACTTCCGCCGCCGCGCCAAGCATGGCAGCGCGCTCTTCAAGCGAACGCGGGCAGATGGTGACGATATCCGGCCGCTCCATGGCCAGCATTTCCCGGTAGGCGGCATAGGACTTGGCGGCGCCGCTGCGTTCCTTGGCCTTGGCGCGTCCGGCAAGATCCGGATCCGCCACGGCTGCCACTTCCACGTTCGGAATACCCTGCCAGGCGATGTCCCAATCGTGGCCGAAATTGCCGTGGCCTGTATGGCCGATGAGGGCCACCCGGTACTTGCGCTTGGGAACATAAGCCGCGCGGGCGGCGGCGGCGAACGGGGCGGCAATCAGGCTGCGTCTTGTCATGGCTGGGCGTGGCACCGTTGCGATTATACATTCAGCGCCACGCCGCCATGAATCCCCGGACTGAATGCCCGAAGGGGCCCACGCTCCGAGTGTGCTAAGATCCACGATTTGGCGCGGACGCGTCAAGCGATGCATCGGGCCGCGCACATATCACCCAAAGGGGGCAAGCTCCTCATATGAAGGTCTTCGAAGGCGCCGACGTCAGAAATGTCGGCTTGATCGGCCACGGAAACTGCGGCAAGACGTCGCTTGCCGCGGGCATGCTGTTCGCCACGGGCGTAACCAACCGGCTCACCCGGGTGGATGAGGGGAACACCCTCACCGATTTCGACGAGGAGGAGATTGCACGTAAGATCACGATTTCCACTTCGCTTGCCTTCCTCGAGTGGAACAAGAAAAAGATCAACCTCCTCGATACCCCGGGCTTCAATATTTTCATGAATGACACGCGCGGCGCCCTGGTGGCGGCCGATGCGGCGGTGGTTGTGGTGGACGGCGTGGCTGGCGTGGAAGTTCAGACCGAAAAGGTGTGGAGCTTCTGCGAAGAATATTCCTTGCCCCGCGCCGTGTTCATCAACAAGCTGGATCGCGAACGGTCGAGTTTCGAGCGGACCCTGGAGAATGTCCAGGAAGTGTTCGGGCGCTCCTGTGTCCCCGTGCAACTTCCCATCGGAGCCGAGAAAGACTTCAAGGGCATCATCGACCTGGTGGCGATGAAGGCCTATTCCTACACCGCCAACGGTGATGGCAAGGGCAAAGAGATTCCCATTCCCGACGCCGCGGCGGATGCGGCCCAGAGCGCCCATGAGGCGCTGGTGGAGATGGTGGCCGAAGGCAACGACGACTACATGACGGAATTCTTCGACAGCGGGACGCTGGCGGAAGATCACCTGTTGGATGGACTGCGGCAGGGCGTTGTGGCCGGCCGCATTGTGCCGGTGCTGTGCGGCAGCGCGCATCAGAACGCCGGCACGGACCTGGTGATGAGCTTCATCACCAGTAACTTTCCGGCTCCCACCGAGCGCCCCGCCAGGCCCGCAAAGAATGGCGACGCCGCCGTTGCCCGCGGCGTGAAGGACAGCGAGCCCGTGTCGGTGTTCGTCTTCAAGACCGTTGCCGACGCCTTCGCCGGCCGGGTGAGCTACTTCAAGGTGATGTCCGGTGTGCTCAAGAACGACGCTAACCTGATCAACAGCCGCACGCAAGGGGGCGAACGCCTCTCGCACATCGGCGGCATGACCGGCAAGACGGCGCAGCCCGCCACCGAACTGAAGGCGGGCGACATCGGCGCGGTGGCCAAGCTGAAGGAGACGCTCACCGGCGACACGCTGTGCGACAAGGCTTCTCCCATCGCGTTTGAAGCCGTGAAGTTCGGCGAGCCTTCCATTGCGTATGCCATCCAGGCCAAGAGCCGAAACGATGAAGACCGCATGGGCAACGCCATTCACAAGATCCTGGAAGAGGATCCATCGCTCCGTTTCTACCGTGATCCCCAGACCAAGGAGTTCCTGCTGGGCGGCAGCGGACAGCAGCACGTTGAAATCATCGTCAGCCGGCTTCGCAAGCGCTACCACGTGGACGTGGAACTGCACGCGCCGAAGATTCCGTACCGCGAGACCATCCGAGGCTTTGCCGACGTGCAGGGCCGCCATAAGAAACAGACCGGCGGCCACGGCCAGTTCGGCGACTGCTGGATCAAGATGGAGCCCCTGGCGCGCGGCGCCGGATTTGAATTCGCCAATGCCACCTTCGGCGGGTCCATTCCCAAGAACTTCATTCCGGCCATCGAAAAAGGCTTGGTCGAAACCTCCTCGAAGGGCTACCTGGCCGGGTATCCGGTGGTGGACTTCAAGGTCACTGTGTACGACGGCTCCTACCACGATGTCGATTCTTCGGAAATGTCATTCAAACTGGCTGCGCGCAAGGCCTTCAAGGCTGCCATGGAAGTGGCCAAGCCAGCGCTGCTCGAACCCATCATGAGCGTGGAAGTGCAGGCCCCGGTGGAATACGCGGGTGACCTCATGGGCGACATGAACGGGCGCCGCGGCCGCATCTCCGGCATGGACACCAAGGGCGGCACGCAGATCATCAAGGCCCAGGTTCCGATGTCCGAAATGCTCAGCTACCAGAATGACCTCACCTCAATGACGCAGGGCCGCGCGTCGTTCCACATGGAGATGGATCACTACGACTACGTGCCGGCGTTGCAGGCTGAAAAGATCATCGCGGCGGCGAAGGCTCTGCGGACGGGCGAAGAGGAGGAAGAAGAGTAGGCCGCCGCGGCTTCACCGGTTGTATTTGGGCGTAACGCCGCGCAGCTTCTCCCACACAGCGTCACAGGCGGCCACCGTTTCGGGCGTTAGCTGCCCTTCCTGCGCCGCCTCGATGTTGGTTTCAAGCTGCCCGATGCGCGACGCACCCAGGATCACGCAGTTGGTGGGTGTGTGGTGCAGCAGCCAGTTTAATGCCAGACTCACCAGGCTGCGCCCGGCAGTCTGAGCGATGCCGCGCAGTTCCTCCACGGCATCGAAGCAATCCCGGTGCCAGTACCGGTCCAGGTACATGCGATTGTTGTCGAAGCGCGTGCCGGCCACGGGCGCTTCCGGCGACTGCTTGCCGGTCAGGAGGCCGCCCGCCAGCGGGTTGTAGACCACCGTTGAGATGCCAAACTCGCGGGCCATTGGAAGGTACTCCGGCTCCAGGCCGCGTGCGATCAGATTGTACATCGGCTGCGTGACGCGCACCGGCGCGAAAACACCTCGCGCCGCGATGGCGTGCATCTCCGCCATCTGCCAGGCCGCGTAATTGGACGCCGCGGCGTACCGCACCTTACCCGCGCGGATCAGTTCATCGAGAGCTTCCAGGGACTCTTCCACCGGTACATCGTAGTCCGGCTGGTGGAGATAGTAGAGATCAACGTAATCGGTCTGAAGCCGCCGCAGGCTTTCGTCGATCTGATGGCGGATCGCCGCCTTCGACAGACCACAATCGAGCGGGCCATCGCCCATCTTGCCGCGAACCTTCGTCGCCAGCACCACGCGGTCACGGCGGCCCTTGAGGATGCCCCCGAGAATCCGCTCCGATTCGCCGCCGTTGTACACGTTGGCCGTGTCCAGGAAGTTGATGCCCCTGTCCAGGCACAGGTCGACGATGCGGCTTGCCTCTTCCGGCCTTACCTGGCTGCCGAAGGTCATCGTGCCGAAACACAGGCGGCTCACCTGGAGCTCTGTTCCGTGAAGTATTGTTTTCATGCGAATCTATTCCTTGCCGGTCGCAATGCGCGAAATCGCTCGCACGATCCTGCGGTATGGCGGATCTTCCAGGGTATCGAACCGGATCCACTCTCCGTCGCGCCAGGTCGAGTAGTACCAGCGCGCGAGAATCGCCAGATGCTCCTCGCGTTCGTGCGCCGCGGGCCGGGCCGGCGTGATCGAGGCCGCAATCTCCTTGAGCCGTGCATCCATCGGCACCATGCGGCTGCCCGGAGCCATCAGCGGAAACGTCACCTGGGCCCGCCACAGCCCCTGCGCAACGAAAGCCAGTTCCACAGCGTTCGGCACCGGGGAGGCGCACACCGCGACTCCGCACAAGGACCGTGCATCTCCCGCCAGATCATCACGCGTGTTCACCACCTCGAGGATCGATTCGTACCGTTTGTGATGGCGGGCGGCGTTCTCAAACTCCATCGCTTCGCTGGCGCGCTCCCGTGCCTTGGCCACCGGTTCCAGAAGTGAGACGCCACTGCTGGCGAAGAATCCCGCCAGCCGGGCCGCTTCGCTGCCGTACTCTTCGACGCCCACGGCTTCCTGGCACGGCCGCAGGCACTTGAACATCTCTCCGTAGATGCAGCCCGGGTGCTCTGGCGATGGGCGCAGGTCTTCCTGGCAGCGGCGCACCTGGAACAGGTCGAGGGTGCGGGCCTCGAACTGCTCGGCCGTGGCCCGGGTCCGGAAGGGCCCGAAAAACTTCGATTTTCCGTCGTTTACCCGCGTCGTGAGACTGGTTCGGGGAAAAGGGTTTGAAAGAATCAGCTTGATGTAGGTGGGAAGGCGCAGCTTCAGAAGCTTCGAATAGTTCTCCGGAAAGTATTGGCGCGCCAGCGCGTAGAGCGTCAGTTGGGTCTCCAGGCGCGACGCCGTGCGCCAGTAGTCCACGCGCCGGGCCAGGGCGCGAAGATTGAGCATCCGGCCCCCTGGCCGGTCACCCAGCAGGCGTCGCAGACGGCGGCGCAGCAGGGTGGTGCGCGCCAGATACGGCTCGCCGGCTTCGGGCCACACCATGAACACGGCGCCCGCGTCCGGGGCGCGCTCGATGGCGGCGTCGATGCCTCCCTCGGATAAGTCGAGTGTCTCGGGCGGTCTCGGCGTCATCGGGCTAACGATAGATGGACAAGTACTCGTCCGGTGTCATGGGCCTTACGGCCTGTAGCATCAGGTTCTCCGCCACATGTTCCACCTTGCTCATGCCCGTGAGCGCGGCGGTGATGCCCGGTGTCGATCGCGCAAACTGCAGCGCGCGCTGTGCGTGCGTCTCAAAGTGCGGAATGGTGGCGGCAATCTCATCGGGCAGCGACCGGGTGAGGCGCGCCTGCAGCAGCGGCGCACTGGCAATCACCGTGATGTTCAGCTCAGCCGCCGCATCCAGGACGGATTCGGGTTCGCGCCGCGTGAACGCCTCCGGCATGGCGAGGTTTACCGGCAATTGAATGAACCGGAACCGGTGTGCGGCGCCGGCCACCTGCCGCGCGATGCCATCCAGGGCCCGCAGGGAAAGCGCGGTTGCGGCGCCAAGCGCCTGCCGGAAGCCAGACCACGTTGCCGCGCCGTACCACGCGATGCGCCCCATGGCCGCTGACTCCTCCAGCGCTTCAAAGGCAGCGGTCAGCCGGCGTTCGAAGGCGGAGCGGTCAATGTGCTCAAGCTGAGTCTCCGGGTTGTGCAGGTAGAATACGTCGATCGTCTCAATCCCCAGGTTCAAGCGGCTGCGTTCCATCTGATCCCGCAGGAACGCGGGTGCCATGGAGTGGATGTTGCCCGCCACGTCGTGCGCGTGCAGCACGCCGGCGGGCACCGCATCCGGCACCAGATAACCGGCCTTGGTGCAGATTAGAAGCTCCTCGCGCCGCAACCCGGCATCGTGCGTGGCGAGAGCCGCTCCAATGGCGCGTTCCGAACGCTGGTGGCGGTAGTTGAGCGATGTGTCGATCACATTGATCCCGCCAGTGATGGCCGCCAGCACCGAGTCGCGATAGCCGGCATCGGTGGTGTCATCCATGGCCCCCAGATAGGTGCCGATGCCAAGGGAACTGAGCGTCAGCCCCTGCGCCTGCCGGTAGAATCCATGGCTCGCTCCAATCGCGTTCCGGCGCGCGAAATCGCCGGTGGCGGCTGCGGTGGCGGAACCGGGTTGCATCTACTTTTTCTTCTTCTGCAGGATCTTCACGTTCGTTCCGATACTGAACAACGTGTCGTCCAGGCCCTTGTTGATGGTGACCGATTCGGCGTACAGTTCAAAGGCCTTTTCTCCGTTGCGGTCCCGCCGGATCACGAACGGCCACATGACGCCGCTCACGTCGCGATACTTGGAAAAGGCCGAAACCTCCTCCATGCGGTCCTTGGTCAGCGGATCGCGGCGGAAATAGACCTGGCGAACCGGAAGATGGGTGCTCTGGTGGAAGTACACCGTCACGGTTCGATTCTCCGAGTCCGTGATGTCCACCTTGTCCACCGGCTGGTTTTCGAACACCTCGGTCCCCGTGTGTTCCATGATCATGCCTGGTTCCCGGGTCCTCATCTTCAGAATGTAGAAGACGTTGCGCAGCATCGTGTCCTTAAAGCGCGCCGTGAAGTCCGGCGGCAACGGCTTCGCCCCACGGTAGGTCACGTCATAGCCGGCGCCGTCCTCCGTCAGAATGATCCAATAGTCCTCGTCCTTGCCGAACGATTGGCGCTCCCGCAGTCCGAAGAATCCTGCTTGCGGGGGTTCCGGCAGGGTCAGGTACCGCGTGTAGATGCGGGCCTGCGACAGGCCACTGAGGTTCTGGTTGTAGAAGGAATAGGCGCGGCCGAACTCGACGCGATCCGCCATGGTGAGAAATTTCTCGCCGCCCAGGGCGGCAATCGCGTCCGCAATCACGCGGCGCCCCCGCTCTTCACGGGTCTCAGCCGCCCGGGCGGCGAAAGCGGGGAACGCCAGCATCGCGCGTCGTGTGTACATCATGATGATTTGCCTCCCTCAGGGCTGCTTGCTCAACTCTTCCAACTTGAGACCGGAGTTCACCTGGATATCCAAAATGTTGGCGTCGGCGAACTTGCGTCCGTCCTGCGAGATGGACATCCGGCCCGGCAGCCGTATGTTGCCCGCGGCGCGGTAATCGTCATAGACCTCTTCCACCATGCCCGCGCCCGCCGCTCCGTAGGCGATCTTGAGCGGCAGGCCAGTCGCTGGATCGTAGTACAGACTCACTGAGTTGGCGCCCTCCTTGATCAGGAGCACGCCATCGGCGCCGCGCGCCACCGTCCGGCCCGTCACACGGTCGCTCAGAATCAACGTCAGGAAGTCGTGGAACAACTGGCCGCGCATCTGGTCCAGCACTGGCCCGGTCAGTGCCATCGAACCCTGCGGAGAGACCACCCAGCCACCCTGGCCATCGTAGAAGCTCGCAATGCGGCCCACGGGCATCTCGTTCTCCTGGCGGTAGACGTTGGGCGCAATCCAGTATGAAGTCTGTTTGGCGCGCATGGCCCCGTTGGGTCCGGCCATCAGAAACACTTCAGCCACGCGTTTCAGGTCGCGCACGGCCGCGAGTTGTTCCACGCCACCCAGCGCGGTCTGAATCCGGCGCAATTCTTCCACGCCGGACGCGGGCTCCGGGGTGGACTCAGCCTGCTTCACAGCGGCCGGTTTAGGAGCAGAAGCCGCCTGTTCCGTTCCCGCTGGTTTGGCGGGCGGCGTCGGTTCGGGGCGCGCCGCCCCCGGAATCGCCAGATCGATCTCTCGCACCGGCCGCCCAAGACTGCTCAACGGCTGTTTGAACACCTCCGGCTTTCCCGCAACGACAATCGTGAAGTCGGCTGGCTTCAGGTACGCCTTTGCCACTCTCAGCACGTCGGCACGGGTGACGCTCGCAATCGCCTTCTGGTACTGAAAAATGAAGTCCTTCGGATACCCGAAGTACTCGTAGCGCACCAGCCGGGCCAGCGTCATCGCGGGGCGTTCGAAATTGAAGACGAAGGAATTGAGCAGAATCTGTTTAGCCGTCGTCAACTCCTGCTCCGTCACCTCTGTCGCGCGCAGGCGGTCCACTTCCTCAAGGATCACCTTTAAGGTCTCGGTGGTCGCTTCGCCGCGCGTGCTGCCGGCGATCCGGAACAGCCCCGGGTGCTCATACTGGGCTCCCCAGGAAGCGCTTACGTCGTACGCCAACCCCATCTGCGTCCGCACCTTGCGAACCAGCCGGCTAGAGAACCCCGAGCCCAGAATGTCGGCCATCACCTCAAGCGCGGCCAGATCCGGGTCATTCAGTTTCCCGCCGAAATGGCCCAGTTGGAAGAAGCTCTGCGAGACATCGTTCTTCGTCGCCACGTAAACGCCCGGCGAGGGCTGCATTCGTACACCGGGAAACGCGGGCGCGGCTGGTTGAGCCGCACTCCAGCCGCCCAGCTGCTTCGTCAGGCGGGCCTGCATTTCGGCGGCATTGAAGTCTCCGTAAACCGCCAGAATCGTGTTCTTTGGAAAAAAGTAGCGGCGGTAAAAACCACGCAGATCCTCGCGTGTGACCCGTTCGAGCATCGGGATCTCGCTACGCCAGCCGTAGGGTGTTCCGCGGCCATAGACAATTGAGGCGAACTCGCGCCCGGCAATGGCCGCCGCCTCGTCGTTCCGCCGGAGGATACCGCTCCGCATCTGAACGCGCGCCAAATCGAGCTTCTCCAGGCGGAACTCCGGCTCCGTCAGCACGTCGCGGAAAATGGCGAGCACGCCGTCCAGATTTTCCTTCAGGCAGGAAAACGACACCTGGCCGGTGGTCTCCCCAATGCCCGATTCAACGGAAGCCGCCATGTTCTCCAGGCGTTCATCCAATTCGTCTCCCGTAGCCGCGCGCGTGCCACCGCTTCTCATCACGGCGCCCGTCAGATCCGCCAGCCCCACGCGATCTTCCGGGTCAAACAGGTTGCCTGTACGAACCATGGCGAATCCGTTCACCAGCGGCAACTCGTGATCCTCCAGCAGCATCAGACGGATGCCGTTCGGCAACTCGGCCTGCACCACCTGAGGGAGCTTCACCGCGGGCAGGTCGGCGAACTTCAACGCCTTGTAGCTCGGCACCGCCGGAGCGGCCGCCTGCGGCCATGCTGAACTCGCCAGCAACACGCCAACCACCAGCCGCTTCATCGCTTCACCTCCGCGGGGGCGGCGGCGGAAATGTAGACCACGGTCTTTCCCCGGTCCCGGAAGTAGGTCTTTGCCACCCGCTGCACATCGGCCGGCGTGACCTTTTCAATGTCATCCAGGCCTGTGAACAGTACCTTCCAACTGCCGTAGTTCACATGGAAGGAGGCCAGCATTTCGGCCATACCCGTGTTGGTGTCCAACTGCCGGATTAGTCCCGCCCGAAGTGTGGTTTTCACCCGCTTCAATGCCGCCTCTTCCGCCGGTTGGGCCGCCAGACGTTCCAGAATACCGGTTACCGCTTTCTCCAACTCGGCCACCGTCCGCCCCGCGTTCGGGGCAAGGAAGATAAGGAACAGGTTTGGATACTTGCCGCCGGGAAACGCCGCCGCGCTATAGGCTCCCAAGGCCAGTTGCTTGTCGCGAACCAGTTCCTTGTGGAAGATCCCGGTTCGGCCGCCGCTTAGCAGTCCGTCGATCACGTCGAACACCGGGTCGTCCGCGTGATGCTGATCGGGACGCTTGTAGCCAATCGCCACCAGAGGTTCGGATGGCGACTCCACCGCCGCCCGCCGCTCTCCGGATTGCTCGGGCTCAGCCGTGATGCGGCGCACCGGCAGGGGCGCTTTCGGCAGAGGACCGAAGTACTTCACGGCGAGCCGTTTCACCTCGGCGGGCGACGCATCGCCGGCGATGGCTATCGTCATGTTCGCGGGCACATAAAAGCGCTTCCGGAAATCGTCGGCATCGGCCACCCGCAGCTCTTCGATGTCGGATGCCCAGCCCGCCGGTCCCACACGGTAGGGATGCGCGGCGAACGCGATGTTCGTCAGTTCGTTGATCAGCTTTCCCTGCGGACTGGACTCAATGCGCATCCGGTGCTCCTCGCGCACCACGTCGCGTTCCTTGTAGAACTGCCGCATCACGGGCCTCAGAAATCGCTGAGACTCCATCAGGAACCACAGTTCCATCCGGTTGGCGGGCATGGCGGAAAAGTAGTTCGTCGAATCGGTGTTCGTCGAGGCATTGAGACCCGCGGTCCCGTTCTCCTCCAGGATGCGCGTGTAGAGGTCCTGCTCAACGAACTCTTCCGCCTTCTCGATCGCCGCCCCCAACTGCTCTTCCAAGGTCTTGAGACGCGCCGCATCCGGCCGCGGTTCCGCACGCGCCACAGCCAGCGCGTCGTACGCTTTCTCCACCGCCTCCAACGACTTGCGCTCCGCCAACGCATTCGCCGTCCCGATCTCGGGCGTTCCCTTGAACGCCATGTGTTCGAACATGTGTGCGATCCCGGTCTTGCCCGCGGGGTCATCCACGGACCCGGCATTCACATAAGTGTGGAACGCCACCACCGGCGCCTGATGGCGCTCCAAAAGGATGAAATGCAGACCATTCGGCAGCGTGAATTCGGTGACCCGCTTTTCGAAATCCGGCAGCGATTGGGCGAGCGCGATGAGGGCGAGCGCAACTGACATCTCCCTCAATCATATCGGAGGCATCGACACCGGCCGGAAGCCGCGCTATCCTGGACTGTCAGATACCCCCTTATGCTGTCTCGCCGTACCGTACTCACCACGCTGGGCGCCGCGCCCTTGGCGTTCGCCAAGCCCAACCGAATCACCAAGGCCGACCTGAGCGTCCTCACCGACGAAGTGGGCAAGACGCCCCGTGAGGCCATCGATTTTGCGCGCCACTACGGTGTGCCCTGGGTGGAATTGAGATCCGTGCCAGGCCTGCGAAAAGAGTACTTCCGGCTGCCGGAGGCCGATCTTCGCGCCGCTGCCCAGGAGTTTCGAGACTCCAGCCTCAAGGTGTCATTCCTCAATACCAGTATGTGCAAGTATCTTCTGCCCGGCGCCGAAACACCGCTGCGGAGGAACGAGACGCCGGAGACACGGGCAAAGCGTCTGGCCCTCGACACATCGCGCTATGAGCGCCGCATGCCGGAACTGGTCGATGCCATCCGCGCCGCGCATATCTTTGAGGTCAAGAACGTTCGTGTCTTCGCCTTCATGCGCACGGCGGAACCGGAGAGGCACTTCCAGCGCATCGCGGACATCCTGGGCGAACTTTCCAAACTCGCGGAAAAAGAGGGCATCCGCCTCCTGCTTGAGAACGAGACCGCATGCAACGTCGCCACCTGCGCTGAGATGGCGCGCCTGGTGAAGATGGTGGGGTCCAAGGCATTTGGCCTAAATTGGGACCCGCTCAACGGCGCCAATGGCAAGGAGCCCGCGTTCCCTGAAGGCTACAACCTGCTACCGAAGAAGAAAATCTGGAACGTCCAGGTCAAGGGCAAGAGCATTCTCAACGAACCCGAGAAGCTCGACTGGGCCGCCATCTTCAGCGCCCTGGCCAAGGATGGCTACGCCGGCCAGGTGGGCCTTGAAACACACTACTTCGACGGCACTCTGATCGAGAAGTCGCATCTTTCCATCCGGGAGATGCTGCGGCTCGTCGGATCGCAGGTATCGTAAGGCCTTCCATGCCGGCCAAGCGTGTCATCCTGATGGCCGGAGTGGCCGTGGCGCTCCTGGCAATCGGCATCGCCATCGCCTTGCGCGCCAACCGCCCCAGCCACATCGAGATCACCGGCCGCATCCAGAAGGTGCGCACGCAGGCTCTGGATGAGAACGGAACAGCCGTTTTCATCGATCTGCGCATGACCAACCCGTCCAAGCACAACTTCATTGTCCGCGACGTTCTGGTGACGCTCGACACCGCCAAGGGGGATACCGTCACCGGCGCCACCGCCGCCGATGCCGATGTCGATCGTCTCTTCGAATTCTTTCCCGCCGCCGGCCCGCGCTATAACCCCACGTTCAAGACCGGCGACCGCGTTGGACCCGGCGAATCGTTTGACCGCATGGTCACCGCCCGCATCGATCTGCCGGAAGCCGACGTACGCCGGCGCCGCGGTCTCACCGTGCGGTTCACAGACGTCGACGCGATCCGTTCTGAGATCGCGGAAAGCGAGGAGCGCTGACCCCGTGCCTCTTCCTACGCGCCGTGCTCTGCTTGCGGCGGCCCTCCCGCCGGCCCCGCCCCGCATTCTCTTCAGTTCCCGCGGCCGCACCGGAGTGGTGAACGCCGCCGGCACCGGTCTTCGTTTCCTTGAGTTCGACGTTCCCAATCAGGTCTCCTGGCAGCCCGTCAGTGTGTTTCCCGACCGGCGCCGGGTGATCCTGATGAGCGTCGAGAACCGCGAGACTTGGAAAGGGACCGCGCGCAGCCGGATCTGGATTCATGATCTGGTCACCGGGTCCCTCTCGCCCATCCTCGAACAAGACCGCCTCGCGCCGTTCTACGCCCCGGGGCCCCTGCTCGGCGGCGGAAACCGTCTTCTGGTCCTGCCGGTGATCGACGGCGAGCAGCGTCTTTATTCCATGAATCTCGACGGCACGGGCGCGCAAGCCATCACGAAGCCAGGTGAAGGGTTCACCTATGGCGTCAGCCTCAGCCCGGATGGCCAGCAGGTGGCGTTTCACTGCACCGGCGGCAAATCGAAGCCGCGAGGTTATCGGGTGGAAGCCTGCCATCTCGATGGCGGAAACCGCCGTGTCCTCGCCGGTGACGAGGGCGAGCTCTACTTCGGCACAAGCTGGACACCGGACGGCAACTGGGTGCTCTACCAGCACTGCCACCCGGCCACCGACCCGGGCCACGACTGGAGCGATCTCTACCTCGCCCGCGCCGGCGGCGGCTCGAAGCGGGCCCTCACCACCGGCATGCGTCAGTGGTTTGCCACCTCATACGGCGATCCAAAGACTCGCGGCGGAGGGTCGAACATGCCCCGTATCTCGCCCGACGGCCGCTGGATCACCTATACGCGAGCCCTGCCTGGGTCCCGAACTGCCTGGCCCTTCCAGCCCCAACGGCCCGACACGGATCACTTCAACCGCGATTACCAGCCCGAAAACGCGCGCGGCGGCACCGAAATCTGCCTCATCGACACGAAAAGTGGGGCGATTCGCCAGATCACGGACGATGATCCGCCCGTGTGGAACTTCCGCACCGCATGGTCCCCGGACGGGCGCTCAATCGCCTTTTGCCGTGCCGCGGTGGGTGAGGCGCCGGCACTCTGGGTGATGGACAAGACGGGCGGCAAGCGCCGTCTGATCACGAAAGGCTGGAACGACGAGGGGGCAGACCACCCGTTGTGGGTGTAGGCGGCTACTCCTGCTGCTGGCCCTGTTGCAGGTCAGCATCTTTCCAGGCACTGATCTTGAGGTGACGGCAGACCCAGCACAGCTTTTCCGCCGGATTTCCGCTGGCCGCGGCGGCGCACACGCTGCATTTCTCGACCCGGGGCACACGATCCCCCTCCAGGCTGGCGCGTGCGCCGGCCAACAGGTCGGGCTCCACGACTTTCGAGGGTGGGGATGGCTTCGGCGGTTGGCGTTTGGGAGGCAAAAACGGGTCCTTCGAGACCAGTATACCGCCCGCGAGAGCTTTAGGCCGCCCGGTCGACGCGCACAACGTGGCCGGCATCCAGGCTGGAATGGCAACGGGAGCACTTCTGTCCCGGAACCACCCGAGTTCCGCGCTTGGCGGCCTCTACCTTGGCTTCCACCGTGTGGGTGCAGATCGGGCAATACACCAAGGCCCGTGGTTCGGTTCGGTGTGGCAGTGTCATCACGAGAGTCATATCGGTTTTCCTGTCGTCACAATGTAGGACGCTGATGAATCTATTTTGGATGTGAAAATATTTCGCCAAATGTTTCAGGCCTCGCTGATTTTTTTCGGGCAGCCGGACGATAGTTGGTCGTGCGCACTCAAAATCCGTTTCTTGCCACCGTTCTCTGTCTGACGTCCACCGGAACTGCCCTGGCGCAGCGGTTTGAGTTTGGCGCGGGCGGCGGCGCATCCTTTTATAGTTCCAAGACCATCTCCACCACCGGCGCGAACCGGGCCTCGGCTACAGCCGGGTTCTCTCCCCAGGCTTCCTTTACCGGCTACATCGGCCAGGACATGTACCGTGTCATCGGCGGAGAAGTGCGGTATGCATTCCAGTTCAACGGGTTGAAGCTCTCATCCGGGTCCAGCAAGGCGACTTTTGCCGGGCGCTCCCAGTCCATCCACTACGATTTCCTTTGGCACACCAAGCCCGCCGGCTATGCCAAGCGCGCCTATCTTTCCATCGGCGCCGGCGTAAAGCAGTTCTCCGGAACCGGCGAAGAGCGCGCCGTCCAGCCTCTCTCGGAATTTGCATACCTCACGCGGACGTCGCAGGTCGAACCCTTGATTGCCATCGGCGGCGGCATCAAGTACCGCACCGGGCGAAACCGCCTCATCCGGCTCGATGTGCGCGATTATCTGTCGCCGTTTCCCACCCAGGTCATCTCACCGGCCCAGGGCGGGGGGCTGGGCGGCTGGGTCCACAACTTTGTGGTCACAATCGGGTTCTCCGTGCTGACCTCAGCCGAATAGCAGCCGCTGTCCGGCCCTGGCAGCCGTGAAATTGTTGTAACAATTTGTACCGGCTCCGTTTTCCCGGTTCCGTCGTTCCTATAATCAGAAGCAGATGGTCTTATCGATCAGGTCCCTGCTCGCGGTTCTGTTGTTTTGGCTAGGCCCGGCAGGCTCCGCCAACGCGCAACAGTCCACGGCCGGGCTCCCTTGCCAGACCTGCCACCCGGCCCAGGCAGGCACCTTCCACCGCAATCCGCATCAGAAATTGGCCGTCGCGAGCGGAACGCAGGTCACTGCCTGCGAAGGCTGTCACGTGGGCTCCGTGCGCCACGGTCTGGCGAAGACCATTGAGGAGAAGCGGGCCATCAGGCCGCGCTCCTTCCAGGGGCTCGACAGCCGTGCCACGCTCGACGCCTGCCTCACCTGCCATTCGAAGGACCTTTCACGAGCCAACATCCACCGCAGCGAGCACACCATGGCCAAGGTGGCCTGCACAAGCTGTCATTCGGTGCACGGCGCAGCCTCATCGAAGAGCCTGCTGGCCAGGAAGCAGTCCGAACTCTGCACCGGCTGCCACACCCAGGTGCGGGCGCAGTTCAACATGCCGTTTAAGCACCGTGTGAATGAAGGGTTCATGCAGTGCTCGGATTGCCACAACCCGCACGGCACCAACGCCCCCACCTGGCGGATGGGCGGCCGGCCGCGTCTGGTGGATCACGCCTTCGGCAACGAGGAAGCCTGCCTGAAGTGCCATACCGATAAGCGCGGTCCTTTCGTCTTCGAGCACGCCGCCGTACGCGTCGACGGGTGCGAGACCTGCCACAGCCCCCACGGTTCGACGAATCCGCGCCTGCTGAGGCGGCCCACGGTCTTCACCCTGTGCCTGGAGTGCCACAACGGGGCAGGGAACTTCGGCCGCACTGGCGATGGTATCTCCACCCAGTCCGCCAGCCACAACATGACGGACCCGCGGTATCGGAACTGCACCACCTGCCACTTACGCATCCACGGGTCGAATAGCGATCAGAGGTTCCTCCGGTGAACCCCGCGATGTTGAAAGTCTGGCTCCTTCCCGCACTCGCCGGGGTTCTCGCGGCACAGACCCCGGTGACACCCACCGCGGAATCCGTCGGAAGCCCCCGCGGCCAGGATTACGGCGGATACAACATTCTGCAAAGCTGGGAGACGGGATACCGGTCGGTGGACGTCACGGGCGACCGGGGCAAGTACCGCAGCGACGTTAACTACCCTTCCGGCCTGCGCCTATTCGGCTCCAGCCTCGTGGTGAATTCGAAGAACGGCCAGGGACGCCTGTTTGACGAAGTCCTGCTGCAAACCCAGGGCCTGGCCAATGACCCCTACCAGTTCGCCACGCTCCGCGTTCAAAAGAACAAGCTCTACCGGTATGACCTGCTCTGGCGGTCGAACGAGTATCTCAACCCCTCCTTCGCCATCAGCAACGGGCTGCACCTGCTGGACACTGTGCGGCGGCTGCAGGATCAAACCCTCTGGCTCCTCCCTCAGTCCTCCGTCCGGTTCTTCCTGGGCTATTCACGCAACACCCAGTCCGGCGCTGGCCTTGCCACCACGCAGCTTTGGGACGCCCGGGGCGACGAGTTCCCGTTTGCCACCAACATCCAGCGCGAGCAGAACGAGTACCGCATCGGCGGCGAACTGGCATCCCGGCGCGGCTACAAGCTTTTCTGGCAGCGCGCCTGGGAGTACTTCAAGGACGACTCCGGCGGCGCCGGCGAAGCCCATCCGGGCGCCAATCCGGCAGACCGGTTCAACCTCACCTCGCTGCGCCGCAATGAGCCGTACCACGGCAGCACCCCGTCCTGGCGGCTCAACCTGCTGAACGAACGCGCCCGCGTGTTCTATGTCAACGCCCGTTACAACTACTCGGCTGGCCGCCGGGCGTTCACCTTTGACGACTCCGCCATCGGTTCGGACCGTTCCAACCCCGCCCGCACCCGGCAGCTTCAGTTCTTCGGCGATGCGCGCCGTCCGGTCTCAAACGCCAACCTCACCCTGGCCTTCACCGGCGTCCGCCGGCTCACCCTCACCAACCACACAGGATTCCACCACACTCGCATGGAAGGTGATGGCAATTACCGCGAGATCAACAACGCCTCGCTTGACACCGAACTCATCCACTTCCAATTCCTGGGAATCCGGGCCTTGTCCAACTCCACCGACGCTCTGCTCCAAGTGGGAGATCGCGCTTCGGTTCGCGCCGGGTACCTTATCTCGGACCGCCGGGTTCGTTCCATCGAATCCTCCGGATTGCCGCGCGGCACGCCGTTCGCCCGCAGCCACGAACAATCGAACCGCTTGAACGCCGGCCAGTTTGGCGTCCGCCTGCGCCCCGCCAAGCCGCTTTCCATCAATCTGGATACCGAGGTGGGCCGGGCCGATCGCCCGTTCCTGCCCCTCAGCGAGCGGAACTATCATGCCTTCTCCGGCCGTGCCCAGTGGCGTCAAAAGAGCCTGACGCTCGGCTTGCAGGCTCGGACAAACTACAACACCAATTCCGTCTCACTCTGGTCACACAGTTCGCGGAACCGGTACGTGGGCGCCGATGCGTCCTGGTCGCGGGGCCGACGCCTCTCCCTGGACGGCAGCTACGCGAAGATCCACACGGATACCCTCACGGGTCTTGCCTACTTTGCCGCCGGCGATCTCACCAGTGACCGGTCCTACTACCTCAGCAACATTCATCTGGCCACCGCCGGCGCTCACCTCACAGCCGGCCGCGCCGATATCGCCCTTGGCTTCAGCCGCGTTCAGGATACCGCCCGCCCCAGCGCTGTTTCCGGTTCGGTCACCCAGCCCTACCAAAGCTTTCCGCTCACCTATGCGTCCCCCTACGCCAGGGTCTCCATCCTGTTTCACAGCAAGGTGCGCTGGAACTTCGGCCTTCAGAGTTACCACTACACCGAGAATCTGCAGCCGCGCTTCCGTGGCAACTTCCCCGTCCAGAACTACGACGCCAGCACAATCTTTACCAGCATGTTATGGTCATTCTAGGAGACCGCCCGGGCGGCGATGCCTTACTACTCCACCTTCAACCTGCTCACAACCCTGCTTCTGGGTTGTACGGTTTGGTTGATCATCGCCCGGTTCACCAGCCGGCTGGATAGCAACTACCCGCTGGCGGTCTACGTTGCCGCCTTTGCCCACAGCCAGGCCTTCGCCGGCGGACTCAACACGGGATACATCCTTTTCTCGCTGGCCGCCGCGCTGTTCCTCCGTTTCGAGTTCATTGGCGGTCCGGTGCTCACCGTTGTGCGTGCCCTTGACCTTCTGGGGCTCGGTTACATCGGATGGCGAAGCCTCACCCTGATCTTTCTCTGGTAGCGCCGCCGGCTCCGGTGGCTATGGCTCCGTCAGAACCTCGACACGCTCCAGCCACAGGTCCAGCGATCGCCCGGCCACAATCGTCGCCCGGTACCGCACCGGCCCACGCCGCAGGTCCCGTGCCATCTCCGCCGGCACCAGGATCCGCATGGGCTCAACCCCTGTCAGGTCCTCCCCCCGGCACGACGCCCGGAGCCTTAGCGCACCCGGTTCCGCTGTCAGGCCATCGCCCCGCACCACATCAACCCGGCCGCCCGCGCCCGGCCGCAGCACCGCCTCGCACGGCCTGTGAACCGTGTTCCGCGCGGTAAACCGGTGCGGAAAATTCAGATTCAGGTGCAGCACCACCGCGGATTCATTGCCGGACCGTGGCGTTTCCAGCCGCGACGACTGCTGGTCAACCACAATCCGGCCCGTTTCGCCGCCCCGGTTGTACCATGCCCCGGTCAGCGCCGCCACGTTCGCGCCCACCACCACTGCCGCGGCCAGTCCCAAGTTAATTGCCGGCCTCATGCCGCCACTGCCCTTCGCAACTGCTTCAGCGCCCACAACAGGCCCAGCGCCACAGCGCCCACCAGCAGGCAGAATGCGAATGCCGGCAAAGGATCCCAGAACCAGTCAAATAGTTGATGAATCAGGATGCCTGTCACTGCCACAAACCCCGTGTAGGCGGCTTCGGGCCACCGGAACCACAGTCCAGCGGTCGTTGCTCCGCACGAAATCAGGAAAGCCAATAGCGCGTACGCCACACGAACCCCCTCGGCTTCGCCAAGCAGGCTGGGCGCTTTGACATAGCCAAGCAGATAGAGAGCCACAATCGCCGGAATCAGCCCCACCAAACGATACACCGCGTCGAACTCGCCTTGCCGCACCCGGCTTACCACGGCAAGCAGAAGGAACGAACCCGCCAGCCAGGTCTCAACCCAGCCAATCGTCTCGAGCCACAGGTAGCCCCCCGCTGTCATCAGGAGTCCCCCGGTGAAAACGATCCCGCACAACAGCGCCGCCGCCAGCACCAGGCGCACGCGGTACCGGTATGCCAGCAGCAGTCCAAAGGAAGCCATCAGGCCCGGCCCCCAAATCGAAGGCGTCAGGTTGAACGCCAGGCCCAGCAGTTGCAAATTCAGGACAAAGGCGGCGAACGCCACCGCCGCCGCCAATGCCGTGAAGTAGGGGGTTGTCTCGCGCTGGCTCAACACCTCCGTGATCCCCAGGGCCACCAACGGCGCCGCCATCGCCACCCCAACCTGGACCCAGGAGTCCATGTACCCCCAGTAGCGCTGGAAGAACAAGACCAGCGCCGCACAGAACGCTGCCGCCCCCAAGGTGGAAACCAGCCGCATCCCCAGCGACAGTTGGCGAGCCCCCGCCACCAGGTCGACATCGAACGCCGCGGCCAGTTCCGCGCGCTTCGCCTGAAGGTACGTCCGAAGACCAGCGTCCTGTTCCTCGCTCAGTGTTATTGCGCCGGCTCGAACCGCCTCATGAAGCTCGGCTTCGAAGGCATTCATCCGGTCCACCCGGTACTGCGCCGTGTTGCGGTCCATTGGTGCTTTGCTCATCGCCAGTTTATACTGTGAAATCCCCGTGTCCACATCCACTCCCCGCCTGATCGCCATTGCCGGACCCTCCTGCGCGGGGAAAAGCTGCCTTTCCCACGCCATGGCCCAGGCCAAACCAGGCCTTACCACCGTCTTCCCATTGGACGCCTTCTACCGCGACCTGTCCCATCTCACGCCCCCCGAACGCGCCCGGGTTAATTTCGACGACCCCGCCTCGCTCGACGATGCCGAAGCCTTCGAGGGTCTTCAGGAACTGATCGCCGGCCGCCCCGCATTCATTCCCGAATACGACTTTGCCGCCCACACCCGCACCGGCCGCTTCACCCGCCGCGACCCCGCGCCCTTCATCCTTGTCGAAGGGCTCTTCGCCATCCACTGGACCCGCATCCTCCGCCTCTGCGAACTCAGCATTTACGTGGATGCTCCCGACGAGGTTTGCCTGGCGCGGCGCCTGGAACGCGATGTGCGGGAACGGGGCCGCACTCCGGAATCGATCCGGGCGCAATACGATACCTCCGTCCGCCCCATGGCCAGCCAGTACATTTGGCCCTCGCGCGGCCACGCCGGTCTTGTACTGAACGGCCAGGACGCCATGGACGCGCTCGCCGCCCGCGTCTGGAAGATGCTTCTCGAAGCCAAACCTCGAAACGAAAGGGGGCTTCATGCGTCTGTCTAGTCATGAAGCGGATTCGAGCGCGATTGTTGGCAGCGGCCCTGCTACTCACCGGGGTGGCGTCCTTCGGCCTTAGTGCGTGACACCCCGTTTCTCCGCTACTTCGAATCGGCCCAATCCGTCGGTCATGCGCTCGGCGTGATGGAGCGAGCGCTTTTCAGTCTCATCATGACCAACCATATCATGGTCCGTGGATAGTCTTCCCCTGTGCTCCAGAGTGTAAACGATGCGGCCAGCCAAGGTCGCCGAGGTCCTCGCCGTGCTTTCGTTCGCCAGCAGTTTCGTGGCCAAGCCCCTGTGGGCGCAAGTCAGGCCGGTACTGAACAGGAGAGCCTCTAATCCCACTCGTGGCCGACGATCGATGGTGCTGATACCTGGTCCATCAGCTCAGCGCGCCATTCAAAGCATATGCCGATGCCTTGACTGAGATCCGGCTCTGAACCACCAGGATCAATCTCGCTGGCGCCGGTCTCTAGCCGTGTCCCGATCAGCGGCCGCTGCGTCGAGCTCACGCTGTGGGCCCCTCGCGCCGCCCGGGCTGCGGCATCATAAGACAATGCCGTCTCTCCTCGAGGGCCTCACCGTCCTCGACTTCTCGCACGCTCTCGCGGGACCCTACAGCGGTCTCATCCTTGGCGCCTATGGAGCCCGTGTCCTCAAGATCGAGGGCATCCATCAGCTCGACATGGGACGCACCTGGGGACCCCCCTTCGTCAACGGCGAAGCGGCCTTCTTCCTGGGCCTGCACTCGAACAAGCTCGGCGTGGCCATCGACATCAAACATCCGGAAGGCCAGGAACTCTGCTTCCGCCTCATTGAGCGGGCGGATGTCCTGATCGAGAACTTCAGGCCCGGCACCATGACCCGTTTGGGCCTGGGTTACGCGGCCGCCGCCGCCCGCAACCCGCGCCTCATCTACACATCCATCTCCGGCTACGGCCAATCCGGTCCCTGGCGCGACGAACCCGCCATGGACCTCATCCTTCAGGCCACCGCCGGGCTCATCTCCATCACCGGCACCGAAGACGGCCAGACTGCCCGCTGCGGCCACTCCGTTGCCGACCTCACCGCCGGCATGAACGCCCTCATCGGCATTCTCATGGCACTGCACGCCCGCCACTCCACCGGGCGCGGCCAACACGTCGACATCTCGATGCTCGACTCCCTGGTCTCCACCATGGCCTCAAACTACGCCCAGCACCTGGCCACCGGCGCCATTCCCGTTCCCATGGGCACCGCCTTCGCCACCATCGTGCCGTACCGCACCTTCCCCACCGCGGACCGCGACATCGCCATCGCCGTCGCCAGCGAGAAACTCTGGGAGGCTTTCTGCCAGGCCATCGACCGGCCTGATTTCGCCACCGACCCGCGCTATGAATCCAATGCCATTCGCGTGGCCCACCGCGATGTTCTGGAACCTCTCATCGCCGGCATCTTTCGCCAACACCCCGCCGCGTGGTGGCGCGAGCGCCTGGGCCGCTTCGGCGTCCCGTGCGGCATTGTTCGCAATCTGCACGAAGTAGCGGTGGACCCGCAAGCTGCCCACCGGGAACTCTTTCCCACCGTCGAACACCCCACTGCCGGCCCGGTGCGTGTCACCGGCGCCCCCATCAAGTTTTCCGATTCCAGCGGCGCCATGACCACGGCCGCCCCGCTGCCCGGCGAGCACACCCGGCAGGCCCTCTCGGATCTACTGGGCCTCACGCCCACGGAACTCGATGGACTGGAGAACCGTGGCGTCATCCGCGGCGCCCCCATGCGACAATCTCAGTGATGTCCGGGGTCTCTTCTTTCGCCTTACACCGCCGCTGGGCCGTGGCCGCGATCTCCGCAAGCCTCCTTTGCGGCGTTGTTCTGCTGCGTGGCCTCACCGAGCCCAAGAACGACTTCCGCTTCTCCATCATCGGAGACCGCACCGGCGGCGCTACCCACCAGATTTACGGCCGCGTCTGGCGTGAAGTGGACCTTCTTCACCCCGACTTCGTCATCACCGTCGGCGACTCCATCGAAGGCGGCAATGACGAGCGCGCCCCAGCCGAATGGGCCGAACTCCAGAACCTCTGGAGGCGCTACGCGCACTACCCCCTCTATTTCACGGCCGGCAATCACGATCTGTGGAACGAAAGCTCCCTCAAGCTCTACGAAGCCCAGACCGGCCGGCCCACCATGTACAGCTTCGATTACCAGGAAGCGCACTTCACAGTGCTCGACAACGCGCGCACGGCCGATCTTGCCCCGGCGCAACTCGACTACCTTCGCCGCGACCTGGAGGCCAACAAGGATAAACGCCCCAAGTTCGTCTTCTTCCACCGCCCGTTCTGGCTGCTCCCTCTCAAAATGCGCAGCGGGGCGTTTCCCCTGCACGAAATCGTCCGCCAGTACGGCGTCGACTATGTCATTAGCGGCCACGGCCACCAGTTCGTGCGCCTGCAGCGCGATGGAGTGATCTATATGGAGGTTGGAAGCTCCGGGGGGCAGATGCGCCGCGGTCTGGCGCGCGGCGAAGGGTTCGCCCAGGGCTGGTTTTATCACCATGTGTGGGCGCGAGTGAAGGGGTCGAAGGTTGAAATGACGGTGAAGGAGATCGACGGCCCATTCGGCGGCGGCCGAATGTTCAATGCCAACGATTGGGGAGACAATGGCCCCACTTTCGAAGTGAAGGACCCGGCAAGCAAGGAAGATCCCCAAACCTAGCCGGCCACGAAATGATGGAAGAGGATCCGATGAAAACACTCCACTGGATGCTGGCCGTTTCGGCCGTCACGCTCCCGGTCTCAGCGGCGGATATCGAAGCCAGCGTGACCCACGGCTACGCCGATTCGAACGGCGTGAGGATCCACTACGCCACGCTCGGCGAAGGGCCGCTCGTCGTCATGATTCACGGCTTTCCCGACTTCTGGTACACCTGGCGCGATCAGATGGAAGCGCTCGCCGGAGCCGGCTACCAGGTGGCCGCGCTCGACCTGCGTGGTTACAATCTGAGCGACAAGCCGAAGGGCATTGAGAATTACGACATGCGGCTGCTGGTGGGTGATGTAGCAGCCGTGATCCGGCATCTGAAACGTGAAAAAGCCATCGTCGTGGGCCACGATTGGGGTGGCGCCATCGCCTGGCAGTTCGCCTTCCACGTTCCCGCGATGCTCGAAAAGCTCATCATCGTCAATCTGCCTCACCCCAAGGGTCTTTCCAGGGAACTTGCGAATAATCCCCAACAGCAGAAGAACAGCCAGTATGCGCGCGACTTCCAGAAGGAAGGCGCCCATCTCAAACTCACCGCCGAGGCGCTGACGTTCTGGGTGAAGGATCCCGAGGCCCGCAAGAAATACGTTGAAGCCTTCGGCCGATCGGATTTCGAGGCCATGCTTAACTACTACAAACGCAACTACCCGCGTGAACCGTACCAGGAGAGCAGCACGCCCGTCATTCGCGTTTCCGCACCCGTGCTCATGATCCACGGGCTCAAGGACACGGCACTCCTCCATCCGGCGCTCAATGGCACCTGGGAATGGCTGGATGATTTCACCCTGGTCACCATCCCCGAAGCCGGCCATTTCGCCCAGCAGGACGCCTCAGGCAAGGTGAGCCGCGCCATGAAGATGTGGTTAGGGAGATAATCGTTGTCATGAGCCGTCTCCTTTGGATGCCCCTCCTGCTGCTGCCGGCCCTGCCCGCAGCGGAAAAAAAGCTCACCTCCGGCAAAGCCGCGAACGACAACATGGAGATTGCGGCCAAGGTCTATGTCACCAAGGCTGAAGTGGACCAGTTGCTGGGCGGCGACTACGGCGGCACGCTCGCCGTGGTGGAAATCAAGGTGACACCGAAGGGTGAAAAACCCATCGGCGTCGTACGCGATGATTTCACGCTGCTCTCGCACAAGGACGGCGCCCGCTCCCAGCCTTTCGAACCCACGCAGATCGCGGGCAAGAGTGCGCTGGTCATCGGGTCAAGGCCCGGGGGCGGCGGTGGCATGATGTCGCAGGGGAACGGCCCCGTCTGGGGACCCACCGTGGGCGGCGGACCTCCTCGGCGCCTGGGCGGCAACGGCGGCGCTATCGGTTCGGCTGGAGGCCCCAGCGAAGCCCAGGCCACCGTCAAAGACGGCGCCGGCGAAAAAGACGACCCGCGCCTCGCCACGCTCAAAGCCAGGATCCTCGAGGAGAAGGAGATCGAGAGCCCCTTGAGCGGTTTGCTCTACTTCCCCATCGAAGGTAAGCTGAAGCCCAAGGACTTCTCGCTGCTCTACAGGAGCCCGGCCGGCCGCCTCACCATCACGTTCGAATAACCCATGCTTCCCGAAACCATCCATGAGCTGGATACCCCGGCTCTTCTCATCGATCTCGACATCATGGAGCGCAATCTGACCCGCATGGCGTCCTACGCCGCCGGGCACGGCCTGCGCCTGCGCCCCCACACCAAAACCCACAAGATTCCCGCTCTGGGCCGCCGCCAACTGGACCTGGGAGCGGCGGGACTTACCGTGGCCAAGGTGGGCGAGGCGGAGGTGATGTTGAGCGCCGCGCCTCATGACCTGCTGGTCGCCTACCCCACCTTCGGAGCCCGGAAACTGGCGCGGCTGGTTGAGGTGGCCCGTCACACCCGGGTCTCCATGTCGATCGACAGCGCCTTCGTGGCCGATGAGGTTTCAGCCGCCGCCGCCCGCGCTGGCGTCAACATTGGCATATTGGTGGAGTCCGACCTTGGCATGGGCCGGGTCGGCGTTGCGCCTGCTCAGGTGGCTGCGCTCATCCGTCATGTTTCCGGTCTTCCCGGATTGGAGTGGGACGGCATTGCGTTCTACCCGGGCCACGTCAAGAGTCTGGACGCCACCGGAGAGGCGACACTTGCCCAGGTGGCGGCCACGCTGGATGAACTGCTCAGCGGCCTCGCCCGGGAGGGTTTCGTTCCTCGCGTGGTCAGCGGCGGTTCAACCCCCACCTGGAGCCGGTCCCACAAGCTTGCCGGTCTGAACGAGATTCGCCCCGGCACCTACATCTTCAACGACCGGAACACCGTGCTTGCCGGGGCGTGCGAGTGGGAGGATTGCGCCGGTTCCATTCTCACCACCGTGGTATCAACCGCCGTTCCGGGCCAGATGATTATCGACGGCGGCTCCAAGACCTTTTCGTCGGACCGGCTGGCCATTGGCTCAGAGGTGAGCTTCGGACGCCTGACAGAAGCCCCCTCGGCGGTCTTCACTCGCATGAATGAGGAGCACGGCTATGTCGATCTGGCCGAAGCGGAACGCGGCTTCAAAGTGGGTGACAAGGCACGTGTGATCCCCAATCATATCTGCGTCTGCATGAACCTGCACGAGGAAGTTTACGGCGTGCGGGGAGATCGTGTGGAAACGAGCTGGAAAGTAGAAGGCCGGGGCAAGCTGCAATAGCTGCCTGCCCCGGCCTCTGGAACTGCTTCGCTGGACTAGTGAGCCATCGAAACGGATTCGATCGTGACGGTGTCGCCACTCTTCGTACCCTTGATGGTCACCTTGTGACCCAGGTGATCCATGACCTTGGACGCATCCGCGATCTTGAGCACCTGGCCGTCAACCACGAACACGGGAGCAGCGCCCTTCTTGACGCAACCCTTCACGCACGCAATCGACTTTTCCGAGCCATCGGCGTGCTTGGCGCCGCAGCCCGATTCCGAGATGTGGCCGGTCCATTCCGCCGCCGCGGCCGCGGAGACGAACAGAGCCAGGCACATCACAACTGCAAAAACGAGTTTCTTCATTGATCCTCCCTAGGGATTGAGGAAATACCCTTCATACCGGTGAGGGTACTAGAGCGTTCTCCTTAAATGTACATCGATTGCCATGCGCCGTGCAATGGGCAAAATTTTCCCGGAGTGGCGGCTGGTTCGCTGGTCCCGCGGGCGTCACCGGTCGAACGATGCCGCCGCAAGGACATGGCCGAGGTCCCGGGGCATTGCAACTGCGGCCGACGAGGAATCGAAGCGGCCTTGAGTCGCTGGCCAAAGTACGGCTGACCGGCGCGTACCCGAGATCAACGAGTGGCGTCGGTTGGTGGCCTACCCGGAGGTGAACGAACAGGGCCCGCATGCGGTCTACGAAAAGATCCGGCGGGCGCTCGGAGAATTTGACGGGGAGACCGCAATCCCCCTATCCATGATCGGAGTCCTTGATGACAACGCGGACTTGGTCCGTCTGCTCGGGGTTGCCCTCAGCACCGGACCCGGCCCCTACGGCAATCCGAACATCAGGTAACAGATCGCGGCGCCTACCACCGTCATCGCCAGCCCCCAGGCCAGGAGCTTGCGGAATACCGAGCGGCTCTCCGATTCGCTCGTTGCCGCGATGCAGAGGGCGCCGATGGTCGATAGCGGCGAGAGATCCACCAGGTGCGACCCCACGGCAATCGACGAGGCAACGGCCACGATGTCGCCGCCGCCCAGGCGTTCCAGCAGGCCGGGAACGGCGGGCACGAAAGCCGGGATCACCACGCCCGACGTGCTGGAATACACCGAGATCAGGGCTGTGATGAAAGCAATGACCGCCGTGACGGACTCCCGCGTGGCCACGCGTGCCAGCAGGTCCGAAAAGATGGCGATGCCACTGGTCTTCTCAAGAAGCACGATCAGCACCGTCATGCCGGTGACCATCACGATCACGTTCCAGGGCATGCGCTTGATGGCCTGTTCCTCATCGGCCGCGCGAAGCACGGTGAGCAGCACCGCCCCAGCCAGCGCGGCCATGCCCGCGTTTGCCTTGAACAGAATGACGCAGCCCAGCAGGGCACCGATCACCGCCAGCGTGATCCAGTGGTTGCGCTCGAGCGGCTGCGGCTTGTGTTCCAACGTCTCCGCGCGCCGCGCGAGCAGGCGCCCGCCGCCGAACAGAAAATAAGCCGCGAAGGCGATGCCCGCGTGCGCGGCGGCGTTGTCAAAGTAGATCCGCCACTCATGGTCCGGGGCTGCCACCTTTTGCATCAGGCCCGTCATGATGATCCCGGTGGGCGCAAGCGGAGACAGCGAACCGGCGTTGACGCCATTGCCCACCATGATCGCCATGAGAAACGCCGGAATACCGGCCCGGGCGGCCACGCCCATGGCGGGCGGCGCCAGCAGGGCGGCAGTGGCGATGTTGCCCGGGCCCATCGTGCTGAGACCCAGGCCCATGACGAAGAACAGGATTGGGATGAGTCCGGCATTGCCCCGGCAAAGGCTGACAGCGATCCGGGCCACGCGGTCAAGTGTGCCGTTCACCTGTGCCTGCGAAAACAGCAGCATGACGCCCGCCAGCGTCAGAAAGAGCGGCGCGGGGAAGCCCGAGATCACGGTGTCGATCTTCATGCCGCCGATGAGCGTTCCAACGATCCAAGCCAGTGTCACGGCGAGCAGGCCCACGTTCACCGTGCTGACGCAACTCACCACGATCACGGTGAACAGAGCACCAAGCGAAAGCCAGCCGAGGTTCACCGGCCACCCTTTCGCAGCAAACCCTGCAGCAGGACCGCCGGGTGGACGGCCTGCCGTTCACCGAACGCTTCGATCTGATGGCGGCAGGATGTACCGGCGGCCACAATGGCCGTATCTTCCGATGCAGCGCGGACGGCAGGGATCAGTTTGCGGCCGGCGATGGCGGCGGAAAGCTCAAAGTGGTCCCGGGTGTAGCCAAACGAACCCGCCATGCCACAGCAGCCGGCGTCCGGGTCCGTGATTGAGGCTCCGGGAATGCGGCCCAGCAGGGACTTCGCCGCGGGCAGCAGGCCCATCGACTTCTGATGGCAGTGGCCATGCAGCAGGATCCGTTCCGGCCCGGCGCGCAGCGGCAGCGGGACATCACGAAGAAACTCTTCGAACAGTACACACGCGTCCGCGACCACGCGGGCTTTCTCCTGCCAGGCGCCTCGCAGCAGGGCGGGCACGTCTTCACGAAGCGCCGAAAGGCAGCTAGGCTCGCAGAAGACGAATCGCCGCCCTGTGAGGGCCAGGGGATGAAGCGCCGCGATGCTCGCCTCCGCTTGCGCGCGAGCTTCGCTCAGCAAGCCTTTTGAGAGGAGCGGACGGCCGCAGCAGGCCTGGGGCGCGAGCCCGGTGGGAAACCCGGCGGCTTCCAGAACCTCAATGGCGGCTTGGCCCACATGGGGATCGTAGTGATTCGTGAACGTGTCGTTGAACAGCAGTACGCTCTGTTCCGCGCCACGATGACCCTCCAGAGCGGCAAGCGTCCTGGGGGCCCAGCGTGGCAACTGCCGGCGCCGGTCTATGCCAGTAATCCGCTCGTTCAGCCACCGGAACGGTGCGCTGTCCGTGATGGCATTGGCCAAACCTGGCAGATGGCTGCCGAGGCGCGCCAGCGCGGCTCCGTGGCCCAGGGCGCGCGTGGCGGCAGGCACTCCGTTGCGGGCGTGATAGTCCGCCAGGAACTCGCTCTTGAAGCGGGCCATGTCGACACCCACCGGGCATTCCGCTTTGCAGGCGCGGCACTCCAGGCACAAGTCAAGCGTGCGGTAGACATCCTCGCCGCCCAAACCCGTTTCCCCCAACCGGCCAAGCATGGCCATGCGGAGCACATTGGCGCGCCCGCGCGTCGAATCAGCCTCTTCGCGGGTCGCCATGTAGCTGGGGCACATTGTGCCTTCCAGCCTCTTGCGGCATGCGCCAAGCCCACTGCACATTTCAACCGCGCCGCCCATGCCGCCATACTCCGAATAGTCGAACCACGTGCTTGGCTTCGGTGTGACGTAGCCGGCGCCAAGACGAAGGTTCGCGGTCAGCGGCGGCGAGCGGACAATCTTGCCGGGATTGAACAGGCCATCCGGGTCAAAGGTGTCCTTGATGGTCTCAAAGGCCCGGTAGAGCACGGGTCCGAACATCTTTTCAATGAAAGGGCTCCGCACCAGGCCATCGCCGTGTTCGCCGGAGAGGGCGCCGCCGAACTCAAGCACCAGGTCCGCCACGTCGTTGGCCAGAGCCTCGAACTTGCGCACGCCGGCCTCGGCCTTCATGTTGACCACGGGCCGTACGTGCAGGCAGCCGACGCTTGCATGAGCGTAGAGCCCGGCGCCAGTCTCATGCCGCCGCATCAGTTCCTGGAATCGTGCGATGTAGTCGCGCAGGCGTTCGGGTGCGACGGCGGTGTCTTCAACGAACGAGATGGACTTGGCATCGTCCTTCATCGCCATGGAAAGGCCCAGGGCGGCTTCACGCAGACTCCAGACACGCTGCTGCGCGGCCATCTCCGTAGCGTGGTGGAAGTGGTAGCCAAAGCCGCGGGCGCGCATGTCCGCCTCCAGGGCCTGCATGCGCGGCGGAATGTCGCCGGAGCGATCGGCGTAGAATTCAACGCAGAGCAGCGCCGCGGGGTCGCCTTCGATGAAGGTCTGGCGAAGGGCGTGCAGTGCCGGGCTCAATCGTGTGTGTCCCAGGATGAAGCCGTCCATGATCTCGACGGCCGAGGGACCATGCTTCAGGATGTGCGGCGTGGCCGCCAGCGCCTCAAGCGTATCGTTGAACTGAATGGTCACCACGCTCTTGGCGGCCGGCAGAGGCACCAGGTTGATCTTTGCTTCCAGCACGATCCCCAGCGTGCCCTCCGAACCCACCATCAATCGCGCCATGTTGAACGGCTGGGCCTTCGCGAACTCATCCAGGTTGTAGCCCATCACCCGGCGCAGCACCTTGGGGTACCGCAGCGCGATCTCATCCCTGTGCGTGGCGGCGAGATCCCGCACCACGCGGTGGCAGCGCGCATCGAGCGTGTTGCCCTGGCACCGCGCTTCCAACTCTTCCGGCGTCAGCGGGCCGAAATGCGCAATGCTGCCATCGGAGAGCAGCACGGTCTGCTCCAGAACGTGGTCAATGGTCTTGCCGTAGATCACGCTGCGTGCGCCGCTTGAGTTGTTGGCCATCATGCCGCCGATGGTGGCTCGGCTGGCGGTGGAGACGTCGGGCGCAAACCGCAGGTTATGCGCCTTGAGCTGATGGTTCAGTTCATCCAGAACCACGCCCGGCTCCACACGAGCCCAGCGCTCCTCCGGATTCACCTCCAGTACGCGGTGGAAGTACTTTGATGTGTCAATGATCAGGCCCGGGCCAATGGCCTGGCCGCATTGCGAGGTGCCCCCGCCGCGTAGCGTCACGGAGCAACTGTGACGCGCCGCAATGCGCACCGCGGCGATGATGTCCTCGCGGGTTTTCGGCACCACCAGGCCCGAGGGCTCAATCCGATAAACGCTGGCGTCGGTGGAATAGAGAGCCCGGCTTACGCGATCGAACCGCACTTCACCGGCGAGTGCAGCCTTCAGATCCTGTTCGAGCGCGCTCATAGCGCGGCGAGCCCCTGGGTCAGCCGCGCCAGCCCATTGGCGAGCGTGGCGCCGCCGGAGGCGAACGAAACACGCAAGGTTCCCTCTCCCGACGGCCCATACGCGGAGCCATGAGCGACCACCACGCCGTGTTCATGCAACAGACGGCGGCGAACCTCGTTCGAGGGCAGGCCCGTGGCGCGCACATCCACCATGGCGAAGAAGCCGCCCTCGGGCGGCAGGGCGCGGGCGCGCGGGTGGCCTTCGAACGCCTGCCGCACCTGCGTTCGGCGCGCCGCGTAGATATCGCGCATGGCGGCCGCCGTCTCCTGCGGGCCGCTGAGCGCAGCGGCGGCCGCGTCCTGAATGAACGTCGCAGGGCCGCGGCTGGATTGCTGCAGCACCAGGAACATGGCATCTGTGACCGGCTTGGGCGCGGCGCAATAGCCCACGCGCCATCCGGTCATGGCGTAGGTCTTCGAAAGACTGTTCACGATGACCGTGCGCTCGCGCAACTCCGGGCTCAGGCTGGCCGGCGAGATGTGGCGGGCAGCACCGTAGAGGATGGTCTCATAGATTTCGTCGCTGATCAGCGCAAGCTTGTGGTCCACCACTCGGCGGCCGATTGCCCCCAGTTCAGATTCGGAGAGTACCGTGCCGACGGGATTCCACGGCGTGTTGATGAGGATCACACGGGCCCGCGGGTGGCGCGCGGCACGGTCCAGCGCTTCCATATTCAGCGTGAAGCGGCCGCCTTCCGGCGTAGACGCGATGGGAACAGGGACGCCGCCAGCCAGGCGAATGGGCGATTGATAGGCGTCGTAGACGGGGTCCGGCAGCAGCACGTGATCTCCGTCGTTGAGCAGCGCCATCAATGCGGCGTGGATCCCGAACGTGGCTCCCGTGGTCACCAGGATCTCGGCCGCCGGGTCGTAGGCGGCGCCGTTGTCGCGCTGCAACTTGAGGGCAACCGCTTCTCGCAGGCGCATTTCGCCGCGATTGTCCGGGTACCCGGTGCGTCCGGCAGTCAGCGCCGCCTGGGCGGCTTCCACAATGTGGACGGGTGTCGCGAGATCGGGCTCACCCCGCATGAGTGAGATGGTCTGGATGCCCCGCGCCTGCGCCTGGCGCACTTCGGCGAGGATGCTGTTCACCGCCGTTGGCGCCAGCAGGCTGACGCGATTCGAGATGGAGATGGGCATGGGGGCTTTCTACGATTGTACCGGCGGCAGCAGGTGCTTCTGCACCTTGCCCAGTGCATTGCGCGGCAGTTGATCCACCTGGATGAACGCGCGCGGCACTTTGAAGGACGCCAGCGCCGCGCGGCAGCGCTGTTCCAGATCCGCGGCATTCAGGTCCGAGGGGCCCACCACGTAGGCCACGGGCACCTCGCCGCGCACACGGTCTGGGGCCGCGGCCACCGCAACCTCGGCCACACCGGGCTGTTCCAGCAGAAACTCCTCGATCTCACGCGGGTAGATGTTGAACCCACCGGAGATGATGAGATCGCTGCGCCGGCCCTGCAGCGTGTAATAGCCGTCTTCGGAGCAGAAGCCGATATCGCCGGTGCGGAACCAGCCGTTGTCGAATGCCTCGCGCGTGGCCTCCGGCCGCCGCCAGTAGCCTTCGAACACATTGGGACCCTTCAGGTAAAGCTCGCCCGCGGTCCCTGGGGGAGCGGCGTTGCCCTGGGCGTCGCGGATCTCGACGCGAACGCCTGGCAGCGGCTGGCCCACGGTACCGGCGCGCCGCTCGCCCCGGTAGGGGTTGGCGATGTTCATCAGAGTTTCGGTCATCCCGTAGCGTTCCAGGATCGTGTGGCCGAAACGGGCCCTGAAGTCCTCCAGCACCTGCGCGGCCAGGGGCGCCGAGCCGCTTACGAACAGCCGCACGGATGCGGTGGCCTGGCGGGCCACTTCATCGGGCCAGTCGAGCAGGCGGACGTAAATGGTGGGCACACCGAAAAACATCGTGGGTTGAAACGCCTTGAACTCGGCTGCGGCGCGCTGGTGTTCGAAGCGCTCAAGCAGCCGCAGCCGGAAGCCGGAGGCGAGCCAGGTGTGGATCCCGTTGCCCAGCCCATGCACGTGAAACAGGGGCAGGGGCAGCAACAGACGGTCCGCCGCGGTGATGCCCCAGCACGTGATGAGGTTCGTGGCGTTGACCGCCCAGTTGTCGTGCGTAAGGAGCGCGCCCTTGGAGACGCCCGTGGTGCCTGACGTATAGACCAGGGCCGCCGGCGCACTGCCCTCAAGCGGCGTGTAGACGCGCTCAGCCGCCAACACCGAGGCCTCCGCGCTCAGGGCATCAACTGGCCAGATGGGGCCTTCGCCCGGGAAGTCCCCGGCGGTCACAATTCCGGTGGGCTCCGCATCGCGCACAATGTGTCCCGCTTCGCGCTCGCGATAGAGAATGTTGATGGGAACAAAGATCGCGCCCAGCTTTTGGCAGGCGATGTAGAGGTGGATGAACTCGGCGCGATTGGCGAGATACACGCAGAGGCGCCCGCCCCGTGTGAGTCCGCGGGCGGTGAGAGCTCGCGCCATGCGGTTGGCGCCTGCGTCGATCTCGCCGAAGGTGAGTGTTTCGAGGCGTCCTTCTGGGGTGTAGTGTTCAAGGCCGGGCTGTGCGGCGCGCCCTTCAAGCGACAGGGCGAAGAGTTGAGCCAGATTCATCGCAATGCGGCGACGGCCCGCGTGACCGCCGTGGCGATGCGGTCCTCGGTATCTTCAGTGAGCCGGCCCGGGAAGTTGCTGAACAGGAATGCTTCGCCGCCCTCATAGCCCCCTTCGCGCCAGATCCGCCGGGAAGGAATATAGCCGAAGACATCGTTCGAGTAGCCCGCCACCCACGTGGTATCCCAGCCGAACTGCTGCTTGAAGCGAAGCGCGTAGTCGACCGTGAGCTCGCCAGCCAATGCGATCAGTGTGAATGTCTGGCCAAAACGCCACGCCTGAACCGCGTACTTGCGCGTCTCCGGCAGCTTGCCCGTGCGATCCAGCCGCGCCAGCATCCGCTGGCCGTGTTCGCGGGTGAGAGCCTGCGCCGACCGTGTTTCACGTTCCCAACGCTCCCGCGTGAAGGGGCCCTCGAAAGCCACCTCGGGAAACGCAATGGTGGCGCGCAGTGGACCCTCCACGGCCTTCATCTTGCCGCGAACCACATCCTCAACGGCGTCCGCCAGCGTGTCGCCGTACCGCGCAAGGTGTTCGGGACGCCGGCGAGGCAGCGGATTCTGGTCCGCTCCCGCGCCTTGCATGAACAGCGCCACGGCGCCGGGAAATCGCTGTTCGAGGGAGGCTTGAGCGTAGCCGGCATAATCTCCATGGATGGTCTGGTCTGCCAGGATGGTGTTGTGGCACGCGTATCCGAACAGGATGGCGACCACCCCACCCTGGGTGTTGCGCACCGCGAGTACTGGCACGTCGTGATCCACGGGACTCGGGTACTCCCGGTGGCCCACGCGCCGGCGGTTCACCGCGAATCCGGCCAGGCCCTGCTCAAAGTGCAGCGTGGCCGGCTTCAGGTTCGCAGCCGCGGTCCGCATGGCGTCGAAAATCTGATCCGTCACCTGGCGCACATAGGCGGCGATCAGCTTCTCCTGCGCCTCCCGTTGCGGCCCCATGATGGAAGCGTAGGTGCCCACTTCATTCGGCACCGGCGCCGAATGCGTGTGGGAAGCGTTGAAAAGCAGACGCTCGCGCGGTACGCCGAGTTCCTTCAACGCACGCGCCGCCAGTTCGTCGGCCATGCGCGTGCGGATGCCGATGAGATCCAGCGTGACGGCGATGGTGGTGGCGCCCGCGTCGTCGCGCAGCGCCAGGGCTTTCGCGTAGATGTGCTGCCGGACAGATTCCGAAGGCTTCGTACGCGACGCATACCCCGCCAGCCAGATGGGGCCCGGCGGTGTGAGATCGCGGGCGGCGGCTCCCGCCTGCCAGGCGCCCGGCAGAGGGGCCGTGCAAAGGACGGTCAGGGCAAAGGCGGCGAAGGCAGTACGGGCAGCACGCATCGCGTCCATGGCGCTAGTGCTCAATGGGAAAGCCGAAGACCCACTGCGTGCCGTCCTGCGTGGCCACGTACACGCGGTTGCCGCCCGCGGCCAGGCCGCCCGTCGCATTGCCCACGATGGTTTTGCCGGAGTTCCAGAACTCCTTCCCGGTGGCGGAATCGAAGGCGTACAACACGGCCGGACGCGAGGAGGCGGCGAACACCACGCCACCAATCACTACGGGAGCAAGCGGCGCGGCGAGATCGCGTGAGGTCCAAGCCGGCTCGAGCGACGGCACGCCGTTCTTGTCAACAACGCGCCACGCGGCAATGGCACCATTGGTGACGCTGCCGTTCGAAGCGGGAAAACCGGCTGAGGCAGCCGCGCTGCCGCCTGCGGATGCCAGCACCCACCGCGTACCCTGCGGATCCTGCCAACTGGTGATGGTGCCCACCCGGTGGCCGCCCGACGAAAAGACGGCGCTCTGATCGAGAGCCGCTCCGCCCAGCGCCGCCGAATCAAGCAGCAGCAGGCGCCCGTCGGTCGTGGCGGCGGCAATCAGATTCTTGCCCTTGTAATCGAAAACCACCGGGGAAGAGTTGAACTCGGCGCCACCGGTCTTGAAGGTGGCAAGCGGTTCCAGCGTCTTGGCGGCCAGCGCGGTAAGCTCGCTCCCGGCGGCGGCATAAACCGTGCCGTCCGGACCGGCCGCATGGCCCGCCGAACCCGCAATGGGTTTGGCGGACTTCCAGTTCACCACCTTCTTCGTCGCCATATCGAGCGCCCACACGCCATCCGGCGCACCGCCGCACCCGTTGATGGTGGAAACATAGCTGACACCGCCATAGGAGACCAGCCCAACCGCGTGCGCGCCCGCCGGAACGAACGGAACCGCCGGGTCCGGCGTGTTGCCGTTCGATACCCACATGGAGTGAAGCTTGCCATCGCCGCCCACGGCCAGCACCCAGGAAACGCGCGGCGCGAACGGATTGAACGCCGCCGCCGCGGCGGCGCCGGGCTTTGCGGGAGGTGTCGGGCGGAAGGGCGGCGCCGGGGTCTGGCGCAGCGTCACGGCGCCTTCATCCGGTGCTCCAACGCCGCTCTTCGCCGGATTGCCGCGGCCGAAACCGAACGTCGTGGGAACGTTCGGATAGTCCGTGCTGGTGGGCCGGGCAACGCCCGACGTGAGGCCGCCGGGGCAAGCCGCCGTGGCGGGTGTGGATGGGGCGGGTGAAAGCGTTTTCTCCCACTCCACCCGCGCCAGATCGATATCCAAAGCGACCAGCTTGCCTGAGGTGCCGCCGTAGAAGCCGAGTGCGCGGAACCCCTTGTATCCAATGTAGAAATCGAGCAGCGCGGGCTGAGTCACTCCGGTACCGGCTCGCGGCGCGGTCTCCACCTTGTGCTTCCAGAGAAACTCGAAGCCTGGCTTTGCCATGTTCTCGCGGTAAATCTTGGTATCCGTGCGGACCCAGGAGGAGCGCTGGGCGTCAAAAGCGGAGGTCATCCAGTCATTGCCGCCGCGTTGGGCAAGCGCCGGGGCGCCCAGCGAGAAAGCGGCCAGAATGGCGGGTGGAAAATTTCGTGACACGTGATACCTCGGATGCAGTTTACGGGGTCAGTTCCTCATCATATCCGATCTCACAGGCCCCTCATGTGGAAGCCGCCATCTACGTTCAAGACCTGCCCGGCGGCGTAGTCCAGAAGTCCATCGGCAATGGCCCGCACCGCGCGCGCCACATCGGTGCCCTCACCCATGCGGCGTTGAGGAACAAGCCCCCCGGCAATGCGTTCCTCGTAGAGCTTTTCCACCGTGGTGATCATGTCGGTGCGGATGACGCCGGGGCGTATCTCAAACACCGGGATCCCATGCGGTGCCAGGCGCTGGGCGAATAGCAGTGCACTCATCGACAGGCCGGCCTTGGAAATGCAATACTCAGCGCGGTTCACCGATGCGGCATAGGCTGAAACGGAGGTGATATAGACGATACGGCCCGAGCCCTGCCGCAGCATCACATTCCCCGCGGCCTGCGTCAGAAAGTGCGGACCCTTGAGGTTCGTGGCCAGGATCTCGTCAAAACTCTCCTCGCCAGCTTCCAGTACATCGGCGCGAACCCGCTGCGTGACCCCGGCGTTGTTCACCAGCAGGTCGATCCGCCCGTAGGTGGCGGTGGCAAACTCGATCAGTGCCGCCCGGTCGGCGGCTGAAGCGATGTCACTCTGAAGAATGGCGGCTCCGGTCGCCTCCCGCAGCGATTCCGCCATGTCGCGGCGTCCCTTGTACGTGGCAAGCACCTGATGCGTGGCGGCGAGTTCTTCGGCGATCGCGCGGCCGATGCCTCGGCTGGCGCCGGTGATGATGGCGACGGGTCTTGACATGCCGTTCAGCGCGCCGCCTGCAGAGCCGTTTCGATGGCTTTCGAGATCTCGTCCAACGTGAACGTCTCGACAAACGGGTTCCCGTCGACAAACACGGTGGGCGTGCGAGCCACACCGCGCGCCACGCCGTCGTCAAAGTCGCGTTGCACCCGCGCACCCAGGGCGCTATCCTTCAACGCCGCAAGCGCCGGTCCAGCCGCCTGCTTGTGGGCAATGGCGAAGGAACGAACCCGGGCGGCGAATCCCGCCGCGGTGGTGTCCTTGAGGTTCGCCAGAATATACCGGCGCCACGCCACCGCCGTTTCCGCGCTCTCCTGCTCGAAGTGCCGCGCTACAATGGCCGCCTGCCGGGCCCAGTCATGCTTGGCGAGCGGGAAATCGCGATGCTCAAACGCCACCCGGTCCTTGAAACGCGGCAGCAAATGCTTATCCAGCATCACTCGAAAGTTGGCGCAGTCCGAGCACTGCAAATCTTCAAAGATCAGCACGCGAACCGCGGCCGATGGATTGCCCTCGACAAGCGGCGCCTGGGCGGTGAGTGGTTCTGAGGTAAGCATGATCAACGCAAGGCCCGCCAGGGGGCTGATTCGGGTCAGCTTCATGGGGTGATTCCATTGTACGAAGCGCCGTGTACGAAGCGGCGTGCACGAAGCGGCGTGCACGAAGCGGCGCCGGCGTGTATGCCGCGCCCTGATACACTTCACGGTGAACGATCCGTCCGGATCATCCGCGTTGAGCCCGGCGGGATAAGATAAGGAGTCCTCGCATGATCGCCTGGTTGTTGTTGGTTCCCCTGCTGGCGCAGGAACTAACCCCGCTGCGCGTTTTCGTGGAGAAATCCGCCGGGCCGCCGTCCCGGGAAACGCTCCCGCTGCGGGCGTTTCTCGAGCGGTCCGTGGCGGAAAAGCGAATCGCCGGCGTGGTCCTGATGGTCCAAAAGGGCGATCGCGTCGTCTTCCGCGAAGCCTTCGGCGACGCCGATGTCGAGGCGCGGCAAAAGATGACGGTGTCTCACATGTTCATGATGGCGTCCTCCACCAAGCCCTTTTCCGCCACCACTGTGATGACGCTCGTCGACACCGGCAAGCTGTCGCTCGATGATCGTGTGTCGAAGTTCTACCCTGCTTTCACAGGTTCCTCCACCGTGCGGCAGCTTCTTTCACACACCTCCGGCATCTTCGGAAACAACGCGCCGCCGGAGGCCGTCAAGTGGATCCGCACCATGGATCTCTCAATCCAGCAATCCGTGGCGGGCATTCTGGCGCAACCCCTCGCCTACGCCCCTGGAACCCAGTACTCCTACGGCGGCGCATCCTTCGAAGTGGCCGGCGGCATCGTGGAGAAGATCACCGGCCAGAGCTTCGACGCCTATATGAAGAAGGTGCTGCTTGAGCCGCTGGGCCTGCACGACACGATGTTCCACAGCAGCGCCGATCTGTCGGCTCGCGTGGCGGCGATGTACTCCTCACGGAACGGTGAACTGGTCCGTGTGCCCACGCTCACCGACGGCCTTAGCCGCCGTGGACCCCGGCCAGCCGGTTTCGTGCTGGTGGCCGGTGGGCTCTATTCCACCGGCGACGACTGCCTGCGCTTCCTGCGTTTTCACCTTGAAAAAGGCAAGCGAGTGCTGTCCGAACAAGCGGTCCGCGCCATGAGAACGAAGCAGACGGGGGATCTCAAGCAAAGCTACGGCCTCGGCTGGAACCTGCTGCCCGATGGCATCATCGCTCATGGGGGCGCCTATGGTACGGATCTATGGTTCCACCCGGAACGTGACCTGGCCGTTGCACTTCTGATCCAGAGCCCCTCGGTGGGAAAGTTCCAGCAGGAGGTGCGCAAGCTGGTGCTCGATCTGTGGCAATGATGCAGAAACGGCAAGGGCTACCTAGCATGAGGCAAACGGCAATCAACTTCATCCTCATTTGACACCGCAAAAATGCGTCTGATGCAATATGGGTACGATGCTGGCCCCGGCCGTCTTTGAGGACCAAATCCGGCCCATGCTCGCCGCATCTTGCCTACCCTGTCACGATGCAGGCACACGAACGAGCGGTCTTGCCGTCACTTCCGTTGACGATCTGCTGGCCGGAGGCGCGCGGCATGGAGCTTCCATTGTTCCGGGACATCCTGAGAAGAGTGTTCTGATCCGCGCCCTGCGTGGCGAGTTGGCGCCCCAAATGCCGATGGGGAAGCCACCGTTGCCGGAAAAACAGATCAATGCGTTAGCAGAGTGGATACCCGGCTATCGGTTGCCCGCCTCACGACAGGCCGGCAACGGTCGGGCCATCGCCCCCGCCGCAGGCATCCCCATGCACCTCTTCGCGCAGACCGGGACGGCCGCCACAAGTCGAGTCAAGGTAGTCCGCGCGGGTATCGCTGAACTTCCTTCCATTCCTCGGGAGTCATGAACTCACGATTCTGTCCCGCTCACCCCCGGCGCACCCCGTGCGATCACTTCAGGTACTTCTCAAACCACGCCGTGGTCTCAGCGATCACGTGCTCAATCGATTCCCGTGCCGCGTACCCATGGGATTCATGCGGCAGCATCACCAGCTTCGCCCGGCCCCCATTCCCCCGAATCGCCTGATACAACCGCTCCGATTGGACGGGGAACGTTCCCGGGTTATTGTCCGCCATCCCGTGGATCAACAGCACCGGTTCATTGATCTTCTGCGCGTGCACAAACGGTGACATCTTCAGGTAGATATCCTGAGCCTGCCAGAACGTGCGCCTCTCGCCCTGGAACCCGAACGGCGTAAGGGTGCGGTTGTACGCCCCACTGCGCGCCACGCCCGCCTTGAAAAGATCGGAATGCGCCAGCAGATTGGCCGTCATGAAGCCGCCGTAACTGTGGCCGGTCGCGCCCACGCGGGCCGGGTCCACCGCGCCTGTAGCGGCCGCCGCATCAATGGCCGCCTTCGCGCCCGCAACAATCTGATCGATGTACGTATCGTTCGCCGTCTTCAAATTCCCCACCACCGGCAGCGAAGCGCCATCCAGAATCGCAAACCCGGCCAGCAGCAGATAAAGGTGCGAGGCGCCGTTGGGCGTCGTGAAGCGGTTCGCGGTGGTGGTCACCTGGCCCGCCGTGGCGGCGTCGTTGAACTCCAGCGGATAGGCGTATAGCACGGCGGGAAGGCGCGTCCCCTCCTTGTGGCCTGGGGGCAGGTACAGGGTCATCGAAAGGGGCACGCCATCGTTCCTCTTGTAAGTGATCAGCCGCTTGGTCACGCCACGCAATTCCGGGGCAGGGTCACGGTAATCGCTCACCTTGGTGCGCCTCCCACCGTCAAGAACAAAGTAGTTCGGGGGTTCGGTGGCCGATTCGCGCTGTGTCAGCAGCCGCCGGCCGTCCCGCGAAAGCACCGCCACCACATGTTCATAAGCGCCGGCATCACTGGTGAACAGGCGTGTGCGCCGCATCGTCGCCAGGTCCAGGCTGTCGAGGAACGGGCGGTCGCCATTCGGGCTGGCGCCGTCGCCGCGGTAGTAGACCACGCCCTCGTGTTCCATCACCACGGTCTGGGCGTTCAGGAGCGTTTCCGTCACGGGATCGCCGGGATTCTTGTACCGGTCGCGGCTGCTCCGGTCCTCAATCACCTTCGCGGACTCGCCCGCCATCATCGTGCGAACCCAGCGGGTTTCACGGTTTGACTCCGTTACCAGGACACGGCCGCCGCGCAGGAAACGGGCCGTCGTGAACCGGTTCTCCACCAGCCCCAACTGGGTTGGTTCGGTGAATGGAGCTCGCACAACCACCAGCCGGTCGCGATGCGGCACCAACTCCTTCGGGTTGCCGCCATCCATGGCTTCCACCAAAATCAGGGCCGCGGCCTCATCCGGTTTCCAGCCCACCGGCCGCATCCCGGTGCGCACGCCGTCCATGGAAACCGCGTCGGCCAGGGGCAGGGAAGCCACAGTCTTAGCCGCGCCGGTCTTCGCATCCCAAACCTCAACCTCCAGCGGGAAAGCTGAAGCCGGATACAGCCACGAGTACGGCCGCCGTACCCTCGTCACCAGCAAATGCGCGCCGCCGGGCGCGGGCCGGATATCCTGCAGGATGCCGGGTTTTCCCACCGCGGTCCACTTTTCACCGGCCGCCTCCACCCGAACCAGCTGCGCAGTGGCGTAATGGTCGAACAGGCTCTCATCGTGCGCCGAACCCAGTAGATCCTGGAAGGTCCACGTATCGGCCGCCTTGCCCGTCGACTCTTGCACGTTCGGCCCCACCGGCGTCTGAGGAGGCGGCGGCGCAGCGCCGCGTCCCGCTGGCACAGCGCGCACATAGACTCCGCCACTTCCATCCCAAACGAACCACTTCGAGTTGGACCCAAGCGCCGCGGCATTCACGCGGACCCCGTCCACCCGGCGCAAGACCCCCGCAGCCACATCGCCAACCCACATCTCAATGCGATCCTCAAAAATCACCCCGGCGGCGAAACGGTCGCCCGCCGGATTCCATTCAGGAAGCGTCAGCTTCCCGCCGGGCGGTATCGCCATCGCCTTCCTGGCCAGCGAACCCAGGTCCACCAGAGTCGCCCCGCGATACGAGGTCTCGGTATGCGGACCGTCATTGCGGGGGTTGATCCGGTGCCCCGCCAGCCGCAGCATCGGCCGGGCCAACTCCGCAATCGAAGGGCTCGGCTCGCGATCGAGCAGCAGCAAGTGCCCCCTCCCTGGACTGACGCTCGCCACTGGGGGCAACGGAGCATCCAAAATCCGCCTGACATTCTCCGGGGCCCGCAAGTAGCCATCGGCCCCAAGAGCTGTCATGGCCGTGAACACAAGCAGCGTACGCATTGCTCGTAAGTGTACTACCGCCCTCAAGCCGAAGTTGGCAAGAGCCGAGTTCCACGCCGGCTCAGCCCCGGAGCCCCTCAGCCGAAAGCCCAAGGCGCCCGTCTTTCGCCCGCTGCGTTGCCTGAAGTCCGTCTTGCAGGTCATCGCTGACCGGACCGTCCTGTTTCCTGGGGGGATCAAGTCTGGTGACCCTTCCCCTGCCACGTCTGGACATCTGGATGGAGTGGCGATTCACTGCCCGGGATGGGCCCATCGCTCCACTGCCACGACACATTCGTTGCTACTGACGATCGACTCCGCCCTCAAGGCGTTAACCCGTTTTTCTCACGGGAAGTGTAGCGGAAAGCCGCATTCTCTGGCATAACTGATTTTTCTAGTAAAAGTTGTGCGAAGAGAGGAGCGGCTTTCCCCTATGACAGAGTGTAGCCAATCAGA
>VFZY01000028.1 GCA_016870915.1 Acidobacteriota bacterium | reverse complement strand
CAAAACCGTGGGAGCCGGAGGGAGCCCGTTCTTGTTGCGAGTCTGAGAATTCACGCTGATTCCTATTCTCGCCCTGCTCAGTAATTAAGGCCAGGGGAGTTGTCTCAGCTATGTTGGCACGGAGGGGCTGATGAACGGCTTTGAGTAAAATCGCGAGACCAGCATCTTTCTGGCCGCGGATTCAACCGTCACCTTGCAGGCCTACGCGAACCCGGGGTATGTCTTTGCCGGCTGGGGTCTGGATGCTTCGGTGAGCTCAAGCTCCGCCCTGCACCAGTTTGTGTTGACCCAGCCGATGGGCATTGCCCCGGTTTTTCTTCCGGCGCGGAAGATCCACCTGCGAACGGATCCGCCGGAGATGGCGGTGCTGGCGAACCAGGCGCGGGTGCAGACCCCATCGACGATCGAAGTGGCGGCACTGGCCCGTGTTCCCCTGGGAGGCGTCTCGCCCCAGCACGGCCACGGCACGTGGTGGGTTTTCGATGGGTGGGATTTCACCAAGGAGGCGGCGCCGGTGTTCGTGGCGCCCGAAGCCGAGTATACCGAGTCCACGCTCACCGCACGGTATGTGAGGGCTAGCGCGGTGACGTTCTTTACGCAGCCGGCGGGGCTGAAGTTGAGTGTGGACGGGCGGGACAACTGGCCGAGTTGGGTGTTCCTGTGGGGTGCATCCAAGACACACACGTTCGCGGCGCCCGCCGAGCAGAGGGACGCCCGCGGGCGGCTGTACCGGTTCAAGAACTGGGGGCACGGGGGCGAGGCGGCGCAGACGTTCACGATGCCCGAGGACCCTGGGCTGGCTCCGCGGTCATTCACGGCGAACTATGAACTGGTTCCACGCCTTACGGTGCAATCGACAACGCCGGCTATCGAACTGAATGCCGGCGGCCAGCCTTGCCGGACGCCCTGTTCGATTGATCGCCCGCGCGGCACGGTGGTGACGCTACGGGCGCCGGAAACGATTGCCCGCGGACCATCGACCCGCCTGGAGTTCGAGACTTGGAACGGGGAGGCGGGCTTAACGCGGCAGGTGAGCGTTGAAGGCGATTCCACATGGACCGCGTCTTACCGCACGATGCATCAGCTTGGCATGAGCAGCCAGCCGGCGGAAGCGGTGTCTTTCAAGTGCGAGCCTGCCTCGGCGGACAACTTCTACAGCGCCGGCACCGCGGTGCGCATCACGGCCACGGCGCGGCCGGGCTTTCGCTTTCTGCGGTGGGACGGCGATCTTGGGGGCCAATTCCCGGCGGGCACGGTGTTGCTGTCAAGCCCGCGGGCGGTGAAGGCGGTGGCTGAGACGGCTCCGTTCGCCGACCCGGCGGGTGTTTCGAACGCGGCGGGTGAAACGCCGGTGGAAGGCGTGGCGCCGGGATCGATGGCGAGCGTTCGGGGCGCCAATCTGGCCAACACCAGCCTGACCGGGCCGCGAGCGCCGTTGGCACAGACGTTGGGAGGGGTGGTGGTGCGAATCGCGGGCTATCCTCTGCCCGGCGAGCACACGGTGCTGCCGCTGTTTTCGATTGCCCCGGCGCGTATCGACTTTCAGGTGCCGGCGGAACTGCCCGAGGATCGCTACACGCTTGTGGTGACGCGGGCCGGGGCTCCGGATGTCCGGGCCGTGATGAAGGTGGTGCGCAACGCCCCGGGGCTGTTCACGCAGCGCGACGGCGAGTTGGAGATCGCGCTGGCCACGCATGCGAGCGGGCTTCCGGTGAACAGTCAGAATCCGGCGCGGCCCGGGGAGGTGATCACGGTTTATGGCACCGGGTTCGGTGCGTATGACAAGCCCCCGCTCGATGGATTCCCAGTGCCGGAAGAGGACCCTTCGACAATCACCGATCCGATCGACGCGATGGTGGGCGACACGGTGGTGGAGGCTCGCCAGGCGCAGGCGGCGCCGGGCAACATCGGGTTGAACATCGTGCGGTTTACGGTTCCCGAACGAACGGGCTCCGGGCGGCTGCGGATTGTGGCAAACGGAGTGCCGAGCAACACGGTGGTGCTGCCGGCCGGGGCGCCCTGACCGGCTTTCAGACGATACGTTCCATCAGCGACGTGAGGTACTCGTGGTCCACCGGCACGGTGCGCCCGGTGCGTACGTCGTGCGCCAGCCAGCGGCTGCCTTTCTTGTCCTCGCAGAAGTAGAGGCTGTGTTCCAGCACACGCAGCGAGTCAAGCTGCTCCTGGTTGTAGCAACGGGCCTTGCCATGCAGGATGTATGGCTGCCGGAAGTCATCCATGGCACGAGGCGCTTCAGGCGCTGTGAACTCCATCTGGATCAAGCGGCCGCGGGCATTGATCTGGAGCAGGTTCACGGCTCCGTCGCGGAAACTGTCGCGGGTGTAAGCGGGTGGAGAGAGTTCGAGCGTGATGGAGGTGACCAGTTGATTGACGCGCTGAACAAAGCTTCCACAGGTGGCATGCAGTTCGAGGGCGGCGGTGCGGCGAGCCAATTCGACACGCTTCATCTCCTCAATGAGGCGGGCGTCCTTTGCGGCAAGGTTGTCCAGGCTGGCGGCAAGTTTGACCAGCCGCTGATCGAGCTTCAGGGCGGCGTTCATGCCAGATGCACCAGATCCTGATCCGCCATGCGCTTCAACTGGCCACAGGCGGCGAAGATGTCGAGCCCGCGGGGCTTCCGGAGAAAGCACGGCATGCCACGGCGAACGATTTCCTGAAACGCGGCCACGCGCTCCGGGCGGGGTGTTTCGTAAGGGATGCCCGGACCGGGGTTGAGCGCAATGAGATTCACTGTGCAGTTGAGGCCGGCGAGGAGCTTGCCGACGCGGCGGGCATCGGCGTCGGTGTCATTGACGCCGCCGAGCAGCACGTATTCGAACGTCAGCTTCTCCCAGGGCCGCAGGGGGTAAGCGCGGCAGGCTTCGAGGAGATCGCGCAGGTGGTATTTGCGCGTGATGGGCATGAGTTCCCGGCGCTGCTCCTCGGTGGACGCATTGAGGGAGATGGCGAGTTTGGGGCGCACCGGGGCGGCGCCCAGTTCGGCGATCTTGGGGATGATGCCTGAGGTGGAAAGGGTGATGCGGCGGGGCGCGATGGCCATGCCGGCTGGGTCCGTGAGCAGGCGGGTGGCTTTGAGAACGTTGTCGAGATTGAGAAGGGGCTCGCCCTGGCCCATCATCACGATGTTGATGCGGCCTTCGGAATGCGAGAGTCCGTGGAGGGTGGCGAGCAGCAGGACCTGGCCGGCGATTTCGCCGGCGGTGAGGTTGCGGTCAAGCCCGATGAGGGCTGTGAGACAGAACTTGCAGTTGACCGGGCAGCCGGCCTGGGTTGAGATGCACAGGGTAACGCGGCCCTCTTCGGGCATCAACACGGTCTCGATGGTCTTGCCATCGGCCAGCTTCAGCAGATAGCGGCGGGTGCCGTCGGCGGAGTCATAGAACCGTTCCGGCACGGGCAGCCCGGTGGGCAGTGTTTCGGCCAGGCGAGTTCGGAGCGCTTTGGGCAATCCGGAGATCGACTCCAGGCCGGGGAGCCGCTGCTGGTAGATGGCCTGATAGATCTGGCGGGCCCGGAAGCGGGGCTCCGACGGGCCCAGAGCCCGTTCGATATCGGCGATCTCCATGCCAACCAGAGTGTTTGCGGGCGGCGCGTTCACTTCTTTCATTATCGAACTTCGTGATCGGGGGGGCCGGAGCGGAGTGGCTATCGGCGCGCGGGCATTGGGGTGTCGTAGCCTTTGCGGTCCCACCACAGGATCTGGTTGAGGGTCTTGTGCGGGATGTCGTCCACCTCATTCCAGTTCATCGCCATGGACTGGCGGGCCGCGAGGAGCCGGCGGCCTTCCAGAGCTTTGAGCGGCGGATTCATCTCATCCAGGGGAATGCCCGGCACAATGGCTTTGTAGATCTCCGGCCGGGCTCGCGGTTCGAAGACGCTGGTCATGGAGCGGGCACTGCGCAGGAATCGTGTATTGGCCGGGATGCCGAAGATCGCCTGGATGGTGCGGATCATGCTGCCGTGGTTGTAGTGGTTTGAATCCAGTTTGGCCCGGGCGATGTGCGGACCGATGGCCATGCCGATAGTGCGATGGCCATCGACGTGATCGACGCCGTCCTGGGCATCGTCCTCGGTGACCAGAATGAGGCTTCGCGGCCAGGCGGGGCTCTTCGAAATGGCTTCGACAACACGGCCCAGGGCGAGATCGTTATCGGCCACCATGGCTCGCGGGGTGGGTGCACCGGGGCGGGTGCCGCTGGTGTGGTCCTGATTCAGCGTGAGGATGGAGAGGTTGGGGATGCGGCCGGTGCGGTCGCGCTCTTCGAAATCCTCAATGAACGCCTCGGCGCGCAACTGGTCGGAGATGTTCATGGAACCGAAGGGGTAGCGTTGGTTGATATGCGCGGTGAGTGCCGGGACACCGCTGCGCGAGGCCACCAGGTGGCGCCAGTTACCCTCCTTGTACGCCTTCCAGTAGTCGCCCCAGGGGCGAATCTCGTCTTCATTCATGTCGATGACGTTCTGGCGCGCCGGGTCCCAGCGGGCCGGCAGGCAGAATTCGCCGTGGATGCGGACGTCCAGGGGCCGGCGCGCACCCTGCCAGAAGAACCCTTTGGGTGAGACCACCAGAGCGTCGGCAAGGTTCCAGGCGTAGCCACGGGGCGAGGCGGCGAAGGCGCGTTCGACATAATCACTGACGAAGGCCTGCATCAGCCAGTGGTGACCGTCGAAACTGATGGCTCCGGAGGTGTAGAAGTTGTCGAGCAGCACGTACTGGCTGGCCAAGGCATGATGATTGGGCGTGACGTCGCGGCCGTACATCACCAGCTTCGGATCGCCGTTGCCTTTCTCCATGCCGCCGAAGACCTGGTCATAGGTCCGGTTTTCCTTGATGATGAGGAAGACGTGTTGAATCCCCAGTTTGTCGAGATCCTCCACACCGCCGGCCGGCGTGAACCTTGGCTGGTTCGCCGCCAGCACCTCGCGTGTGCCGGCCGCGACGGCGGGCGGATCGAGCGCGGGCAGCCGCTCCACCGTGCCTTCATACTGGCGTGTGTTGAATCCGCCCGCCGGCCGGGCATTGTTTCCGTGGCCTTTGAGATTGACCACCAGCAGGGATCCGTCGGCCGCCACCTGAACGGCGGTGGGAAAGTATCCCACTGGATACGATCCTTCAAGGGTCCAGTTGCGGCCCTTGCGGCGGAGGACGGCAATGGCGTTGTTGCCGGCGGCGGCGGCGTATAGCGTATTGCCATCAGGAGTGAACGCCACGGCGACGGGCTGGCTGCCGAAGGTGCCGGTGGGTTCGGCGGGGATCCGGACCGAGTCCACCTTCAATGACTTCGCGTCGATCAGGGACAGGGAATCGCCGTGCCCGTTGGCGACGGCCACGGTATCGCCAGAGATGGCGATACCGGAAGGGGCAAGGCCGCTAGCCACTTCCTGAGTCCCGCCGGTCCTGATGTCAACCACTGTCACGGTTCCGGTGAGCGTGGCGCCGGTGCTGGCGTCGGAGGCAACCTCGGCTCCGCTGGTGGGCGCGGCGGTATCGCCGGTTTTCATGCGGCGGCCGCCCCGGTTGGTGACGAAGACGCGGCCGAGTTTTTCAGAGACAGCCACTCCGAAGGGCGCCATGCCGGTGGGAACCTCTTTCAGGAGGGCGCCCGCTCCATCAAAGACCCCGAGCGTGTTGTTGCGGCTGAGGGCCACATAGGCGCGGCTGCCATCCGCGGCGAAAGCGATGCCTGTGGGCACCGGGTGCCCGGGCAACGGCACGCGGCGCGTGGACCCGGGACGGCGGTCCGTGGCGATGGGCGTGATGGCTAAGGCGTCGCCGCCGGAGCGCGCGGTTTCGCTGACCCAGATTTCGCGCGTGCCGGGCCGGACGGCAATGCCGGCGTAGGAGGTGCTTTGCGTGCGGATCTCACCGGCCGGAGCGAGGGTGGCCGGGTCAAGGAGGACGGCGCCGCGGGTGTTGAGCACTGCCAGCACGCCGAGGTCCCGGGAGAGGGCGGCGTCGACGGGGCGGCCCAGGATGGCCGTTTCGCGCGCGGCGGAGCGAACCAGTTGGTTGGTGGGCAGGAGAAAGACGCCGCCCGCCTGTCTGCCGAGGGTGACGGCGGAGGCGAAGATCTGGAGGAAACCCGTTTCTGCCGCCCAGACTGCCCCCAGGCTCAGAGCCGCGGTCGCGATGATCAACTGTTTCAGCCGCTTGGACATTTAGATTCGAGTATACGGGAGTCCCGGATCGCGGACGCCGGCGTGTAGTGTTGCGCGAAGATTCAACAAATCCGCCGGGCAGCCGATAGGTCCTGATGGAGGTTTTTCCATGAACGCAATCGTCCGTCCAGGAGTTCTCGCCGCAGTGCTGGCTGCCGGTTTCAGTCCCTTGCAGGCCACGACGGTGGGCTTTGGCTGCATCACGAACAACACTCAGCAGTGCCACGCCAGCCAGTTTTCGGCGAACGCCGTGGTGAGCGGCAGCCAGTTGAATGTGACGTTCACGAACAGCGGGTTTGGTTCCATCACCGAGATCTACTTGGATGCCCCGAACCCGGCCGGTTCATTGATCACGGGCCTCACGGCGCGGTCCTTCAGCGCCGGGGTCAATTGGGTGATTAACATCGCGAGTCCGAATTCACTTCCGGCTGGAAACAACGCGTCACCGGCCTTCGTCTCGGATTACCGCTCGGAATCGCCCGGCAACACCAACAACGGAGTTCAACTGGCGGAATGGCTGATGCTGACGTTCAACCTGGCGAACGGCCAGGGCCAGACTCAGGTCAATCAGGCACTTGACAACGGCTCCTTGAGATTCGGCTTGCATGTCCGCGCACTGCCCATTCTCAACTCGAACTCAACCACGAGCGAGGTCTTTGTGAGCACGCCGCCTCCGCCCTCAACCCCGGGGGTACCGGAACCGACGGGGTTCGTGCTGGGCAGTCTGGGGCTGGCGGCGGTGGCGGTGTACCGCCGGATTCGAAAAGAGAAGCAGTCGGGTCCGGGCGAAAGCGCGGAAGAGTAGACCCCGCGCCGCATGCTACAATCCTCGCGATGTTGGGCGTTGCGGCCTCGGGAGCGTTGATTGCGGCAGGAGTGTTGGCCTACGGTGTGCGTGGGCCGCGGTCGACGTTGTTGGCGCCGTCGGTGTGGCGTGGACGGGGGTCCCGGCGTGCGGTGGCGTTGACGTTCGACGACGGGCCAAGCGAATCGACACCGCGGGTGCTGGAACTGCTGGCCCGCCATGGGGCACGGGCAACCTTCTTCCAGTGCGGCATGCATGCCCGGCGGCTTCCCGGAGTGGCCCGGGCGGTGGCGGACGCCGGTCATGAGTTGGGGAACCACACGGAGACGCATGCAGCGCTTTACTTGAGGTCCGTGCGGTTCATGAGGCGGGAGATCGCAGCGGCGCAGGAGTCGATTGCGGAGGCGGCGGGGCGGCGGCCGGTGCTGTTCCGGGCTCCGTATGGGGCGCGGTGGTTTGGGTTGGGGGCGGTGCAGCGGGCGTACGGGTTGACGGGGGTGATGTGGACGGCGATCGGAAGGGACTGGGTGCTTCCGGGCGCCGCGGTGGCGCGGCGACTGCTGCGGTCGGCTGTGCCGGGCGCCATCTTTTGCCTGCACGACGGGCGCGATCAACGCCGCAATCCCGAAATCGCGCCGACGCTTGATGCTCTTCACCAACTGCTGCCGGCGCTGGCCGGCGAAGGGTACGAATTCCTGACGGTGAGCGAGATTCTATGAACACAACCGAGCGGGTGATCGCGGTGATCAACAAGACGCAGCATCTGGAGCCCGGCGTGGTGACGGCGGATTCAACGTTCGTGGAGTTGAACATCGATTCGCTGGATGGGATCAACATTGTGTTCGCGCTTGAGAACGAGTTCGACGTTCAGATTCCGGATGAGGGTGTGCGGGAGTTGCGCGATGTGCGCGGGGTGGTGGAAGGGATTGAGCGGCTGCTGGCGGCCAAGGGCGAGGGTCCACCGGCGGCATGAGGCGCGTTGCGATCACCGGCATCGGCGTCGTGGCGCCGGGCGGGTTGGAGGCAGGTGCATTCCGGGAGACACTGACGGCGGGGCGGTCCGCGATTGGGCCATCCGATGAATTGGCCGGGCTGCGGTTCCGGCAGCGGGCGGCGGTGGAGGGTTTCGATCCGGAACGTCATTTCGAGCCCAAGGCGCTGTTGCTGTTGGACCGGTTCGCGCAGTTCGGGCTGGTGGCGGCGCGGCAGGCGATGAGCGATGCGGCGATTGCGTGGACGCCCGCGCTACGCGACGCGGCGGCGATCGTCACGGGGTCCTGCCTGGGCGGCACGTTGACGGAAGATGCGGGATACCAGGATCTGTATCTTCACAAGAAACCCCGGTTCAATCCGATGACCATCCCGCGGGCGATGGAGAACGCGCCGGCGAGCCACATCGCGATGGAGTTCGGATTGAGGGGACCGGCTTATACGGTATCGACCGCCTGCGCGTCGTCGGCCCATGCGATTGGGCAGGCGTTCTGGATGGTGCGTTCGGGGATGGCTCCGGTGGCGATTGCGGGCGGGGCGGAGGCGCCGTTCAGCCCGGGTGTCCTGAAGGCGTGGGAGGCGTTGCGAGTGGTGTCGCCGGATACGTGCCGCCCGTTCTCGCTGAACCGGCAGGGGTTGATTCTGGGCGAGGGGTCGGCGATGGTGGTGCTGGAGCCGTGGGAGACGGCACGGGCGCGCGGGGCCACGATTTATGCGGAAGTGGCAGGGTTCGGGATGACGGCGGATGCGCATCACATCACGGCTCCGCTGGCCGAAGGGGCGGCGCGGGCGATGGTGCATGCGATGGCGGATGCGGGGATCAGCGCGGAGGCGGTGGTGGGGAATGTCCATTCGATTTGTTCTTCCGTTGTGTGCGTGCGCGCTGGCGGCCGCTTCGCGCTGGACGAGTGACGACGTGCTGTTGCAGGAGCGCGTGGATAGCGTGGAACTGGGCCCCGGAGCTCGGCTTGCGGCGTACGCGAAGGTTCGCATGGACAAGGACAAGGGCGAAGCGGTTTCGAACCTGTTTCTGTATTCGGCCGGCGACGGCTCGACGGTGCAACTGACGCGCGGCAAGGACAACGACACGGCGCCGCGTTTTTCACCGGACGGCCGGCGGATTGCGTATTTGTTGATCGACGGGTTGCCGGCGGGTGCGTTGTTGAAGCCCGTGGGATCGATGGCTGGATCGGGCGATGATCCGGTTTACGATCTGGGCGGAAACGCGGCGGAGTGGGTGGTGGCGAAGGATGGAACGGGGAAGGCGCTGGGCGGGTCGGCGGACCGCCCGGTGGACGCGAAGTCGGCCAGCGCGGCGCGAGGGGCGTACACAGGGTTCCGGGTGGTTCGCGACTAAGCGGGCCAGTATCGGATGAGATTCATGCGATGAAAACGCTGCGGCCATGGCTGATTGTGGCGGGGCTGTTCGCGATGGCCCTGTTGACAATTGTGGACCGCGTGGCAATGTCGGCATCGAAGGCGGGCGTAGCGCGTGAACTGGCGCTGGACGACCGGCGTTTCGGATTCGTGTTCGCGGCATTCAGTGTGGGCTACGCGCTGTTGCAGGTGCCATCAGGGCGGCTGGCGGACCGCTTTGGGGCACGGCGGTTTCTGGCGGTGATTGTGGCGGCGTGGTCGGTGTTTACGACGGCGACGGCGGTGGTGGGGTCACTGGGATGGCTATTGTTGGTGCGGCTGCTGTTTGGCGCGGCGGAGGCCGGGGCTTTTCCCGGGGCGGCGCGCGCGATTTACTCCTGGGTGTCGGCGGGGCAACGCGGGTTTGCGCAGGGCCTGTTGATGGCGGGGTCGCGGTTGGGGGCGGCGCTGGGGTTGGCGCTGACGTCGTATGCCATGGCTTGGGTTGGGTGGCACGGAACGTTCCATGTGCTGGGCGCGGTGGGCCTGGTGTGGGCTGTGGCGTGGTTCATTCTGTACCGTGACGGGACGGGTGGCGTGGCACTGGCGGAGGAGCCGGGAGCGTTCGAGTGGCGCTGGCTGGCGACGGCGAATTCGGCGTACATTCTGGGGCAGTATTTCTGTTCGAACTTCACGTTCTATCTTGCGGTGAACTGGCTTCTGCCGTACTTGCAGAATCGCTATGGGCTGGGGACCGCTGAGGCGGGGACGTATGCGAGTGTCCCGCTGTACTTCGGCATGGCGGCGAACTGGGTCTCGGGCGGCGTGGGCGATGCACTGTACCGCCGCGGTCATCGCCGGTTGGCGCGGGCCTTGCCGGCGGCGTGCGGGTTCGGGCTGGCGTGTGGAGCGGTACTGCTGGCGGCGCAGGCGGAGACGATTGGAACGGCGGTGGTGTTCTTCGGGCTGGCGACGTTTGGAGCGGATCTGGCATTGAGCCCGAGCTGGGCGGTGTGCGCGGACATTGCGGGTCCGCACACGGGGACCTTTTCAGGCGCGATGAACATGGCGGGAAACGTGGGGGCACTGGTGAGTTCGCTGGCGTTCCCGTATCTGGCGGCGTGGACGGGAAACCCCAAGACGTACTTCTACCTGGTGGCGGTACTGAACGTTGCGGGTCTCTACTGTTGGACGCGGATTCGCCCCGGCGCGCTGCTGGCGCGACCGGATACCATGGAAGTTTCCGCATGAATCATCTGAAAGATCTGATCCGGCAGGTGCCCGACTTTCCGAAGCCCGGCATTCTGTTCTACGACATCACGACGCTGCTCAAGAATCCCGGCGGGTTGAAGCAGGTTCTGGACGGCCTGCGCGACGAATATGTGTCGAAACCGATTGACGTGGTGGTGGGCATTGAGGCACGGGGCTTTTTCTTTGCGCCGGCACTGGCTTACGCGCTGGGTGCGGGGTTCGTGCCTGTGCGCAAGCCGGGCAAGTTATGCTCCGCCACGGTGGCTGAGGAGTATGCGCTGGAGTATGGCACGGACCGGCTGGAGATGCACGAAGACGCGATTGCGGCGGGGCAGAATGTGCTGATTGTGGACGACGTGCTGGCCACGGGCGGCACGGCGGCGGCTGTGGCGCGGCTGGTGGAGCGGGTGGGCGGCAGGATCGCGGGGATGGGCTTTGTGCTGGAGCTCGATTTTCTGAAGGGCAGGGACCGGTTGGATGGACGGCCGGTCCATTCACTGCTGCATTATTGACGATGGCCGGCGGCGCCGCACCTGTTTACGAATTCAAGGCGTCGCCCTATTCAAGCCATTCGCGCCTGCTGGCGCTGCTGCCGGAGCGGGGCGAGGGGCGCCGCGTGTTGGATGTCGGCTGCGGCAACGGTTATCTGGCGGCGATTCTGGCGCGGCGCGGGTATGAAGTGACGGGCGTGGAGCGTGCCGGCGGCTACGACGAGTGGTTTCCGCGCACGGTGAGGCTGATCGAGGCGGACCTGGAGGATGGGCTGCCGGCGGTGGCGGGCCCCTACGACTACATTCTATGCGCCGATATTCTGGAGCATTTGCGGGACCCGGAGCGCCTGCTGCGGCGGCTGCCGGAATTGCTGGGCGAGGGGGGCGAAGTGATCGCGTCGCTTCCCAATAGCGGGCACCTGTATTTCCGTCTGCAGATTCTGGCGGGGCGGTTTCCGCAGCACGACCGGGGGTTGTTTGACCGGACACACCTGCGGTTTTACACCTGGGATGGGTGGGAAGGGTTGTTCCGGAGAGCGGGTTTCACGCTGAGCCGCGTGCAGCCGACGGGGACGCCGGTGGGGTTGGCGCTGCCGGCGTGGGAAGGATCCGCGGGCGTACGCGCGGCCGAATGGCTGGCGTATGCGATGGCGCGCGCCTGGAAGCGGCTGATGGCCTATCAGTTCGTGGTGGCGGCGCGGCCGGGTGAGGCCAAGATGGCGGATAATCGCAAGAAGGGGTTGACGCAATGAAGCGGAAGGTGGTGGTGGTGATGCCGGCTTACAACGCGGCTCGGACGCTCCATCTTACGTACACCAAGCTGCCACATGACATTGTGGACCAAGTGATTCTGGTGGACGACGGCAGCCGTGATGAGACGGCGCGGATCGCGCTGGAGTTGGGGCTTGAGCTTTTCGTGCACACACGCAATTACGGGTACGGCGCGAATCAGAAGACGTGTTACCGGGAGGCACTGCGGGCAGGGGCGGACATTGTGGTGATGGTCCACCCGGATTATCAGTATGACCCGTCGCTGCTGCCGGAGGTGATCCGGCCGATTCAGGAGGGGCGGGCGGATGTGGTGCTGGGGTCACGATTGCTGGGGGCCGATCCGCGGGAGCGCGGGATGCCGTGGTGGAAATACATCGCTAACCGCTTTCTGACCGGCGCGGAAAACGCCGTGTTCCGGCTGCGGCTGGCGGAGTATCACACAGGCTACCGGGCGTACACCCGCGATGCCCTGGAGGCGGTGAACTTTCAGATGAACTCCGACAACTTCATTTTCGACCAGGAGATCATCGCGCAGTTCGTGGAGTTGAAGCTTCGCATTGACGAAGTGCCGGTGCCCACACGGTACTTTCCCCAGGCGTCGTCCGCTTCGTTCCTGCAGAGCACGGTGTACGGACTGTCGATTTTGCGCCTGCTGGCCCGGTACTGGGCGCACGCGCGGGGATGGAAGCGGAACCGGCAGTTTGAGAGTCTTGAGAGGCGGTATCGCACGGTGCGCGCCGGGGAGCCGCGTCCTTCGTGACGGCGCGGTGGCTCCGCGGCGGGCGCGCCTCCTGGTACGTTGACGGATTCCTGCTGGCGCTGGCGGTGTTCGTGCTGATCCGGCCATGGTTCCGGGCGCGATTCGTCGACAACTGGGGGTCGATTGAGAGCACGTTCATAGCCGATGCGCGATTTCTGAAGGATCATTGGCCGCGGCCGGGCTGGCAGCCGCTTTGGTACTGCGGCACGCGGTTCGACTACGTGTATCCCCCGGCGCTGCGGTATGGCACAGCGGCCCTGGCACGGTATTACCCGCGCATGACGCCCGCCAAGGCTTACCGAATCTACACGGGCGCCTTTTACATTGTGGGCATCGTGGGGGTTTACCTGTTCATCCGGGGTGTATATGGAAATCGTGCGGTAGCCCTGGGCGGCGCGGTGGCGGCGGCACTGATCTCGCCTTCTTTTTTGCTGCTGCCTGAGATCCGGCATGACGCGGCGCATTACACGCCGATGCGGCTGGGCGTGCTGGTGCGATACGGAGAAGGGCCTCATATGACGGCCCTGGCGTTGATTCCGCTGGCGCTGTTGGCGGCCTGGCGGGCCATGCTCCACGGGCGGCCCTGGGCCATCATTGGAGCCTCGGTGGCGTGCGCGCTGGTGGTTTCGAACAACTTCTACGGGGCCACGGCTTTGGCCCTGTTCTACCTGCTGGTGTTGTGGGCGGTGTGGCTGACGCATCAGGATCGCCGGGCGTTCCTTCGCGCGGCGGTTGTTCCGGTCTTGGCCTATGGGCTGACGGCGTGGTGGCTTGTGCCTTCCTACTTTTCGGTGACGCTGCGCAACATGGTGCTGGTCTCCAACCCCGGCACGCCGTGGTCCTTGTGGCTGATGACTGCTGTGGTGGTTGCGTTTCTGCTGGCGAGCGAACGGTGGGCGCGGGGGCGGCGCGAACGGGCATGGCCGGTGTTTGTGGCGGGATGCGTGACCATCTTCACCCTGAATGTCCTGGGCAACGCGCTGTTCAACTTCCGGGTGATCGGAGAGCCAGGGCGTCTGGTTCCCGAATGGGACCTGGTGTTGATCCTGGCCTTGCTGCTGGCAGCCGAGCGGTTGTGGCGCTGGCGCCGCTGGACGGCGGTGGCGTTTGCGGTGGTGTGTCTGGCGCCCGCGCCGGTGTACCTGCGTCATAGCCGTCAGATTTTTCCCCGGGCCGTGGAGCCGTTTGACCGCATGGAGTATCAGGTGCAGGACTGGCTGCACCGGAACATGCCGGGAGCCCGGGTGTTTGCGGCGGGCAGCCTACGATTCTGGTTCAACGCGTGGAACGACATTGCTCAGGTGGGCGGCGGATCCGAGCAGGGGCTATCGAACATGACCGTGATGCCGGCCCAGTGGGAGATCAACCTGGGAGACAGCCCAAAGCTGGCGGCCCTGTGGCTGCAGGCGGTGGGCGCGGACGCGGTGGTGGTGAGCGGCCCGAAATCACGCGACGCATACCGGGACATTCTGTTTCCGGCCCGGTTCAAGGGCCAGATGGAAACGGTTTACGACAACGGCAGCGACGATGTGATCTATCGCGTGCCACGGGTGGCGCCCGGACTGGCGCGCGTGGTGGACCGGGCGGCGATGACCGGGCTGAAGCCGGTGACCCAGGCCCAGGATCAGGCCGGGTTGGAGGCGTATGTCCGTGTGATTGAGGCGAAGGGGGCTGACGCGAAATGGGTGTCGCCGGATGAGTTGAGGATCGAGGGGGATGTGGCGGCGGGGCAGGCGCTTCTTGTGCAGGAGTCATTTGATCCGGCCTGGCGGGCCGAGACCGGGGGAACCGCGGCCGAGGTGCGGCGCGATCCGCTGGGATTCATGGTTGTGGATGTTCCGCCCGGGCGGGCGGCGGTGACCCTGCGATTTGAGACACCGCTCGAGAACCGGGTGGGACAGGGGGCGTGCGCGGCGGCCGTGGCGGCGATGGCAGCCCTGGCCGTTCTGGGACGCCGGAGAGCAGCGTGAACGCGGCGCGGGTTGCCCTGGCGGCAATTGGCCTGGCGGCGGTCTGCCTGGCGTTGAACCGGCCGATGTTCGAGGATCTGGAGTATCCTTACCGCGATTCGATCGAGGGCGGGTATGCCGGCACCACGCGCCTGGTGGCCGGGCACCCGAATCCCTGGGGATGGAATCCGCTGCAGTATGGCGGGCTGCCGGTGCAATTCACCTATCTGCCCGGACTGCCGTACACGGCAGCGGCGGTGGCAGGACTCACGGGGATCGAGCCGGGCTACGCTTACCGGCTGGTGTCGTCTTTTCTGGCGGTGCTGGCTCCGGTATCGCTCCTGTTGCTGCTGGTGCGTGTGACCGGGAACCTGGCGCCCGCTTTGGCTGGGGGTGCTGCCCTGGCGCTGTTCTCACCGTCTTACGGGCTGTTCACAATGATCCAGAAGGACGCCGGGGTGTTCTATCTTCCGTGGCGGCTGAAGGTGCTGGTGAAGTACGGAGAGGGCCCGCACAATGCCGGCCTGGCGCTGCTTCCGCTGGCGATGCTCGCCGTATGGAGCGCGGCCGAGCGGGGCGGCGCGCGATGGCGGATTCCGGTAGCGAGCGTGGCGATGGCCGCGGTGACACTGACGAACTGGGTGGCGGGCCTGGCATTGGCGGCGGTGGTGCTGCTGACGCTGCTGGCTGGCGCCGGCCGCAGGGATTTTTCGTTTGGCCGCGTCCTGGGCGCGAGTGTGCTGGCGTATCTGATGGCGGCCTTCTGGCTGACGCCGGAGTTCGTCAAGACGACGCTTCTCAATTGGCCGCGCGATGCCTTCGACTACAAAGTGGAGGAAAACCACCGCTTGCAGTGGTTGAGCCTTGTGGCGGTGCTGGTGGCGGTGCGGTGGCTGTTCAGACGCATGGGAGACAATCTGGCGTTGTGCGTCACGACGCTCACTGCGATTGCGTTCGGATGGATTGCGATTGGGTACTATTCCTGGCAAAGCGATCTATTGCCGGAATCGCGGCGGTATGTGCTGGAGTTCGAGTTTTTCCTGGTGGCGGCGCTGGCGGCGTGGATGTGGCTGGGGTGGCGCAGTTCGAACGGGGTGCACCGGTTCTGCGCGGTTGCTCCACTGGCCATGATGCTGATGAGCGGAGCGGGGCAAGGCATTCGGTACGCGACCCAGGGACCGGCGGCGTGGCGGATGATTCCGGCGCGCGAGACCATTGAGTACCGGGTATCGGAATGGCTGGATGGGGCCAAGCCGCAGGGACGTGTGTTTGCATCCGGGGGGTTGCGCTTCCGGCTGAATGCGCATTTCGATCTGGCTCAGGTGGGCGGAACGTTCGAATCGGGCCTGCGGAACCGGGCTTCGCTGGGGTATGCGTACCAGGTGCGGACCGACCTGGGAAGCACGGCTGAATCGAGGGCAGCGGATTCCCTGCGGCAGTTGACGGTGCTGGGAGCAGAGTATGTGGTGGTGCACGGGGCGCAATCGGAGGAGTACTACCGGGATTTCAAGAACCCGGGAAAGTTCGAAGGGCACTTGCCGGATGCGTTCCGCGACGGCGACGATACGATTTACCGCGTTCCGTTCCGCGGGCTGGCGCATTGGGTGCGTGAGGACGAGTTACCGAAGCAGGAAGGGTTGGCGCAGCTGGGTCCCCTGTATGGCGCGATGACGGATACGGCGAGGCCGTTGCCCCGTTTGCGGTGGGAGGGGAACAACCGGATGATCGTGGAAGGGGATGCGCCGGCGGGCATGAGCCTGTTTGTCCTGGTGAGCCATGATGAGGGTTGGCGGGCGCGGCAGAGCGGGCAGGCGGTGGCGCTCAACGGTACGGCGACGGGCTTTTTGAAGGCGGCTGCCAAGGCTGGGGCGGGGCCGGTGGTACTGGAATTTGAACCCTCGGCGCAGCAGATGGGGTGCGCGGCGGTGAGTGCCGCGGCCTGGATGGGAGGAATCAGCCTGTGCCTCACCGGCAGGCGCCGCTTGCGCGGCTGAGGGACGAAGCGTTCGATGTGCTGCTGGTTGGCGGCGGGATCAACGGCGCGGGGATCGCGCGGGATCTGAGCCTGCGAGCCACGGCGGCGGGTGAGCCGCTGCGCGTGGCGTTGATCGAAAAGAACCATTTCGCTTCGGGGACCAGCGGGCGCAACTCGCAGTTGATCCACGGCGGACTGCGGTATCTGAAGTATTTTGAATTCCGGCTGGTGCATGAGGCGCTGCGTGAGCGGTCCATCCTGCTGGCGATCGCGCCGCATCTGGTGAAGCCCCTGCCGCTCTTGATTCCGATGTACAGCCACTTCTCGCGGGTGTTCTATGGCACCGGACTTTGGCTTTACGACATGCTGGCGGGCGAGCGTAACATCGGCAAGCACCGGCAAGTGAGCGTGGAGGATGTGGCGCTGCTTGAGCCGGGCCTCAACCGGGAGGACCTGGTATCGGGCGCGATCTTCTACGATTGCCGCGTGCATGCGGCACGGTTCTGCCTGGAGAACGTGCTGGAGGCGGAGGCCAATGGCGTGTGCGCGGCAAACTACGTGGAGGCGGTGAGCTTCAACCGTGTGAAGGAAGGCTGGCAGGTGGATTGCCGCGACCGTTTGAGCGGAACGGTCTTCACGGTTCGGGCACAGAAGCTGGTGGACACGACGGGACCGTGGTCCGGCGACGTGTGGGGCGATGGCGAGCAGTTGCGGCTGGTGCGGGGGTCGCACCTGATCATTCCCCGCGTGAACCAGAGCGGCAAGGCGATTGCGTATTTTGATGACGACGGGCGAATTGTGTTCCTCATTCCCTGGGGATCGGCGGGGCAGTTCACGCTGGTGGGAACGACGGATGCGGATCATGAGGGGTCGCCGGACGACGTGCGAATCTCGCGGGCGGAGACGGAGTATCTGCTGGGAATCGTGCGGCGGCTGTATCCGGCGGCAAGCGGAGTTCAGCCGGTGGCGGCTTACAGTGCTCTGCGTCCGCTGGTGCGCGACGACGCGGATTCGCCCACAAGCACCAGCCGGGAGCACCGGATCTGGAACTCGGACGATGGCGTGTTGCACGTATCGGGCGGGAAGTACACGACGTACCGTGCGATGAGCGAAGAGGCGGCGGACATGGTGTGCGCCGAACTGGCGCCCGGGTTGCAGGGGATGCACCCGACGGCATCGGCGCCGCTGTATCCACAGGGGCGCGTGCATTCGCCGCTGATGGCGGGGCAGGGCGATCTGATGGAGCAACTGGAGCACGCGGTGGCGCATGAACGGGCGGTGCGTCTTTCCGACGCGTTGTTCGTGTCGACGTACCGGGGGTATGAGCAGGTGTGGGATGAGGCGTCGCTTGGACCGCCGGCGGCAAGGATGGGGCGGCTGCTCGATTGGGATGAGCGGCGGCGGGGCGAGGAAGTGGCTCGCACGGTGCGCATGATCGATCGTCCGGAGGCAGTGTGAGAACTCGCAGATTCGGGTCCCTGGTGCGCGTGGCGGCGGAGGCCTGCTATCGCAACGGGGCCATTGGTTTCGCCAAGGGAGCGGCCTATTCGGCTCTGCTTTCGTTTTTTCCGGTGTTGGCGGCCCTGGCCGCGATTCTGGCACAGGCAAACGCGGAAATGTTGTCTGAGCGGATTGCCCAATTCCTGTTCGAAGTGGTGCCGCCGGGGACCGAGGAGCTTGTGGAGTTCAGCCTGACGGTGCGCGGGCGGCGTCCGGCGGCGCTGCTGGTGACGGCTGTGCTGGTGGCGGTGTGGGCGGCGTCGGGCGTGATGCTATCCCTGATGGATGGCTTTCAGGCTGCGTACGGAGTGCCGAACCGCCGCGGTTTCTGGCGGCGGCGGCTGGTGGCGGGCGGCTATGTGTTTCTGGCGGCGCTGCCCGCCGTGGCTGCTTCGGCGCTGATCATATTCACGGAGCGGATGGCAACGGCCACAATGGCATGGTTGGGGCTGATTGAGGGTGGTGCGGCGCTGCAGGGGGCCGTGATGTGGGTGTGGCGGGTATCGACGTACGCCATCTCCTTTGCCACCGTGGCCTGGTTGATGTGGCTGTTGTACAAGTGGGGCCCGGATGCGGGGACCGGCCGCAAGCTGTGGCCGGGGGCATGGCTGGCGACGTCGGGATGGCTGGCGACGACGGCGCTGTTCGGGTGGTACGTCAAGACGATCGCCAACTACAACGTTCTGTACGGGTCCATTGGCGCGGTGATCGCGCTGATTGTGTGGATGTATGTGCTGGCGCTGGTTGCCATTTTCGGGTGCGAGTTCAATGCTGCCGCGGATCGAAACGGGTTAGGGCAAGAGCGTGCGCTGAAAATGTCCGGCGAGTGAAGAACCGGCGCGTGAGGTTACGGCAGCCAGCGTTCCTGGCGCCAGGCCATGTCCCAGAACTGATACTCGTAGCGCGACGAGCGCTCGAACAGTTTCAGGCAGCGGGCGCGGGCGCTATCTCCGGTGTCGGCGGCCGCGTCATCCATGATCGCCACGGCGCGCTTGACGGTATCGCGGTAGCCGTCGCTTGAGTACTGATCGATCCAGCGTTGATAGGCCGGGCTTTTCGATCCGCTCTTCTTCAATTCGCGGCCTACTTCCCAATAGATCCAGTAGCAGGGCAGAACGGCGGCCACGCCTTCGGCGAACGGGTGTTGGTAGACGCTGGCCAGCAGGTGGTTGGTGTAGGCGGCATTCACGGGCGCCATTTCCGCCTTGGCCAAGTGCTCCGGCTGGAAGTACGTCTCGTGCAGCTTCTTCTCTGTGTTCAGGCAGTTCAAGGAACTGTTGGTGAAGAACATGGCCCACTCCTCGCGCGGCGCCTTGGACGCCAGCACGGCGAGAGCCTTGCTGTAGGCGCCCAGATAGAGGGCATCCTGCAGCATGTAGAACTGGAACCTGGCCGCCGGCAGAGAGCCATCGGTGAGTCCGGTAAGAAAGGGGTGGCGGAGGATTGCCGCGTAGAGCGGCTCGATGGACCGCCACAGACTGGCGCTGAACGGCGGCGCAGCGGCCCGGAGCCCCAGGACCGGCGCCGCCAGCAGGGCGCGGCGGGCGATCATGCGAAGACCTTCCTGATCACGCTGCCGCCGAAGTCGGTGAGCTTCTCATGGCGGCCGTTGTGCAGGTACCAGAGCTTGTGTTGATCCAGTCCCATGGCGTGGAGAATAGTGGCATGGAAATCGCGCATATGGTAGCGGTCGCCTGTGGTGAACAAGCCGAAGTCGTCGGTGGCGCCGATGGTCTGGCCGCCCTTCACCCCTCCGCCGGCAAACCACATGGTGAAGCCGTGCGGATTGTGATCGCGTCCGTTGCCGCTTTGCGAATTGGGCAGACGGCCGAACTCACTGCCCCAGACGATGAGTGTGGAATCGAGCAGGCCGCGCTGTTTGAGATCCTCAATGAGGCCGGCGATGGGAAGGTCCGTCATGCCGCACATTTTTTCATGATTGGACTTCAGATCCTTGTGCGCGTCCCACTGAATGCTGACGGGGCCGCCGCCGGAGTAGATCTGTACGAAACGCACGCCGCGCTCCACCATCCGCCGGGCCAGAAGCAGGCGTGTGCCGAATTCGGAGGTATGGGGCCGGTCGAGCCCATAGAGCCGCCGCGTGGCCTCACTCTCTTTCGAGATATCCACCGCATCGGGCGCATGGCTCTGCATGCGGAAGGCGAGTTCATAGCTGGCCACGCGGGCAGCCATCTCGGAATCCTCTTCTCCGGTGTCCATGTCATTCATCTTCTGCAGCAGGTCCAGGGTGGCGCGTTGGCGGGATGAGGTCATGCCCGGGGGCGGCTTGAGGTGCAGAATGGGCGCCGCGCCGCTGCGCAGCAGCGTTCCCTGGTAGACGGCCGGCAGAAAGGCCGAGCCCCAGCACGGAGTGCCGCCTTCCGGAGTGCCCTCCGGTTGCGGCATCACCACATAGGCGGGCAGGTTGTCCGTATCCGAGCCCAGGCCGTAGGTGACCCAGGAACCCATGCTTGGCCAGCCCATCAGAATGCGCCCGGTGTGCACCTGATACATGGCCGGGGCGTGCACAACGCTTTCGGTGAAGAAGGACCGGACGAAGCAGATGTCGTCCACGTGGCGAGCCACGTTCGGAAAGAGTTCGGAAACGTCGGCGCCGCACTGGCCGTACTTCTTGAAGCTCCACGGTGAGCTGAGAATCGGCGTGGTGCCGTCGGTGAACTGGCTCTTCACCATGCCCAGGCTCTCCGGCAGGCGCTGGCCTTCGAACTTCTTCAAGGCCGGCTTCGGATCGAACGTATCCATCTGGCTGGGTGCGCCCACCATGAACAGAAAGATGATGTGCTTTGCTTTGGTGTCGAAATGAGGCTTTCTGGCCGCCAGTGGATTCACGCGCGGCTTCCCGTAGCCGTCGCGGGCCAGCATCCATTCAAGCGCCATGGCGCCAAAGCCATGCGCGGCTCCGCGCAGTACGCCGCGCCTGGACAAGGCAGGCGGAATGTGGGGGCTGGAGGGCGAAACGCTATGGGACATAGACAAACTCGTTGCGGTTGATCAGGGCGAGGCAGAAATCTTCAAGATGTCCGCCCCTGGCGTGGAAACCGCGGGCCATCGCCGTCTCCGCCGGGCGCGGCGGCCGGCCGAGCGCCAGTTTGTAGGCACGGCGCAGGTGGCAGCCGGGATCGTTGCCGCATTCGCGCCGCAGACGGGCGGCGAACGCCTGCGCCTGCTCATTGGCAAACTCGCTGTTCATCAGGGAGAGGGCCTGAAGAGCGTGCGTGCTGACGGACCGCACCGGACAGGATGACATGGTATCGGGCTGGTCAAAGTTGGCCAGAAACGGCATGCGCACGGTCCGCTTGTTCAGAAGGTAGAGGCTGCGGCGATTGTAGGTGCGCTCATCCGGGTCGACGGGCCAGAGGTTGTCAGCGTCGTGCTCCGTGAAGATCAGTTCGTAGACCTCCTGTTCAAGGGGCGCCTTGACGGGGCGCCCGCCCATCGCCTGATTGAGCTTGCCCGTGACGGCGAGAATGCCGTCGCGGATCGCCTCGCCTTCCAGGCGCCGCTTGTTCATCCGCCAGTAGAATTTGTTTTCGGGGTCGAGTTTGGCCTGCGCCGGGCGGCTTTCGGTGGATTGCTGATAGGCGTTCGAAAGCAGGATCATGCGGTCGAGCGCGCGGACGCTCCACCCGCCGGCTACGAACTCCGTGGCCAGCCAATCGAGCAGCGCCGGATTGGTGGGGCGCTGCCCCAGGGCCCCGAAATCGTTGGCCGTGGTCACAAGACCCGTTCCCATGCGGAACTGCCAGATGCGGTTCACCATCACGCGAGCCACCAGGGGATGCTCCGCCGACGCCAGCCAGTTGGCGAGCGCGGTGCGCCGGCCCGCGGGGCCTTCAGACACCTGCTGGCCGGGCGCGGTGAGAACCAGGGGGAGTCCGGGTCCCACTTCGCCCAGCTTCATCTTGTGGTCGCCCACCTTGAGGATGTGTGTGGGCGGCGCCTTGTCGAGATTCACCACGGCAAAGGCGGCGGCGGGCTCCTCCGGCTTGTTCAGATCGTAGGCATGCATCTGAGCGCGCAGCACGTTGCGCCGGCGGCGCGGCTCCGTGTCCATCGCCTCGACAACCTCATCCCAGGCGGGGGTAATCTGATCCTTGGCTTCCTTGGCCAGACGCTTCTGTTCCGGCGTGCGGTCCTTTTCCGGAATGTCGAGCAGGGCCAGCAGCTTGGGGTCCACGGTCTTCCGGCGTTCCGCCGTCAGACGGTCCCGGTACGGCTTTTCAAGTTCGGTGACCTGCTTTTTCAGAGCGGCGTTGCGGGCCTCATGCGCCTTCTTCGCCGCCTCATACCGGGCCTTTTCCTCCGCGGACGCGAGAGGGATCTCCTTCTCCTCGGTGGCCGCCAGGATGGCCTGCAACCGGTAGTAGTCCGATTGGAGAATCGGGTCAAACTTATGGTTGTGACACCGTGCGCAGTGCATGGTGAGACCCAGGAACACGGAGCCGATGGAAGTGGTCATGTCGGTGAGCACCTCCTGCCGGTTCATTTCGTCATCCTGGTTGCCGCCCACGATATGGCGGGGCCCGGCCCGATGGAATCCGGTGGCGATCAGCGCCTCGGCGTTGCCCGGCCAGATCTCGTCGCCCGCGATCTGCTCGCGGATGAAGCGGTCAAACGGCTTGCCTTCGTTGAAGGCGCGCACCACGTAGTCGCGATAACGCCAGGCATGTTCCCGCTCGCTGTCCAACTCGAAGCCGTTTGTGTCCGCGTACCGCACCACATCGAGCCACCGCTGTCCCCAGCGCTCGCCATAGTGCGAGGACTTCATCAACCGGTCAACCAGCTTCTCGTAGGCGTCCGGCGCGGTGTCGGCGAGGAACAGGTCCACTTCGCCCGGAGACGGCGGCAGCCCGGTCAAATCGAGCGTCACCCGCCGGATCAGCGTCTCACGCGACGCCCGGGGATTGGGGGCGAGCCCCTTCTTCTTCATCGCGTCGAGGAGAAAAGCGTCGATCGGGGTCTTCACCCAGTTCGACGTTGAGGCCGGCGGCTCCGCGCGGCGCGGCTTCTGGAAGCTCCACCAGTTGCGGCGTGAGTTGATGAGAGCCACTTCCTTCTCGCTTGGCGCGGCGTATTCGGCGGAATAGACCACGGCGGCGCCAAGAAGAGGGATTGCCGCCAGGGAGGTCCTAAGCGCCGTCCTAAGAGGGGTTCGCGGCACGGATCAACTTCCCTTTCGTCATGGCGAGATTGGCCAGATGAGGACCGGCCACGGCCTGCGCGGCGATCTCGACAGTGCAGTTCGGGTCCTTGCGCGAGCGCACGCAGTCCATGAAATTCTGAACATGCGCTTCCACCGGCACCGGGGCGTTCTCCTCATGGATGGGCGCGTTTGCTTTGCGCCACGGCTCGGCGTAAACGCGATAGCCGGCATCATCCAGCACCATCGTGGCTTTGTCGCCGTGGAAGGTGATGGACCAGCCGTTTTGGAAGGAGTTGCAGTAGTCGAGTGTCCAGACCGTCTGAAACTCGCCCATGTCAAAGATCGCCGTGAACACGTCGGGATGCTCGGCGCCGCGCATATTCGCCACGTAGCCTTGCCCAAGGGCGCTTTTCGGCGGGCCGGACCTGGTGAACCACTGCACCACATCCATCAGGTGCGTACCCTGATCGGTCATGTTGCCGCCGGCATAGTCCCGGAAATAGCGCCAATAGCGGAAGCGCATCGGTTCCAGATCGCGCTTGGGCGCCGAACCCAGGAACCGCCCCCAATCGAGTTTGCCGGGAAGCGGTGAGTTATCCAGCGGCTTGGCGATGTTCCAGTGCCACATCGGCTTCACCAGCGTGATCCTGCCCAGGATTCCATCGTCCACCAGTTGTTTCGCCTTCATGATGGCAGGCGCGCTGCGGCGCTGCATGCCCACCTGCACCACGCGGCCCGATTTGCGCACGGCCTGAATCATCCGCTGGCTCTCTTCCAGAGTCTTCGAAAGGGGCTTTTCGGCGTAGACGTCCTTACCGGCCTCGACGGCCGCCATGAGCATCGGGCAGTGATGGTGATCGGGACCCGCCAGCACCACGGCGTCGATGGACTTGTCCGCCAGCAGCTCGTGGTAATCGCCAAACGTCCGGGCCTGAGGCGCGTCCTTCCGGGCGGCTTCCAGATTCGGCTCATAGACGTCGCACAGCGCCACGCACTCATTGCCCAGCTTCTGGAAGACACGGCTCACGTAGCGGCCACGGCCTCCGGTGGCGATGACGCCGTAGGCCATGCGGTCATTGGCTCCGCGCGCGCCGGCGGGCATGATCATGGGTGCGGCGGCCAGTGCGGCGGCGCTCAGAAAATGGCGGCGATCCTGCTGCATGCGAAGCCTCCTTGTCATTTTAGGATAGCCAACCTCAAGGGTTGACCTGCAGGATCGCGTAGCGGATGTCCAGTGCAGCCGGCGTACCCGCGTAATACACGATCATGACATCACCGGAAGGCAATGTCCCGGCATAGGGAAGGCCGAAGCTCCAGCGTCCCATGTCCTCAAGCATTTCGGCCGTACCGCCCGTGGATGCGGCCGCCTGATCGTGACTGTAAATCACCAACTCGCGATCCTGCGGGAAAGGAGCGTCCGCGGCGGCGGCATGGCGGGCGCGAATGGACTGCGTACCATAGCGGTCCACCCAGGGAAGCACCAGTTCCCCGCCCCGGAGGACCGCCGGATGGGCCGGTTGATCGGCGAACGGCAGCGTATCGTGCAGCACGCCATCCAGGTGGCGGCGGATGTTCAGATAGCGGTTCGCGGGCTTGTCATAGGTCCAGGAAAACGTCACCAGCCGGCCGCTGCAGACCGCCGCCCGCTGATCCCAATGGAAAATCCGGCCCGCCGGATCTTCGCACGTGGTCACCGGCTCAGACCACGTCTGCCCCTCGTCAGAGGAGTACACGTAGACCACCCGCTGCCGCCACGGGCCGCGATCCTCATAGGTCTTGTTGGTTTCAATGCTGATGGCAAGGCGTCCATCGGCCAGGCGCAGCACGGGATTGGTGAGGCTGGCCGGCCCGACATCGTCCGGCAAGGCAACGCGCCGCCACGGGGAGAAGGTGCGGGCGCCGTCGGCCGAATCCGCCACCAGAATGTGCATCGGCAGGCAGCCTTCGGTCTCCGGGTTGAACAGCGGCTTGCCGGGAAACGCTTCGCGATCCACCCAGCACGCGCAGGCCAGCACCCGCCGGCCGCCCAAGGCGGTGAGATAGATCACCTGGTGTGAGCCGCGAACACCGCCGAAGGTATCCGCGAAGGGGGCCTCAGGTTCGCCCCACGCGTTGCCGTCCAGCGACCGGCGGATCTCGACACGCGCTCCCTCCGATTCCTTCGATGGACCAATCCGGTAGACCGCCAGAATTTCCCCATCCGGCAGCACGGTGATGCTGGGAAACGTTGCAGCAGCCCTTGCGGTGCGGGCCTCACCCCGCGCCAGGATTCCGGTGGATACGATTCGCATGCTATGCACCTTTCAGCTGGCTTTGCGGGCCAGGATATAGTAGCTACCCGGCTGCACGCCTTCCGCGGCGATCTCAAAACCGCCCTCTCGAATGCGCGATTTCCAGTACTCCTGGAGCGACTCCCGGCCATAGTAGCCGTGGCCGTGCAGGAACGGATAGCTGAACCGCAGCCAGGAGTCGCGGTTGATGGTGAAGAACAGGAATTCACCCCCGGGCCGCAGGACGCGCCGTGTCTCGGCAATAGCCTTGGTGAAATTCTCGCGATTCAGGTGATCGATGGCGTAAGCGCTCACGGCGGCATCGAACGAGCCATCGGGTAGAGGAATCGAGGTCATGTCCGCAGTGAGGGCCTGGGCTCGCCCGCCCACACCCAAGGCTGCCATGTTGCGATGAAAGCGCTCCGGCGTGTTGTCATCGATCCCGAAACTCCCGGAGAACTTGTCGAGCGCGGTGAGCCGCGCGCCGGGCCTGGCCTGCAACACCATCGCCGCCGTGCGGCCTGAGCCCGCACCCAGATCGATGACGTTGCCCGCCCCCGTGGCCATGAACGGCACCGGCGGCATGGGCATCGCGCGATTGAGTCCAAGCTTTTCCTGCACGATCCAGAAGGCGAACAGCGCCCAGGTTGCGCCCAGAATCGCCGCCAGCCGAATCCAGCGGGGCCATCGAAAGCGGAGGGCAAGCAGTGCCACCACCGCAAACAGAATCGCCGGCACAAGGTGGCCGTGCGTCCAGATCCAGTTGTAACCAAAGTCGGGCATCAGGATTCCATTTTGACAAGTGCGAAGCCGCGCGACAATGATAATCCTATGCGTATCAGTCTCCTGCTGTTTGCCGCCTGCCTGGCCCAGGGCGAAGTGATGGTCAACGGCCGCCGTTCGGTGGTGCTGGAAGGCGGTGGCGCGAAGCTGATCGTCGATATGGCGGGCGGAAGCTTCGTGAACTTCCATCTCCTTGACCAAAAACTCAATCCTCTGGTGTGGAGCAGCCCTGAAGGCCCCAACACACCAACTCCGCTTGCGCACTTCCTGTGTCTGGACCGCTGGGGCCAGGCCTCGAAAGCGGAAGCCGCCAATGGCATGTTCTATCACGGCGAAGCGACTCGCGTTCAATGGAAGAGCGAAAGCGAATCGGCCGGGCAGGCCACCATGTCCGCCGTGCTGCCCATGGCGGGCCTGGCCGTTCGCCGCCAGGTGCGCATGGCACCGGCAGGCGCGGTGTTCGTGGTGACGGAAACGGTGACCAATCAGAACAAACTGGGCAAGGTCTACAACATGGTTCAGCACCCCACCATCGGCGGCGAGTTCCTCACCGAGGCCACGCTGGTGGATTCCAACGCCCGCCGCGGGTTGATGCAGTCCAGCCCCATGCCGAACCCCGAAGAACCCTCCGTCTGGTGGCCGATGGCGCTCAAGGACGGCGTGCAGGCGGTGGACATGCGGCGGCTCACCAATGACCCGGAACCGAACGTGGTCTCCTACGTCGTTGACGAAGACTGGGGCTGGACCACCGCGGTGACGCCAGCCAAGGGCCTTCTGATCGGGTATCTCTGGAAGACCTCCGAGTATCCCTGGTTCAACGCCTGGCGGCATGTCGAGAACGGGCGCCCCAAGGCGCGCGGCCTGGAGTTCGGCACCACGGGCATCCACCAGCCGTTCAGCGTCCTGCTGAAGAAGGGCAAGGTCTTCGGTCAATCCGTGTTCGCCTACCTGGACGCTGGCGAGAGTTCAACCAGAGGCTTCGCCGCGTTCCTGGCGCGCGTGCCCGCCGACTATCAGGGCGCGGCCAGCGTCAGCTACCAGGGCGGCCGTATCACCATCCACGAGCGCGGTGGGAACGCCGGGCGTGACATCACGGTGGACGCGGGTCCGCTCTGGTGACAACGCCGGGGCGGCTGGTCCGCGTCCTGGGCTTTGCCTTCGCCGCCGCCGTTTCGATCGGCGGCACGATCGGACCTGGCATCCTGCGATCCCCCGGCTTGGTCGCCGCTGAGATCGGCGAGCCGTGGCTTATTCACGGCGCCTGGATCCTGGGCGGGCTCTACGCATTGTTGGGCACGTGGATGGTGGCTGAGCTTGCCGTCACGTATCCCGAATCCGGCGGCCTCTACGTGTATCCCCGGATCGCCTTCGGGCCCGGAGCCGGCTTCGCCATCGGCTGGAGCGACTGGCTGGCCACCTGCGCCTCGGCAGCCAGCATCGCCGTGACCGCCGCCGAGTTCGCGGCCGAGTTGTGGACCGCCGCCCAGGGCCGCGAAGCGTGGCTGGCGGCGGGGCTTGTCGCGCTGTTCTGCGCTTTCCAATCGCTGGGGATTCGCCTGAGTGCGCGCGCACAGCAGGTGTTTGCCGCGGCGCAGGCCGGCGCGATGCTCGCCTTGGCGGCAGCGTGCTTTCTGGCGGAGCCCGCCTCGGCGCCCGCGCGAGGCGCAACGCACGGCGGCCTGACGCTGGCCGGCCTGGCGCTTGCCATGCGCTTCATCATCGTCGACTATGACGGCTGGTACACGGCGGTGTACTTTGCGGAAGAAGACACCAACCCGGCGCGCAACATTCCCCGGGGCATGATTCTGGGCGTGCTGGTGGTGATCGCCGTTTATCTGCTGATCAACGCCGCGTTCCTGCATGTTGTGCCCGCCGGCGAATTAGCCCGGGCCAGGCTGGCTTCCTCGGAAGTGGCATCCCGCGTGTTTCCGGGTACCGGCGCCCGCATTGTGTCCGCCGTGGCCGCGCTGGCGTCGGCGGCTGTGCTGGGGCCGATGTTCCTCACCACGACACGAATCCTCTATGGCCTTGCGCGCGATGGCATGTTCGTTGCCGCCGCGGCCGGCGTGAGCCGTGGCGGCACTCCGGAGCTGGCACTGTGGACCAGCGGCGCCGCCACCGTGGCCATGATCGCCAGCGGAACCTATGAGCAGTTGATCGCCGTGGGGGCGGTGCTGTTCGTGGTGAACTATCTGGCCTCGTTCGTCGCGCTGCACAGGCTGCGGCGCCGCGACCCCGCAACCGCCCGCCCCTGGACCGCCCCGGGCCAGCCGTGGACCAACCTGGCCGCCATCGGACTGAGCGCCGCATATCTGGGCGGCGTGGCGGCCAATGACTGGGCCAACAGCCTTGCCGCGTTGGCGCTGCTGGCCGCAGCCGCGCCCCTTTACAAGTTCGCCCGCCGGAACATCGCTTCATAAGACCGGGCTTGGCGAGACATGGTTTGATGGGAAATGGTTTGATGGGAAATGGTTTGATGGGAAATGGTTTGATGAGAAGAGCTTTTTCCATGCCACTCCGTCGTCTTCTTTCCCTCGCCCTGATCTGCTCCGCCGCCCTCGCGGCTGAGAAGCGATCTCTCATCGTCATCTCCGTGGATGGCCTGGATCACCGCTACCTGCGGGATCGCGACCGCCTGGGGCTCAAGATCCCGGTGCTGCGTAAACTGATCCGCGAAGGCACGCTGGTGGACGGCGTGACCGGCGTGGTGCCTACCGTCACCTGGCCTTCGCACACTACGTTGATCACTGGCGCACGCCCGGCGCAGCACGGCATCCTGGGCAACCGGCGCCCGGCTTCGGAGGGCGGCGATTACTACTGGTCCGCGTCGCTGCTGAAGGTCCCCACGCTGTGGCACAAGGCACGGCAGGCCGGCCTGAAGAGCGCCGCCATCACATGGCCCGTTACCGTGGACGCCACCATCGACTACAACCTGCCGGAGGCCTTCGTGAAACGCAACGGCGGCGGCATGGATCTGGCGACGATCGCGGCGAGGGGCACACCGGGGCTGGCCGATGAGATCGCCAAGTCCGACCCGTCGTTCCAGCAGGAGTTCATGGATGACCGCACGCGCACTCTGGCCACAGTCTTTATTCTGAAGCGCTACCGGCCGGCCCTGATGCTGCTCCATCTGGTGGATCACGATGCCGCCGCGCACGAGCATGGCCCGTTTTCATCCCAGGCGAACGCCGAAATCGAGCGCAGCGATGGCTTCATCGGCCAGATTATCAAGGCGGCGCCCAAGGGTGCGGTGGTGGCCGTGGTGAGCGATCACGGCTTTGAAAGGATCGACCGGCGCATCACCGCCGAGGACCTGGGGGCAAAGGGGGCCACGCTGGCCGGAGGTTTAGCCGTTGCGTCCACGCCCGAGGCCGCGGCGGCCCTGCGCGCTTCGATGAAAGACGCCCGCAATGGCGTGCTGCGGGAAGTGAGCCGCACCGAACTTCAGCAGTTTGGCGTGACCGGGCTGGCGGCGTTCGAAACCGTGGAGCACACGGCATGGACCCGGCCCGGCGCCGCGGGCGGCGAACGCGGCGACCACGGACTTTGGCCCCTGCGCAACGACTACCGGTCCAGTTACCTTCTGTGGGGCGAAGGCGTTCCGGCCGCCAAAGTGCCTGAAGTGGACATGCTGGAACTGGCCCACCGGTTCGCTTCCATCCTGGGTTTGAAGCTCGACAGGCTAAACTAGATGGTTTATGCGCAAACCCCTGATGGCCGGCAATTGGAAGCTCTTCAAGACGGCCGCTGAAACCAAGGATTACTTCACCAGGTTCCTGCCCATGGTGGCCGGCTCGCGGCACTGCGAAATCGCCATCTGCCCTCCGTTCGTCAACATTCCGGCAGCCGTGGAAGCCGCCGCGGGGTCGAATGTTGGCATCGGGGGCCAGAACGTCTTCTGGGAAAACCAGGGCGCATTCACGGGCGAAGTGTCCGGACCGATGCTGAAGGCCTGCGGCGCGGTCTGGGCCATCATCGGCCACAGCGAACGCCGCCAGTACTTCGGTGAAACCGACGAGACCGTTCAACGCCGCACCGTGGCCGCGATCGCCGCGGGCCTGCGGCCCATTGTCTGCGTGGGCGAGAAGCTGGAAGAGCGCGAATCGGGACGCACCGAAGCCGTGCTGGCGGACCAGGTGGCGGGCGGTCTGGCCGGATTGAGCGCCGCTGGGTTCGCTCAAGTGGTCATCGCGTATGAGCCCGTGTGGGCGATCGGAACCGGGAAAACGGCGACACCAGAGATGGCAGCCGATGCCCATCGCTTCATTCGCGGGCGCGTGGCGGGCCACTTCGGCGCCGCCGCCGCGGCCGCCGTCCGCATCCTCTACGGCGGCAGTGTCAAACCCGACAACGTGAAGGGTCTGATGGCACAGCCTGAAATCGACGGAGCCCTGGTGGGCGGCGCGAGCCTTGACCCGGCCGGCTTCGCGTCGATCGTCAATTTCTGAATTCTAGACTTTTTCGGCGGCGGCCCGGCCCGCGGCCACCGTGTAGGAAACCGTGCGGGCGATGGGCATGTCCCTCTGCGTCACCTTGTCGAGAATCCGGTAAGAGGCCGTGAACGCTTTCGGCGTCACATCGCAGGAGACGTAGCCGCGTTGGGAGTTGTAGAACTTGACGTGCGGGTTGTCGGGCAGATACTGCGCCACGCGCTCCGGCACCGGAACCCCATCGCCGCCCGAACTGATGGAGGTGCCGGTGAATTCAACGGCCACGGCGGGCTTGCCGGAATCTTTATAGTCCGACCGCAGTTCGCTCACCCAGCTTGAATGGACGTCGCCGGTGACCACAATGGGGTTCACCGGGCGGCCCGCGAAAAGATCCATCATGCGGCGGCGGGCGGCGTCGTAGCCTGACCATTGATCCATGGGATGCAGTTCGCCCGGACCGGCATCGCGATCGATGCGAGCCAGCATCACCTGGTTCGCCAGCACGTTCCAGGTAGCCCGCGAGGCCGCCAGGCCCTGCTCAAGCCACTTCTCCTGCGCCTGCCCCAGCATGCTGAGATTCGGGTCATGCCAGGCTTCGCAGGGCGGCTTGTCGCCATCGCCGCAGGGCTGGTCGCCACGGTACTGGCGTGTATCCAGCACGTGAAAACTGGCGAGCGCGCCGTAGGGCACCTGGCGGTAGAGCTTCAAGCCGGAGCCCCGCGGCATGGCGCCTTTGCGCAGCGGCATGAACTCATAGAAAGCCTGGTAGGCATTGGCGCGCCGCTCCAGAAAATCCTGGCGCGTCTGGCTGTCTTCCGGAACGTCCGCCGCGTAGTTGTTGTCCACCTCGTGGTCATCCCAGGTGACAATCCAGGGGAAACGCTCGTGGGCCTGACGCAGCAGAGCATCGGACCGGTAGAGGGCGTAGCGCTCGCGATACTGGGTCAGCGTCTTCATCTCGTGAGGCGGATGCTGGCGCACCCCTCCCGCGCGCGTAGGGCCTTCGTAGACATAGTCGCCCAGGTGGACCACCAGATCCAGGTCCTCTTCGGCCATGTGCCGGTAGGCCGTGTAATAGCCGCTCTCCCAGTGCTGGCAGGAAGCGAAGGCAAAACGCAGGCGATCGCTCGAAACCGGGGCCGTCCGGGTGCGGCCAACCGGACTCTCCGAGCCCGCGGCGTCGAACTGATACCAGTAATGGCGCCCCGGCTCCAGGCCGCGCAGTTCCACGTGGACGGAGTGGCCCAGCTCAGGCGCCGCCGTGGCTGAGCCTTGCCGCACGATGCGCTTCATGGCCTCATCGGTGGAGACACGGTAGCGGACGGAGACACGCTCACGCTGCCAGGCAGCCTCGCGCGCCGGGTCCGGAATGAGGCGGGTCCAGAGGACGGCGCCGTCGGGGGCAGGATCGCCGGAGGCCACACCTAGCGCAAAGGGATTCGCGGTGAAGGAAGGCGCGGCGAGAAGCCGCCGCCCGAATGGAGCCAGCAGGAGCCCGAGAGCTCCGGACCGTATGATGTCGCGCCGGGCTTGCATGAAAGGCTACTTTCTGGCGGCTTTCGCCGGAGCGGCCGAGGCGCTCTCCTTGAGCAAGCCTTCGAGTGTTGCGCGGACGTTCTTCTCCATGTCGTTGTAGAACGGCTCATTGCCCATGTACTGGGCCCGCACCACACCCTTCCGGTCGATGAACACCATGTTGGGATAGAACAACTGAACGTTCTCCGGTTGCTGCAGAAACACATGCATGGGGCTGCGCAGGCTATAACCCACCGGGTAAGTCAGTCCATACTTGCGGATGTAGTCGCCGACCAGCAGTTTGGACATGTCATTGACGGCGCAATCCAGGGGCTGAAAACCGCGCGGGGCAAGTTCCTTGTAGAGCCGCTCGGTTAGCATCGACGTCTGCTGGCAGTGCGGGCACGTGGTGAGAATGAATTTCAGCAGAACTACTTTGCCCTTGTACCGGCTGAGCAGTTCGCGGCTGCCATTGGGCAGGAAAAACTCGAACTCGCCGGCGGGCCGGGGTACGGGTGGAGCCGCGGGAGCAAGAGACGCCGCGGTGAGCAGAAGAGGAAGCAGAACTCGCACGCTTCCAGTTTATTCGATGACGCCTTCCAACGAGTACAGCAGGCGTCCGCGGCGTTCAAGATGGAACCCGGGACCGCGCACCTCCGCCGCGCCGCGCTGCGCGATGCGGAAGTCCGGGCGCTTGCCGCGCAACACCACCTGATAGGCCGCGAAGGCATGGGCGGCCGCTTCCTCGGTGGACCAGGTGGAGGCATACTGCAGCGCGAAGCCCCGGCCCTTTTTCAACTCCCACACTTTGTACGCCCCACCGCGCAGTTCGGCGGCCAAATCATCGCCCTCGGGAATCCGATAATCACGGAACCAGACACGGTGGTCGATCTCTCCCAGGTTGCCCTCGGTGAGCACACGGTAGCGCCTGCGAAGCTTGAACGGCGGCAGGGCGGGGTCGTCCACCGGTTCCCCGGCAAGATAGGCCTCCGGGTGCAGGATGGCGCGCGAGGATGGGGGCGGTTGACTGTAGAGCGCCGCAAAAGCCGCAGTTCCCCGTTTCAGGAAGACCTCGTGCTGGAAGCGGAAGCCGTCGGTGTACGGGAACAGGAACGACTCGCGCAGGTAGCGCGGCGCCTTGCCCAGCACCGGGAAAGCGTTCTCATCAATGTCGCCCGACCCGAGCCTCCGAAGCAGATCCGGGGTCTCTTTGAGGGAGCCGCCGTTGCGGCGCGCCACCACTTCGGCGGCAAGCCACGATGCCTGGCCCTCCATCACCGAAGTGCGGGCCAGCGCGGCGTCATCGGAGGTCCTGCCCTGCTTCATGTAGCGGCCCAGGCGGAAGTGCTGATCGGCCAGGGCGTGGGCCAGTTCGTGAATCAGGTTCTGTTCCTGCTGGGCGTCGCTGGTCTCCTCGATCAGGTACATGCGCCGTTCCCGCAGGTCATAGAACGCCGCCGCCTGCTCGCTGAGCAGACTGACCATGGTGGCTTTGAGATCGAAATCCTGGGGCACGAAACCCAGCATCTTCAGGGCGGTTTCCTCGGCGCGGATCTCGGCGGGTTTCACTTCGCGCCGGATGCGTTCGTTTAAGTTGCGCTCAAGGTCGCGCTTGGAGAGAAAGGATGCAGGCACCGGCCGCCGCGCCTCCCAACCGGTGATGGCGGTGAGTTCCTTGAGGATGGAATCCACCTGACGAAGGATGGCTTGGCGATCCCCGGGCTCGGCGGCGTTCAGAACCGCCGCAAGCATCAAGCCGGCCGTTGTGAGACACCTCATGCAGGCACCTGGCGCGGCCGGTTGGCGGCGAACGAGATTGCCGCGGCCAGAATGACCAGGGCCGCGCCGAAGACCGTGGGGCGGGCGCCGAAGCGTCCGGCCAGGAAGCCCGCGGCAAGGCTTCCGATGGGCAGCATGCCAAGCACGGTCATGGAATAGAGACCCATGATACGGCCGCGAAACTCTTCGGGAATGGCCATCTGAACGCTGGTGTTGGTGGCGCCGTTCTGGCGCATGAGCGTGAAGCCGATGACAGGCATGAGGGCAATCGATAGCGCCCACCAGGGGGACCAGGCAAAGGCGGCCAGGGCGGCGGCAAGCCCCGCGGTGTTGAGAGCGATCACGCGGTCGAGCCCCGCGGTCTTGCTTGCGGCCAGCAGCAGAACACCCACCACGGCGCCCCCGCCCATCGCGCCCGTCAGGAAGCCGAGACCCGCCGAACCGTGGTGAAAATAGCGGTCCGCGAAGATGGGGGCCAGGATGAACAGCGCCGCCATGCAGAGGTTGACGGCGGCGGAGACGGCAAACAGCCGACGCACTTCGGGAGTCCGATGGACGAAGCGAAGTGCCTGCGCGATCGCGGCAAGCCCCTCGCCTGCTCCGGTGGCGGGCTTTTGATCGGGCACGTGCATAGCGAGCACCGTTCCAATCACCGCCAGAAAGCTCACGGCGTTGAGCGAAAAGCAGACGCCTTCGCCGAGCCAGGCCACGATCAGCCCGCCGATCGACGGACCCAGCACCCGCGCCGCGTTGAAAATCAGCGAGTTCAACGAGACCGCGTTCAGCAGGTCCTCACGGCTGGAAAGATGCACGATCAGCGCCTGCCGGGCCGGCACATCGAAGGCATTGATGATGCCGGCACACAGCGCCAGGGCCAGTACGTGCCACACGTGGACACGGCCGGAGAGGGTGAGCGCGGCAAGCACAGACGCTTGCGCAAGGAAGAGCGTCTGCGTGATCAGCACGATGCGCTGGCGCGGAAAACGGTCAGCCGCCAGGCCCGCAATGGGGCCCAGAAGAAGGACCGGCAGGTGTGTTGAGAAGCCAGTCAAGCCCAGCAGCACCTCCGACCCCGTGAGCCGGTAGATCAGCCACACCTGGGCCACATTCTGCATCCAGGTGCCGATGAGCGACACCGCGAGACCGAAGATGTAGAGCCGGAAGTTACGGTGCCGTAGGGCTCGGAAGGTGGCAAGCCGGGCAAAGCGGGCCGGAAAAGCGCTCGTCCGCCCGGTCACAAGAGTTTCTGAAGGACTACCCACCTGGTACCAGGATAGTTCACCCTTGGCTCTTCCCTACGATCTCCGGTGCACGGGGATCACGGCTTTGAGCGCCGTGTGGGTGGCCGAAAAGGAAGCCACTTTCACGTCGACAAGAGCGACAGACGCCATGGCGGCCATCACATCGCTCTGCGTGACGGCCTTGCTGCCCTTCGGATAGATCACCCAGATGCCCCCGGCCTGGGTGATATGGTGTTCCATACCGCGCAGTCCAGCCAGCGCCTCCACGCTCTCCACCCCCAGAAACACCAGGTCCAGACCGCGCGGCAGCATCCCCGTGTGGACCTCCGCCGCCACCTTCGAAAGATCGCCCAGAAATCCACCGTCCCGCAGATCCACGGCGCCCACGCGCATCCCCGGCTTCACGCCCAGTTTGTCCAGCAGCGAGGGAGGATTCCGGATCTTCCCGATCCACTTCTCGACATCCTTCGCCGAGCCAAGTTGAAACACCGCCCGGCCCGAGCCAAACGCCACGTGCAGCGAGGATCCCTTAGCCTCAAGCCGGGTGATCTCGGAAACCTGAATCTTCAGCCGGAACGCGCCCCGAAACAGGAGTTCGGACCCTTCCAGTTGCAGCTTGCCCTCCCCGGCCTGGGAGCCATGACGCGCCAGGCACTGAGCTTCGAGTCCCACCGCAGGCCGCCTATTGAGTGAGGGAATTCAGCAGACTCACCGCCGCGGCGACATCGCCACGCCACTGCTCCGGCGAGGTGCCTTCGCGCTCCACGTTGAGCGTGCCCTTGTAGCCGATTTCGCGCAGTTTCGCCACAAAGCGCTCCATGCCCACCGCGCCGGAACCCAATGGCCGCTCAACGCCCAGGGATCCCGCCACCGCGGGATTCGGCCAATCGCCGTCCTTGGCATGCACGGAAACAACGTGGGGCCCCAGAATGCCCAGCGCCTCAATGGGATCGCCTGACCCGTAGAGGATCATGTTCGCCGGGTCGAAGTTCACCGCGAGATTCGGGCGCGCCACGTCCTCGAAGAACTCAAGCAGCACCTTGGCGGGCTCCTGGCCGGTTTCCAGCGCGAAGTTCATGCCGTGCGAAGCCGCGTGGTCGCAGATGCGGCGTACCATGTCGCGCACCGCCGTGTAATTCCCGTCGGCCCGGTCTTCCGGCACGCAGCCGATGTGGCAGGCGAAACTGCGCACACCCACCGCCGCCGCGAAATCGATCACCTCCAGAGTCCGCGCTTCCCGCTCGGCCCGGAAGCCTGGCGGGATAAAGCCGACGGTCCTCTCCACGGTGGGAATGTCCGCGTAGTCTTCGCCGACATAGGCCGCAAAGACCGTCACCAGGGCGAAACCTTCCGCCTCAATCGCCGCCCGCCAGCCGGCCGCGGCGCCGGCCAGGTCCAGATCGCCGGGAACGCCCAACTGTCCCGATCGCGCGCCCAGGGACTTCACCTCGCGCACCGTCTCCAGCGGATCGCGCCCCGCCCAGAACATCGCCCCTGCTTCCAACGGTCTCAATGACATGGTATGGTCTCCCCGGAATGTCTCCGCGCCTCCGACATCAGGCGCGTCAAATGTGTCGCCAGCGCCGAATCCTCGGGCCGGCAAAGCTCAGGCGCGCGCCCCTCAAGGCAGCAGGCGCCGAAGTAATCGATCTCGCCCTGATAGCCGTCCACTTCGGGTTGCGGCAGGGCCTCCGGTTCCGCGCCGGGCCGGTACAAAGTAGGCGGCACACCGTTCGAACCGTACTCGATCACCCCTCCCTCGGCGACAATCGAGTACTCCATGGAAAACGGATACGCACCCTGGTGCCAGCCACCCAGAATGGTCACGGCCGCGCCGTCGCCGTAATCGAAGCGGGCGCTGATGGTGTCGATTCCATCCTGCATCGCCTCGGCGCCGGTGGCGCTCACGCCGCGCGGCCGGCCGAACAGGTGCAGCATCATGTCCACGTCGTGGATCAGCAGGTCGAAGACCCCGCCTCCGGAGCGTTCCTTGTCCTTCAGCCATTTGCCCCAGGTGGGCGCGGCGCAGCGGCGGCGGAACGTGGCGTTGAGCATCCTTCCCAGCGAGGGCAGACGTTCCGCAGTTGCCGTGTACATCGGAAAAAACCGCAGCACCTGCGCCACCATCAGCACGCGGCCCGCCTGGCGCGCGCCCGTGATCATGGCGTCACACTCGGCGGCATCCAGCGCCATGGGTTTTTCAACCAGAACATGCTTGCCCGCGGCCAGCGCCGCCAGCGTGGCGGACTTGTGCAGGTCGGTGGGCAGACACAAGTCCACGGCGTCGATCGCGGGGTCCGCCAGGGCCTCATCCAGCGTCTGGTAGCGTCCGATGCCGGAAAAATCCTGCCGTTCGCCGGGGCCGCCCAGGTTGCCCGCAATCGCCGACAGATCGCCAGCCAGCTTGGAGGCATCTGAACTCACCACGGCTGCCAAGGCAACGGTGGAACTCTTGCGTATGGCCTTGATGTGGGTGGCGCCCATGAAGCCCAACCCGGCGACGGCGATTCTCATGTGGAAGAGATCAGCGTACCACGCAGCCGCCGGGCTCAGGCATCTCCGTTTACGATACCTTCTTCTTGAACAGGGCCGGCGCGATCTCCGCCAGATACCGCCGCCACACCAGCCAGGTGTGCCCGCCCGGCGTCTCCACTTCCGTGACGTTGATCTCCTTCGACTTCAGCCACTGCCGGAACTTGCGGTTGCTCTCCATCAGACGGTCTTCGGTGCCGCACCCGATCCACAGCATCTTCAACCCGGCGTTGGCCTGCTTGGCCGTAAGGTTGGGATAGGCCGCCGCGTAGTCCTCCGTGTTGCCGCCGGCCGAAAACGCGGCCACGTAGGCGAACTTGTCGATGTTGTTGAGGCCCGTGTACAGCGTTTCCGCGCCGCCCATTGAAAGGCCGGCAATGGCGCGCTGCTCGCGGTCCTTGTTCACGCGATACGACTTCTCGACGGCCGGCAGCACCTCGGTCAGCAAAGCCTCGCGGAACCGGTCAAAGTTGCGCTGGCGAAGCCCCGGGTCGCGGAAGCCGCCAAAACCCGCACGCACGATTTCCGGCGCGCCATAGCCCAACGGCATCACCACCAGCATTGGTTCCGCCTTGCCCTGCGCGATCAGGTTGTCCAGAATCACGTGCGCCTTTCCCACCGCGGACCAGCCGCTGGCGTCATCGGAGAACCCGTGCAGCAGGTAGAGCACAGGATACGTCTTCCTGGCGGCAGGGTCGTATCCGGCGGGCGTGTAGACGAAATACTCGCGCTGATCGCCCACCACCGCGCTCTTGTAGGGGTGCCGGTGCAGCGTGCCGTGCGGCACATCGGCCACCTCCCACACCAGGCCGTTGCCTGGCACATGCACCACGCTCTGGGTGTTCAGAAGGTTCGGCTTCATGGCCGGATTACCGGGGTCAATCAGCGCCACACCATCGGCGAGGAATGAGTAGCCGTACAGATCGGGCTCCAGCGCCGCCGACGTGCCGGACCATACGCCCTTTTCGTCCTTGGCAAGCGCCACGCGTTGCGTCTGGCCTTCAATGCTCACCAGCACTTCCCTGGCATTGGGGGCCCGCAGCCGGAAGGTGACCGTGCGGTCAGCGCCCACTTCGGGCGAACGAACCGGCGCCGGGGGCGCGGCGTTCTGTGCGAGCGCAGTGGCCGCGATGGTGAGGGCAACGAACAACTTCATGTGTACAAGGACTCATTTTGCCGCACACAAGGTTACCCTTCGCCCCGGCGGGGTTACGCGTCGCCCCGGCCGGGTTACCCTTACCCCGGAGGCCAGTCGCGCAGACGCAAGCCGCTACTTCGCCAGCGGAATGCCGGAACCACTGATGGCCCGCCAGCCGCCATCCAGTGAAATCGCGCTTTCGTATCCCATCCTGGTCAGATTGTCGGCCACCAGGGCGGAACGGAAGCCGCCGCCGCAATACAGGATGAGCTTCGCCGCCTTGTCGGGAACCCGCGTCTCAATGTCGCGTTCTATGATGCCTTTGCCCAGGTGGATGGCGTTGGCGGCGTGCCCTGCGGCCCACTCGCTCTCCTCCCGCGTGTCGATGAGAATGTGTTCCTCACCCGCGGCCAGCATCTCCTTGTATTGATCGATGTTCATCTCGGCGACGCGGCTCTTCGCGTCGTTCACCAGAGCCAGAAAACCAGGGTTGTGCTTCATGCGGGATCTCCTTCATCAGGCTTCCGAGGAGCGTGCCAGCGTACCCGATACCCGCCGGATGCGCGCGCCCACGGCGCAAAGTTTTTGTTCAATTTTCTCGTATCCGCGGTCAATGTGATAGACGCGGTCGAGCGTGGTTTCGCCATCCGCCATCAGGCCCGCGATCACCAGGGACGCGCTTGCGCGCAGGTCCGAGGCAATCACTTCGGCGCCGCTCAACCGGCGCGGCCCGGCAACAATCGCCTGCCGCCCTTCAATGCGGATGTTGGCACCCATGCGCACCAGTTCCTGGACGTGCATGAAGCGGTTCTCGAAAATGTTCTCTGTGACGAAGGAAATCCCGCGCGCCTGGGTCATCAGAGCCATGAACTGCGCCTGAAGATCCGTGGCGAAACCGGGATGCTCTTCCGTCTTGATATCCACGCTGTTCAACTCACGCGCTCCGCCGAACACGCGCAGCGTATCCGGAGCCGTCTCCTCCACCGCCACCCCGGCCTGCCTGAGCTTGGCGATCAGAGCCGTAAGGTGCTCCGGGACACAGCCGGCCACGGCAAGGTCGCCGCGCGTGGCCGCCGCCGCGATCAGGAACGTGCCCGCTTCAATGCGGTCCGGAATGATGCGATGCCGGGCGCCGTGCAGTTTCGTCACGCCCTCGATCCGGATGGTCGAACTGCCCGCGCCCTCAATCCGCGCGCCCATCTTGATCAGCAGTTCGGCCAGATCGACAACCTCCGGCTCACGAGCCGCATTGCCCAGCACCGTCTCCCCTTCGGCCAGCGTCGCCGCCATCATCAGGTCCTCGGTGCCGGTCACCGTGATGCGGTCAAAGTGAATCAGGCCGCCCCGCAACCGTCCCGGCGCGCGGGCCTCCAGGTACCCGTGATCCTGTTCGAGCGTCGCACCCAGTTGCTCCAACCCATTCACGTGCAGGTTGATGGGCCGCGCCCCGATGGCGCACCCGCCCGGCATCGAGACGCGGGCACGGCCCGTGCGCGCACACAGCGGACCCAGCACCAGACTCGAAGCGCGCATGGTCTTCACCACGTCATAGGGCGCCTCGGGCCGCGGCAGATCCCCGGCATGCACCGTCACCGTGGTGCCGTCCACCGCAACCCGCGCCCCGCAGTGGGCCAGCAGGGACTGCATGGTGCCAATGTCGCGCACCGGCGGAATGCCTTCCAGCACCACCGGTTCATCGGTCAACAACGCCGCCGCCAGCACCGGCAGGGCTGAGTTCTTGGCGCCGCTCACCTCAATCAGTCCTTCGAGCGGGCGGCCGCCCTCAATCAGAAACTTATCCATGCCTGATGCGAGCTACTTCACCGTGATCTGAACGGAACCGCCGGCGTTCTCCCACTCCAGGGTCAGCTTCAACGCGCCGGCGCCCGACTCCGTCAGCGTGTACTTAAGATTCTCCACCAGCGCGGGCGGCTTGGCCATCGCCATCGGCACGCGGCCCAGGTCCTGCGCTTTGTCATACCGAAGGCCCCATTGGCCGGTCTGCTTGTTGACAATGAGTTGCCAGACGTTGGGATCCGAAAGATCGACAAACAGCGTGTAATCGCCCTTCGGAACGTCGAGAGAGCCGATCTTCAGATCGGCGTCGGTGTGAAATTTGGTGGCCGCATTGACCCCCGCCCGCCACACCGGGTAACCCGGGTCCTGGCCGATGCGCCCGTCCTTGCCGAACAGCTTGCCGGCGCGGCCGTTGACACGAGGTGAATTGTAACTGATGCTGACCGTCTTGCCGCCAACGGTCTTCGATTCCGACGCGGACGGGCTCTGGGCCCACAGAGAGGCGGCGGCCAGGGCGAGGGGTAGAATTCTCATGCGAGGCGATCTCCTTCCATCAGAGTCCATTCTGCCATGGAAAAAAAGGGGCCACGTGATGACCTCTCGTCACGCGGCCCCTAGTGTCATCGCCCGCGCCGCAAGCGGCCCGGAAGAATCGGGATGGAACGGCTTTGGCCAACCGCCGCCTCCTCCGATGTGTCAGATCGCGCGGCGGCCGGCTTCAATCGCCATTTGGAATGAATTGTCGCTTTGCAACAGATAGCGCGGCGCGCGGACCGAATACCTCAGGCTGGTTTGCGAATTGTGGCGGACGGCCCTTCCGGCAGTTCGATCTCGATTCTGGTGCCCTCGCCCGGCCGGCTGTCGATCTCCATCCGGTATGTGTCGCCGTACAACACCTTCAGCCGCTCATTCACGTTGTTCACGCCGATGCCGTGGTCGAAAAGCCGTTCCATCCGCTCATCCGGTATGCCTACGCCATCATCCTCCACCGTGATCCGCAGCCGCCCGGACTCCAGGCGGCCAGTCACCCGAATGGTTCCGCCGCCCAGCTTCGACGCCAGGCCGTGCTTGATCGAATTCTCAACCAGCGGCTGCAAAAGCATCCCCGGCACCAGGCAGTTCATCGCCCCCGCTTCCACGTCCCTGACAAAACGCAGCTTCTCCCCGAAACGGACCATCTCGATCGAAAGATAATCCTCGATAAACGAAAGTTCGTCCCGCAGCGGAGCCACGTTTTCGTGTTTGCGCAGCAGCCGGCGCAGGATGCTTGACAGCTTGTAGATCACCGCCCGCGCCTGCTCCGGGTTGGTGCGGACCAGCGATGAGATGGAGTTGAGGGTGTTGAACAGAAAGTGGGGGTTGATCTGGCTCTGCAACGCCTGCAGCCGGGCTTCGTTGATGAGCAGCTTCTGCGCCTCAAGCTTCCGTTCCGTGCGCGCTCCGTTCCAGATGCGCAGCGGCACCACCGTGCACAGAAGCGTGGCTGCGTAGGGGGCGATCAGACGCCAGGCCGTATCCTGCGCTGCGGCCGGCAGCGGCGCGAAGATGCGCTCGGGGAAAATGAGGCTCGCGCCATAGCGCAACAGTTCCGAAAACAGGATGGAAGCAATGAATACCAGTTGAAACCAGAGGTTGGGTGGCACATTGCCCCGGAACAGATCTCGCGTATGAGCCAGCGTGTTGAAGACCGGCGAAAAGCGCCAGATCTCCTCCGGGTTGGGCGACAGATCGCGGATTAATCCGCCCAGCACGCCCACGCCCGCCACGAACGGCATGGTGAGGAACTCGGATGCGAGCATGGCAGGTAGAGAGATCAGGATGCCCGAGATCAGCCCTGCCACGTAGCCGCCCAGGACCCCCGCCAGAAAGCTGCCCGCCACCGCGAGATCGGCCGCCTTGTAGGTGCCGGTGACCACCCGCACCGCGACGCCGCCGCCGAAAACGGCCCCGAACGCCAGCGCCATGAGCAGCCGCTGCTCGAAGCTGCGCTCTTCGCGCATCAGCATGCGGACAAAGGCATTCAGACGGGCCAGAATGCTGGCCACGGCGGCCGCCACGGCCACCTGCAACAGCAGCAGCATCAGTTGTTCGTCGAGCACGCCGGCCTTCCGCCGATTATAACCCACATTTCCGTTTTGAGCCGCGCGTGCGAATCTCCTGGATGCTCGTCCGCATCAATATCGATAGGGGTTTGAAGGCAGCGAAGACCCCTGCGGAGGACAGCACCCAATGGGTGACAAACAAAAC